>NZ_CP102268.1:2025000-2344500 GCF_025148285.1 Marvinbryantia formatexigens DSM 14469 | reverse complement strand
ACCACCGGAATATGATGGTTCCGCCCTGCCGCCGGATATTCCGGAATATGCCCCGGATACCTCAGAAAATACTCCGCGCAAAGGTTCTGCCGGATACTCCGTCCGCCAGAAATCTTATGAAGACGCTCCCCGTAAGGGCTCCGCCGGATATACTGTACGCCCGGAGCCCTATGAGGGTGCTCCGCGCAAAGGTTCTTCCCGGTATGCTGCCTCTGATGAAGAAGCCCTGCGCCCAACCGGCAGCCGAAAAAATACCGGTTCCGGATTTCCGGATGCAAAGAAGTCCGCCGCTGGTGCCGGCAGAAACAAGGTATCTGATAAAAAAGCGGAAAAGCCGAAAAAGACAAAGCATGAGAAAAAGTCTTCGGCGGAGAAACAAGCTGACGACGCAAATCCCTCCAGCCGCGTTTTTCTTATTGTCTGCTTTGGATTTGCCCTTTTTCTTGCGCTGGTCGCCATGTGGCTCTGGAAGCTGGACACCACGCAGATTGGCGGTATTATCTTTCTTCTGGCGGGACTGCTCGCTTACGGTCTTTCTCTGGAAGAAAAAAAGAAGAAAAAGAAAGAAAAGCAAAAAGACAAAGCCCTCGCAAAGGCAATGGAAGATTTCCAGGAAGAGCCCTATTATGAAGAGGTCCCTCACTTTGCAGAAAACAGGCATCCGAAAAATTCATATACAGGCTTTTCAGAGCGCCCTGCCTATGCCTCTGCCCGCTCCTCAGAGTATCCGACGTATGATTCCTCCGGGGTCTTGGAACGTCCTGCTTATGCTTCTGCCCGCTCCTCAGGGTATCCGATGTATGATTCCTCCGGGGTCTCTGAGCGCCCTGCTTATGCTTCTGCGCACTCCCCAGAGTATCCGGCATACGATTCCTCCGGGGTCTCTGAGCGTCCTGCTTATGCTTCTGCGCGCGCATACGGCGCCGCGGTTTCTTCGGCAGATAATGAGCGGAGACGCCGGCTTGGCGATACCGGCGTCCTCTGCGAAGAAAACGGCGACTACGAGCCGCATCTCGTTCTCGTCAGCGCAGACCCGCGCCGCAAGGACGGTATCGTCCTGGAAAATGACAGCTATATCGTCGGAAAGCTGCCCTCGCAGTCTGATATTGTACTGGAGCATTCTTCCGTAAGCCGTGTCCATGCCAGAATCCAGCGATACGGCAAAGACTATTACCTCTGCGATATGAATTCCACAAATGGCACCTTTTTAAACGGTCAGCGGCTTGCAATCAAAGAACCGGTTAAAATCCGCCCCGACGATGAAATTGCATTTGCGCGGGTAAGATACCGTGTTGGAATCTGCTGAATTATCGCACAACGTTCCAGATGCCGCAGCTTATCATAGCTATTGCCATGCAGTTACTGCCCGTTCGCAATGGTCTTTACAGAGCCATTTAAAACTCTGACCACCAATTATACCGTCTTGAAAAGAAAGAGGATTTATGATAGTATGACTATACAAAAAACGTTAAAGCTGGAAGATTTAAAGCACCGGCAAACTTTAAATCATCAGAAAGATTTAGAACGTCTCCGGAATTTTCGTCTGCTTGACGATGATTTTCTGACAAAGTGCTTTGAAGACAATCCGGCAGGCATCGAACTGGTACTTCAGATTATACTGGATATACCAGATTTATCCGTGCTCGATGTACATACGCAGGTTTTTGTGGAAAATCTTATGTACCGCTCCATAAGGCTGGATGTACTGGCAACGGACAGAAACAACCGGAAGTATAATGTTGAAATCCAGCGTAAAGACAAGGGTGCAGGCAGAAAAAGAGCACGCTATAACAGCAGTATGATGGATGCAAATCTTCTGAAAAAAGGCGATGATTTTGACAGTCTTCCGGAAACCTATGTGATTTTCATAACCGAAAATGACATTATGCGAAAAGAGAAGCCTCTGTACACCATTGAGCGCTATATTTTAAACACCGGAGAGTTGTTCGGGGACGGTTCGCATATTCTTTATGTAAATGGCGCTTACCGCGATGATTCGCCTGTCGGAAAACTGATGCACGATTTTGCCTGCACAGACCCATCCGATATGTATTATGACATACTGGCAGAAAGAGTAAGATTCTTTAAAGAAAGTAAGGAGGGAACCGCGATTATGTGCAAGGCTATGGAAGATATGAGAATGCAGTCCTGGGAGGAAGGAGTTCAGGCTGGCAGGCAGGCCGGTTTGCAGGAAGGTATGAAAAATATTGCACTTCGTATGCTGCAGGCAAGAAAGTATACTCCGGACGAAATTGCCGAGATTTCCGGTCTTTCTCCGGATGAAATACAGGCGCTGAAAACAACTCCGATTGCATGAAATAACACCGGCCGGGAATCCCGCATCAGATTCCCGGCTCTCTTTTTCCTCCTGGACACATCCATAAACAGCCATAGGATATCCTGGCACAGAAAAGCCCCATACTGGCATCAGGCGCCCATTTCCTGCTGCTTCCGGTTATACAGAAACATGAAGAAGGAAGCTGCTATAATCAGACCATAGCCGATAAAGCTATATGCATCCGGAATTTCCCGGAATATCGCAAAACCAAGGATGGTTGCAAAAATAATCTGGGAATAATCGTAAATTGATATTTTCCGTGCCGGTGCATAGGTGTAAGCCGCTGTGATGGAAAACTGCCCGCCTGCTGCAAATAATCCGGCAAGCAGGAGTATCCCTATCTGCCCCGCGCTCATGGGCACAAACACTGCCGCCATCCACGGTATGACGATCAGACAGGAAAACAGCGAAAAGTAAAATACAATTACCGGTCCCTTTACTCCCTGCGTGCCAAGCTTACGCACCATCGTGTATGCAATTCCGGCTCCAAGCCCGCCGCAGACGCCTATTAGCGCCGGAACAAAAGAGGCATTCTGGAATCCCGGTTTTACAACAAACAGGCACCCTGCAAATGCAAGCGCCACACACGCCGCCTGGATATGCGTAATCTTTTCTTTCAGCAGAAGAAACGAAAATAAAATCGCAAAAAACGGGGACAGCTTGTTCAAAATCGAAGCATCCGCCACCATCAGATGGTCCACTGCATAAAAATTGCAGAGAATTCCCATTGTGCCAAATATACACCGCATCGCCAGTGGAAGACGGCTTTCCCGCTCAATTCTCAGAGACGTATGGTTTTTCACAATTACAATTCCCGCAAATACTGCCGCTACCAGATTCCGGAAAAAACTCTTCTGTACAGACGGGAGTTCCCCGGACAGCCGCACGCATACATTCATACACGCAAAACAGAATGCCGACAGAATAATCATCAGCATTCCCCGCACATAATTTTCTTTATTCACTGTACATCCCTTACCCTTCTATCAATGATTCCCTCTCATTTATCCTGCCGGACGACCGTACTGCATTCATTAAATCTGGCAAAGCGCCTCATACACCTGTCAACGGCATCCGCCATCGCCCCGCTCTGCCTGATTCCATCCTCATACCAGATATTCTTTACAATCAGCGCATCCGCCTTTTTATCTGCCACAACCTCCGCCCGTCCGGCAAACCGTTCCCCATAAATCATGGGCAGCACATAATATCCATATTTCCGTTTTGCGGCAGGCGTATAAATTTCCCATGTATATTCAAAGCCGAACAGCGCCTTTATCAGCTTCCGGTCCCACATCATGCAATCCAGAGGCGCAAGCAGCTCACAGCGCGGTGTGCAGAACGCATTCTGCTGCACAGCATCCAGCAGCGCCCGGTCCACACTCCTGCCATACAGGATGTCCTTTATGCCTTCTACTCTTACCTCCAGGATTTCCTCTTCCTGCAGTAATTGACGGAATATTTCGCTGCGCTGCGCAGTTTTCAGATTCCAGATATTCAGCCAGGCGTCTGACGGACGGTTCCACAACAGTCCAACCGCTCCGATGCGGCGCAGCATGCGCCATTTCTGATGTGCAAATTCTTCCGGCAGAGGCTCCTCCGCTTCCAGAATATCAGTGGGAATATATTTCTCCGCCAAATCATATATTTTCCGCGAACCAATCTTATCATAAATAATCAAGTCCCCGGAGGAATATAATTGTTCCAGCACTGCCCTGGCGGCATTTGTCCGCCCGCCCCAGTTTCCGCTCCAGTGAATACTGGAATGCCAGACGATTGAGCCGGAAACCGGCAGTGAATCAGAGCTGACCGGACCGTTTTCCGCTATATAAGCCAGCGCCTGCTTCTCCAGCTCCGCAAGTCCTTCAAAACTGCGTCCGCATTCTCTTGCCGCCTGCCGGTACCTTGAAAAGTATGGAAAATCTTCCGTCAGAATAATGGAAAGATTTTTATCGGGATAATCCAGCAGCGCCCGGTCCTTATATAAAAGTTCATGAAGCATCTGCTTGCGGAATCCCTTTACTCTGGATTGCAGCGTAAGCTCTGCATTTTTCCCGCAGACATCCACTGGATCGAACTGGATACAGCCAGTCTGCCGGATAAATGCAAGCGCTCCCTCTTTTCCGGAAAATTTATAACTTCCCAGGAGTCCATGCTTCAGCAGCAGAAACTGCCGCGCCTGCCGGTTTGTTAATGTTATCACGCTTATCCTCCCTGTACATCCTGCCAGCTTAATCCGGGACATACCATCCCCTCCGCCCCGTGTTTCCGGCATATTTTTCCCAAACACAATTACCCACAACTACCGGTTCTGCCATGTCGTAAACCGACCAAAGCAGATATCCGGTAATCATGGGTAATGCAACGAAGATCCGAGCATTCCCTTCTCATTTTACGTCTTTATTTTAACAAAGAAGGGAACATAATACAAGGGTAAAACTGTCAAGCTCTTTCCGCCTGCTGCACGGCAGGATTATAATAATTTTTGTAATCAGCAAACATCAGATATTCCGGTTCCACATCCTCCGTCACCTCCGGAATCCGCCTGCCGCTCGTGTAAAAACGGTTATCGATATTGTCATCGTTGGTGGCAGATACTTCAAACAAAATCACATCGCCGGTTCCCGGAACGCCCTGCCACTGATGGTACTGTCCGGGCTCGATAGCTATGGACTGTCCGGGCTTTAAAACGATTTTCCCGCCTGCCGGAACCGTCATCTTTTTCCCGTCTATAACAGTATGTACATCGGTATCCGCAAATTTCCCCGGTTTACCCGCTCTTCCGCCCTCCACGTCAGCAAAATCATCTTCTGTACAATTATATACGGTAATCTCCAGATCCCCGCCTCCGCGGTTAATAATATCTTCCCGTTTATACCAGTGATAATGAAACGGCAGAATCTGCCCGTCTCTCACAAAAAGTATTTTTTCCGCATAATTTTTGGGATATTTTTCCGGAAAATTATAATTTCCATTCCGGAACGTAAATACAGAAAGACCAATTTTCTCGAAATCTCCATAGCCAAAATCCGTAATGTCCCATCCGAGCATATTATCGGCAATTTCCACCTCGCTCTCATCCACAGTCCGCCAGTATTCCGGCGTATAATAAGCGAAGGGCGGCAGCGGGAATTTATTTTCCCGCAGTGCCTTCATCACATAAAGAATTGCTGCATTTATTTCTGAGCGTTTCATGTCATCCCTCTTCTTCTCAATTATTCCTGTTCCGCCGCGCCGCGGATACCTTTACATGCTCTGCCAGTTTACCGCAGAAACGGTAAGCGCGTTCTCTCTGGCGTCCTTCACGGTAAATGTCTTTTCCTCCCCCGGAAGCAAATCAAAATAATTATCGGAGCATTTCCAGTTTCCATCGACATGTACCGCGTGTGCAAACGTATTGCAGGTAACTCTGATAATACGGTCATCGCCTTCCCGTCGGTCTTCCAGGCAGGTCACCTCCGCCTCCGGAACAGCCAGCTTTCTCATATCATCCATGCGAAGCCATGCATTTGCAATTTCCGGCGAATCAACGTAAAGAACCATTGTTCCTTTTGTAAAGTCCTTCTGCGGCAGCTTTTCGCGCAGAAGATAAGTTCTCTCTCCTGCTTCCACACGGAACGAAACATCCCGCAGCTCCTGTTCTTTTCCGTCAAAGGAAATCCATCCAAACCGTCCGGTCACTTCCATTGCTTCCGGCAGGTCATTTATACCCTGCAGAATCACATCCCCGTCTACCACACGCATTGCAAACTTCCGGTGTGCCAGGCTTCTCTTTACCGCGTAGAACGGAATTTTTCTTCTCAGATAGTAGTCAATAATCGTCCAGCCAACTTCACCCCATGCATCGTTATACATCCAGATGAGTCCGCCATAGCAATGCTCCTTAAATTTCATGGATTCCAGCGAATAGCCATACATAAGCCCATGAACCAGTCCGCCGTAAGTGATGTAATCATCCAGAGGCAGTTCATCCGCATGGTCCACATAGTTTTTCTCAATCGCAGTATGCACAGTGCCTTTTTCAAAAACATTGCTGTGCCACCACCAGAGCTTACTGCTGCGGTCCAGAGGCTGTCCGTCCATATATTCTTCAATAGTTTCCCGGCAGCATGGCCCAACGTAGCCGTATTCCGATACAAATTTCGCCCCGATTTTGTCGTAATCCTTTGCCTCGATGCGCTCTTCCATCTTCTGGCTCATAAAAGCACAATTCCAGTGATGGATATCACCCAGGGAATTGTCATTCGGACGTTCTCCGCCGTATGGCGAGCTGTTCCAGTAAGCAACCGACGGGCAGTTGGCATGGATGATTTCCTTTGCCAGTATATTCATGAGTGACATTCCGTAAGCATGCTCATAAGAAAACTCGATTCCCCACCTCGGATTATCCAGATGGTTAAACAGCCAGTGAACCTCATTGGATCCACAGAAAAGTGCAAGGCTGCAGTGGTTTCTCAGACGTTTTGTCTGATAATCAAATTCTCTGCGTATTTCCTCACGGAACTGCTGCCGGTGGTCCGGAAGCGTTGCGCACGCAAACATAAAATCATGCCACAGCATAATACCCCTTTCATCGCAGAGCTCGTAGAATAAATCTCTCTCATACAGACCGCCGCCCCAGATGCGCAGCATATTGAAGTTCGCTTCAATAGCCTCGTCAATCAGTGCGCGGTATTTTTCATCTGTCACACGCGCGTAAATAAAATCATTCGGTATCCAGTTTCCGCCCTTGCAGAATACCTTTTTCCCATTTACAAGAAATTCAAACTTCCGGTCTTCTCCGCTGATGACGGACGTATCTATACTGATTGTGCGGATACCATAACGCATTTTATGCCAGTGCTCTGTTGCACCATTGCAGGAAGCTTCCACTTCCACATCGTACAGCGGCTGGCTGCCATATCCGTTCGGCCACCAGAGCTGCGCATTTTCAATCACAGCTTCTTCCTCTATGTAATTATACCCGGAGGTCAGAAGTACATCGCTGCAGCTTCTTTCGTAAACCGTTTTACCATCATAGGAAATCCGGATTTTATAGGCGCCGGTTCTTGAGCTGATAAAGCCAAGATTTTCGATATTAAGCATTATTTTCAGCTTTGCTGTCTCCGCCGCCTCCACGGTCTGCACATACACCTCTCTGAGCGCGATCTGCCGGTGTCCTTCCAGTCTGGCGCCGCCGGTAATCCCGCAGCTCACAACCTTTGGTCCCCAGTCCCAGCCTACCGTATACTGCGGTCTTCTGACAAACGCACGTCTCTTATCGCTGCGGTATTTGCCTCCGTTGTCATATTCTGTGCACACAGCATAATTCAGCTCCGCAAGGTCTTTATCCGTCACTTCTTCCAATCCGGTCGTCACACGGACAAGAATGGTATTGGTTCCTTCCACCAGCAGACCTTTGATGTCATACACAAACGGATAATGTACGCTGACATGTGTCCCAATGTAATTTCCGTTTACAAAAATATCGGCTCTGGAATCCAGTCCTTCCAGGATAAGCTGGATAATGTCATCATCAAAGTCCACTTCTGCACTGTCAAATTCTTTTTTAAACCACCATGCTCTTTTTTCAATCCATTCGGATTCAAAGCAGTAATCGGCTTTCAACGGTTCCCTGATTACCCCGTTCTCCAGCAGCGGCATTCTGACATCCGCCGGAAGGCTGCAGTCATACCAGTCCTCTTTCTGTGCAAGCACCGAAGCCCACTGATTTTTGTCCACATCCAGGCGGCTTTCATGAAGCTGCCATCCACTATTTAAGTTTACCATCGTTTCCTCCATTCTCCGGCACCGCACAACGCCGGCAGATAATTATGTCCCATATTTTCTGCGTAATGCCAGCAGATATTTTTGTTCCCATCTTTAGTGCAATGCCGGCAGATACTTATGTCCCGAATTTTTGTGCAACGCCGGCAGTCATTTTCTTCTTTAGCCCTTTACCGCACCGGCTACCATACCTTCAATAATACGTTTGCTGAAGATAAAGTACAAAATCATAACCGGAAGCATCGTCACCATAATTCCCGCCATCATTCTCGGATAATCGACGGTGTAGGCTCCCTTAAACATCGTCAGACCTACCGGCACCGTGCGGAGGCTGTCGTCATTTACAAGTATCAGTGCAAAAGTAAACTCATTCCACACCGCGAAAAACTGGATGATTGCAACCGTTGCCAGTATCGGGGAGGCAAGTGGAAATACAATCTGGAACAGCGTTCTGGTAAAGCTGCATCCGTCAATGGCTGCCGCCTCCTCCAGCTCACCCGGAATAGAAGAAATATAGCTTTCAATCAGCATAATCGAAATCGGCAGTCCGAATCCGATATACGGAATCAGCAGAGTATACCAGTGGTTGGTCAGTCCCACTCCGTTTAACTGGATATACATCGGTACCAGCAGCGCGTGTATGGGAATCAGCATACCCATGATAAAATAGTTATAAATCGCTCCTCTGCCGCGGAACTTGTACCGTGACAGCACATAGCCTGCAAGAAATGCAATAATAATGATAACAGCCACTGCCAGCAGGGTATTTCTTGCACTGTTCAGCATATACTTCAGCATGGATGTGGAAGTAAATACGCTGATATAGTTTGTAAGATTGAGCGCTTCCGGCAGTGCAACAGAGCTCTGCATAAACTCCGCCTGGGTTTTAAAAGAAGAATAGAAAATCCAGATAATCGGAAACACACAGGTAAACGAAAAAATAATAAAAATCAGATTGCAGAGCACTCGCCCTATTTTTTTCCCTATCATCAGAAATCCTTCTCCTTTCTCCACGGACGGTTAATCAGAAGGCGGCTGCCGCCTGTAATCGCAAGGCTCAGAATCAGAATAGCGATTGACATTGCGCTGGCATAACCAAACTGATTCTTCACAAAGGTGGTCTTATACACCTGCAGTGCCATTACCATAGAGCTTGTTCCCGGTCCGCCGTTTGTCATTACATAAATATGGTCGAAAATCTTCATGTTTCCGGCAATACACAGCATGACCGCCACGCCAATGGAATTTTTGATAATCGGCAGCGTGATTTTCAGTGCTCTCTGCACGCCGCCCGCGCCGTCAAGCTCCGCCATTTCATAGATGGATGGGTCAATCGAGCTCATTGCCGCCATGATGATAACCATGTAGTATCCGATATACTGCCAGATCAGCGGGATACATACTACACCGATGATGGTGTCCGGATTGTTAAGCCACGCCTGCGCCCAGTTATCCATTCCCAAAGCGCGAAGTATGACATTGATAAGACCGTAATCATAGTTAAAAATAAAGGACCATGTAAAGCCTACCACTACCGCGGACAGCGTCGACGGGAAATAGGCTACTACCCTGTGCAACTTTTTCAGCTTAATAAAGCGGGAGGAGAGCATCGCGGAGAAAATAAAGGCGATGCCAATCTGCCCAATTACACAGATTACCGTAATCTTTATGTTGTTCAGAAATGCCGCCCAGAAGTTTTTGTCCTTCAGGAGCATCTGATAATTTTTCAGCCCGATATATTTCATATTCGGTCCGCCGGACCAGTTAAAAAAGCTGTAGCGGACTGCGTCAATAATCGGAACAACCACCACATAGGTATATATGGCGAGTGCCGGAAGCAGACACAAAAAGATTGCCAGTCTGGTTCCGCGTTTATCTGCGATTTTTTTCACATCTACACCTCCATACAGGGAATGGCAGGCTGCCTGCCATTCCTTCTGTTCATTCCGTCCCCGATATGGCGGATTGCTCCGGATATCTGAAACTGTCAAAGCACTGTTTTTATCCCTTACTGCGCCATTTCGTACTCAAACTGAATGTTCTCCGCAAGCTCCTCCGGTGTCATTTCTCCAATCAGGAGAGACTGCAGACCGGTATTCATGGTTTCAATTAATGCCGCATCCATCATCGCATCATAAATCGGAACCACAGTCGTTGTTTTCATCAGCTCGTTGTAGTCGTTAAAGAGCGCCGGTACACCGGAAGCATCATAGGTCGGATTCGCCCATGCGGTAATAATACCTGCTGAAGCGGAAACATCTGCCTGATGCTCGTCACTGACATATTTTAAGAGGTCCATAATAAGCTCTGTCTTTGTTTCATCCATTTCGTTGCTGCTCACAGAGAAGAACCATGCCGGTCCGCCGGATACTGTGTTAGCGTCTCCCTTGCCGCCTTCTACAGAAGGAAGAAGCGCAAGCTTTGTCGCTGCCTTTACATCGTCCGGAGCCGAAGAATCCACCGTTGCAAAGAACCAGGTACCTGTAACAATCGTTGCCGCTTTCTTATTAAAGTACACGGTATCTTCCTCTACATCGTCCAGAGAATTGATATCTTCATTAAATGCGCCCGCCTGCGCCAGCTCCTGGAAACAGGTAAGCGCAGCTACAAATTCCTCATCCGTGAAAGCGGCGCCCTCTCCGTTTATAATCGAATTCGTCCATTCCGTTCCGGTAAAACGGTCGCCCAGCGTGCTCAGCCAGTTGGACTCTGCCGGCCAGTTTGCCTTATTTCCCATGACAAACGGGGTAATACCGGCTTCCTTAAACTTCTCTACCGCGTCCAGAAGCTCTGTCCAGGTAGACGGGAATTCTTCATAACCGATCTCTGCCCATAAATCAGAATTGTAGAAAACCAGTCCGGTTGCAAGGCTTTCACGCGGTACGCCGTAAATCTTTCCATCATAAGTTGCCGCATCAAATCCGCCTTCGATGTATCCGTCCTTCCACTCCGGGTCTGCATCCAGAACATCTGTAATGTCTTTTACCCAGCCATTCTCTGCAAAATTTTTTGTCCAGGAACCCTTCAGCATAAACATATCCGGCATATCGCCCGCCGCGCCAAGAGACGTAATCTTTGTCTGATAATCCGTCTGGTTCATACTCTCCAGACTGATCTCCACATCCGGATGTGCCTCTGCCCACTCATCAAGTGCTGCATAAAAGCCCGTATCAAGACCTCCAATGCCAACATTTGCTCTTTCCAGATCGCACAGGATGGAAATCATTACCTTTCCGGAATCCTCCGCCTGCACTGCTGCCGGGAATATGGATACACCTGTCAACGCTGCCGCCAGTACCATTGAAACCATTTTCTTGTTCATCTTTCGTCCTCCTTTTTGATAAAACGTTTTATCATGTTTGATACCTAGATTATATTCTCATCATTGTTTATTGTCAACAACTTTTTTTGATATTTTCACCATTTTATAAGCTTTTTGTTAATACTTCACAAAATCCGGCATCCATTTTTGTGTCATATTACCCATTATCGGATTTAACGTTTTATCTTGATATTTTATTGCACGGATGATAAAATATCTTATAGGATGGGATATTTTACTTTCCGGCATCCTATAAAAACTTATCCGTGGGAGGTTTTCGCCATGTCCGCAACCTTAAAAGATATTGCCAGAGAGACGAATCTCTCTGTCACCACAGTTTCGCTTGTACTAAATAAAAAGCCATGCCGCGTATCCGACGCCACCCGTGAGCTGATCCTGAAAACGGCTGAGGAGATGAATTACTACCCAAATCAGCTTGCTGTCGGGCTTGTAAAACAGCAGAGCAACACCATCGGGCTTATCATCCCGGATATCAGCAACCATTTTTATTCCAATCTGGCGCTCGGTATCGACGCAGAAATGAACAACCATAATAAGAATATTATTCTTCTGAACACCGACTTTGACGCTGAGAAGCTGGTGCGCGGCATCAATGTTTTAAAATCCAGAGGTGTCGACGCCATTATTCTTACCGCCGCCTCTCTGAGTCCGAAAAATCTGTCCCTTTACTCTGATTTGCTCAGCAATGTCAGGGTACCGGTTGTGACCGTTGACCATTATTATCCGGAGCTGCACTGCAGCGCCGTACAGCTCAACAACCGGAAGGGAGCTTATATCGCCGTAAAGCACTTAATTAATTACGGGCATACCGACATCGCCTGCATCACGGGACCAAGGCACTCTACGGTAACGCTGGAACGTCTGGAAGGCTACCGGCTTGCCATGAAGGAGGCCGGACTCTCTCTTCCCGAAAAATATATGTTCTGCGGCAATTACCGTCAGGAGGGCGGCGCCAGAGCCGCGGAAGAAATCCTCCGCTCTACAAAAGCAACCGCCATTTTTGCATTTAACGACGTCATGGCTCTGGGCGCCTGCCAGACGTTAAAGGAACATGCCGTCTCCATCCCCGATGATATGTCCATCGTCGGCTTCGATAATATCGACTTTTCCGGTATGCTTGCGGTGCCCCTGACTACGGTAAACCAGCCCGCTTACGAAATCGGGCAGGAGGCTGCCCGGCAGGCGCTTCTGGAAATTGAGCATCCGGATATCGAAAAGCGCACCATCACCTTTGAGCCTCATCTGATTGTCCGCAGCAGTACAAAGCCGAGGGCTTCCAAAAGCTGACGCGCGCCATCATTTTCTTCTGGAAATCCAGCCAGGGCGCGGCGGGTTTAAAGTAACCGCCCGGACAGGTTTTGTGCCCGCTGCAAAAACCATAAAAAACAATGTAACGGTTAAAATGACATCACCGCCGGCGCCATCAGTATTACCAGCACTACAAGCAGCATCAGCATCATCGGCAGTACCAGCTTTGTACCTGCTTCCTCGCCAAGCTTACGCGCCATCTGGCTGCGTTCTTCCATTGAAAACGCCGCTTCCTCCTGCAGAAGTTTCGCAAGCCCCTGGGAGCCCTTCTGCAGGTTGGCGGAAAGCATCGTGCCCAGCTTGTTATAGCTGCCGACACCGCAGCGTCTGCCGAAATTTTCATAAGAACGCGCCTCCGGTACGCCGCTCTGCATTTCATAGTAAGACGTAAGCATTTCTTCATAGGCAAAGCGCACCTCCGGCGTTTCCCGGTCACGGTATTCGAGCGCTATTTTAAAAAAGGCGTTCTGCATGGTCAGTCCGGCATTCAGAAGCATGCTCAGCTTAAAAAGCAGATCCGGGTAATCCATCAGCATCTGACGACGGCGGTGCTCCTGCGCCTGCTGCCGTTCCTGGTTCCGGGCGATCCATACGCAGACCGCCGCCAGAACCGTAATTCCCAGACAGGTGGCGGCGATATCCGTCCCCTTCTCTTCCCAGATAACCTTTTCTCCGTCCAGCTCTGACGGCAGGCGCAGTGTCGCTTCCTCCGCGCTCTGCTCATCCGCCTTTTTCACCTCGCTCTGGAGAGTATGACGCAGCTTTTCTTCCTCACTGTACAGCGGAGGATAAAGCTGCAGGGCACATTCGTAGACCGCCGCTCTGCCGTCGCAGTCAAGAAGCGCCTTCAGTTGCAGAAGCGCTCCCTCTTCCGGCAGTTCTTCTGTTATATTGCCGTCGGCATCCAGTAAATCCAGCGGCTCCTGCAGCCACTGGACACTTACCTGCCCGTCCGCTGCCGAGGCAGGCAGAACCACGCGCCCGCGCACCTCATCAGCCGATGTATTATCCCCCAGGATAACCTGGTCAATCTCCTGGATTGCCTGCTCCAGAAGCTCCTGCTTTTCTTCCTCCGTATAGCGGCGTTTGCTTACCACGACCTCCAGCTGCTCTGTCTGGGCATCTTCCCCAATCTGCGCCTGCAGCTCCCAGACTTTGGCATCCTGCCCGTCTGTCGGTCTTGTCAGCTCATAGCCATCCTGCAGAGCTGACTGCCCTGCCAGCGCCGCCTGAAGAAGAATGCCGGTTCCGCTTCCCAGAAAAAACACCAGGAGCACGCGCGCAAGCCGCTCCGTCTCAAAGGCAGATGCGCGTGCTCCGGACGCCTCACACCCTTTTCCCCGTCCGCCCCGTCTCCCCGCCAGCTTCAACAGGTAGTATGCCGCTTTATAGAAAGCGCTCTGTCCCTTTGCCGGCGTAATCTCCTCCGGCAGGCTGATGCCTGCGGAAAGGCACAGAAGCGCTGTCATCCCGATTAATATTATAAAACACAGTATCATAGCACCCTTCCTTTCCTTAGTTCTTATACCTCTATGCTCACAATTTTCCTGCCCCAGAGCCATGCCAGGAAATAAACCAGCAGGCAGATGCTCATGATAAGAATCCCCGCCGGATTGTGATACATGACGTCCAGAAAGCCCGGAGAAACCATCTGCACATAGACCAGGATCATACAGGGTACGATGCTCATGATATTCTGCTCCAGCCGCTTTGCCGAAAGGCAGGTATTGATTTCGCGCCGCGTTTCCTCCTTCTGGGAAATACACTGGACGGTGTTGCGGATAATGGCAATCAGATTGCCGCCGGTTCTTTTTGCCGCTGAAAAAATATCCGCAAAATTCCGGATATCCTCTATGCCGCTGCGCACCGCCAGACCGGTCAGCAGCTGCTCCAGACTGCGGTTCATGCCAAGCTGGACAACAATATAGCGGAATTCCCGCACAATCATGGCATCCTCTTCATATAGCTGTCTGAGCTCTCGAAGCGCTTCCCCGAAAGCATTTTCCACGGAGCATCCCGCCGAGAGCGCCACGGAGACCGACTGCATCCCTGCCAGAAACTGTGCGGAAAGCTCTCTCTGCCGCTTTTTCATGCAGCTTTCCCGGCGGATTTTCAAAAACATCTTAAACAGCGGCAGACAGAGGATAAATGCAATCAGCGAACGGTAAAACAGATAACTGAATGCCGCCGCAAGCAGCAGAAACAGCCCCAGATTCCCGGCAAGCTCTTTTCGTGAAAATTTATATTTCCGGTAATCCATTCAGCCAAGTCCCGCCCTTTCCAGCTTTTTTCTCTGCTGAAGCTCGCCCTTTTTTACAAGGCTTCCCTCCAGCTTGTCGCCCGCTTTTCTGCCCTCCTCAAACTCAAACAGCGTATGCGTCAGGATTTCCTCCGTCTCGTAGCGGTATCCCGTAATTTCGATAATTTCCAGCACCTTTCTGCTTTTGTCCCGCATCCGCCCCAGGTGCACCATAATGTCCAGCCCGGAAGCAATCTGCCGCCGGACGGCGGAGACGGGCAGTTCGATACCCATCAGCACCATCGTCTCCAGGCGCGCAAGCATATCGCGCGGACTGTTTCCGTGACCGGTGGAGAGACTGCCGTCATGACCATTGTTCATTGCCTGTATCATATCAATGGTTTCCTCGCCGCGCACCTCTCCGACAATCACACGGTCCGGCCGCATTCTGAGACTTGCACGGATAAGGTCGCGGATGGTAATCGCGTGCTCTCCCTGGGTATTTTCTTTGCGCGCCTCCAGCCGTACAAGATTGGAAACGCCCTGTATCTGCAGCTCCGCATTGTCCTCTATGGTGATAATGCGCTCATCCTTCGGAATGAAATCAGACAGTGCGTTTAAAAATGTCGTCTTCCCGGAGCCGGTTCCGCCGCTTATAAAAATATTGTAGCCTGCTATCACCAGCCTGCGCAAAAAGCAGACGGCTTCCTCTGTGACAGCTCCCCACGCAATAAGCTGCTGCATGGTAATCGGGTGCTTTGGGAACTGGCGTATGGTGATAATCGGACCATTCAGCGCCACCGGCGGGAGCACCATGTTTACCCGCGCGCCATTTTCCAGCCTGGCATCCACGATCGGCACCGTCGCATTTACGATCCGGTTGCTCCTGCCCGCAATCATCTGCACGAGGTCCTCCACCTTTTCCTGCGAAGAAAAGGTTTTATCCCACCGTTCCACCCTGCCAGACTGCTCGATAAAAATGCCGTCGAGCCCGTTCACCATGACCTCCGTTACCCGGTCGTTATCTACAAGCTCCTGCAGAATATCCAGCTTGCGCACAGAATTAAACAGCTCTCTGCGGAGAGCATCTCTTCTGCGCAGACTTCTGTACGGACTGTCGCTCTTTTTCAGCAGCAGCCTGTCAATCTGCTCATAAATCTCCTCATCGGTGATGTCTCGCCCGGTATCCAGAAGCTCCATCAGTCTGCCGTGCAGCTCCTTAAATTCCTCCTGCTCCCGTTCCATATCCATCCTCCCATCCGGACTGCTCCTGCTTCAGCAGCGTCCGCACAAATTCTCCCATTGGTCCGTCCACAAGCTGCTCCAGAAAATATTCCCCCTGCATCATCGGCGTACAGAACGGCAGCACCATTTTATGTGACTTTTCCAGAATTTCCCCGTAATCCATTTCCCTGAGCAGATTCTCGTACTGATCTGTCTTCGCCCTGGATACGATGTCATCACACACCGGCATATAGATTACACTGCACTGTGAGAGCAGTGAAAAAACTTCGCCGACAGGCTGACCGATATCAAGAATGATCGTTTCATAGCTGCTGAAGGAAACCAGCTCGTTTAGAAGCTGTATCCATTCCGCCAGATTGATTTCC
The DNA here is from genome assembly GCF_025148285.1 of Marvinbryantia formatexigens DSM 14469. Classification (NCBI taxonomy): domain Bacteria; kingdom Bacillati; phylum Bacillota; class Clostridia; order Lachnospirales; family Lachnospiraceae; genus Marvinbryantia; species Marvinbryantia formatexigens. The sequence goes on along the minus strand of NZ_CP102268.1, from coordinate 2,327,896 downwards.
CGCAAATCCTGTGAGCATGGCGCCGGAGGCAGATAATCCATGCCGCCCAGCTTCTGCATGGCAGAATTCAGCTTCAGCACCACATTTCCACGATTCTGGCGCAGGAAATACATGACGTCGGAAATATCCGAAACCGTCTGCCGCTCCAGCAGCGTTGCAAAGCCGGAATAATCCTCCAGATTAAGGTAGAGCACCGGCTGGCGCTGCGCCAGTATCTGACCGAGCGTCAGTGCAAAGCAGGTTTTTCCGCAGCGGCTGACCGGAGAATACACCCCGCATATCTGCACCCGCCGCTTCAGCGCAATTTCCGGCTGCGGCATAATTTCCTGGCGCGCATAACAGCTCATCACCTCTGCAACCAGACTTTCCGAGGACTGATACTTATAGACCGCCGGGCAGTCTCCATATTCTCTCAGCGCTTCTCCCTCAGAGAGCACCATAATTCTGCGGATATTCATCTGCCGGATATCCGCGCACATCATTTTTTCTGAAACGAGCAGCAAATCCAGCGTGCTCTGCTGCGTATATGCCCGCAGGCTCTCCACGCTGCCGAACACCATTGTTTCAAAGGGCACGCTCTGCCGCTCCGACAGGTATTCCATCAGATTGTAAGCATATGTTTCTTCCATATCTAAAATTGCAAACTTCTGTTTTTTCACAAAAAACCTCCTATAAGCGGCAGACTTCCAAGGAGCACCGGAATGGAAAAATAAAGATATGCCGGATTCTCCCGTTCCCGGATATAGGGAGTCCATTTCCCGGTCTGCCGGTAATTTATGATATATTGGACAAAGTAGTGCAGACGCCGCATGAGAACGCGGTGCTTGACAAGTACCGCCAGAGATAGAGCCCCGGCAGCCAGAAAAGATAAACAGATACATTTCAGACTTCCTGCCGCGCCGAAAAATCCGCCCGACATCATAAGAAGTTTTATATCCCCCGCCCCAAGCATCCGGAAATAGTGCAGGATGCCAAGAACCAGCAGCGGAAGCAGCGCTCCCTCTGCAAATGCAAGCAGCCCCGGCGGACCCTTGGCGCTCCACTGATACGCCGCGCCTGTAATCATCCCGGCGGTAATCAGGGTATTGGGTATTTTTCTCTGATATACATCGCAGAGAACCGCAGCCGCCTGAAACGGTAATAAATATATCGCCTCCATATCTCTCCTCCTTTCTTATGAATCTGATTATATATGATATGTTGTTATGTGTCAATATATTGTGATGTGAATTTTATGTGAAAACTATTATGTTACTGTTCATTTCATTCACAGTAACTTTTTGCAGCTAACAATCTGTTCTTAAAATGCCCTGTTGTGACGCGCGGGCTGTCCCAAAAAACATTCCGTGAATTGTAACGCGCAGTCTGGTTTTCCGGACCCGATAGTCTCTTTATTATGGCACGGCATTCCATCTGCACGGCAGCGCCGGGCATTTCCGCACCTTCATGGCGGCGCGCAGCTCCACAAAGCAGCCGCAGAGACGGCACATCCCCTGCATCTGATTTTCACAATGGCTGCAGCACGCCAGCCGTTCCTCGTATATCTGCTGGCTTACACGCACTTCCTCCGGTAATCCGGCAATATAGCTTTCAAGATTCTTAAAATATTCCGCCTCCGTCTGCTCTCTGAGCAGGCATTTCCGGCAGACGCGCAGTCCTTCGCTCATTTCGTTCTCCTTCCCGGTGCCGCGGCTGCTTTTTCTCCGTCGCAAACCATGCCTTTATTCAGTTACTACATCTTCTGAACCGGATGCAGACCTGGCTTGCACACGCCGCTTTTGGCATCACAGACGCTTCCTTTTCTGCTATTATGACATTTGCCCTGTCCGATAGCAAGCATTAAAAGAGCCGGTTTTTGGCCGGCTCCCGCATTTGTTTCTTTTTTCAGATTATATTTTCTACGTTAAATCCTTCAGCATCAGATGCTCTCCGATTCCGTCAACCAGCGCGTCCGGTATCATCCCCACCTCGTAGTATCCGTTCTTTTTGTAAAACTCGAAAGCACGGACATTGAAATCGCTGACTGTCAGGGAAGCCTTCCGCTTTCCGTCCTCGCGTCCCATCTGCTCGAATTGCTTCAGCATCCAGGCTCCCACACCCTGTCCGCGAAATTCATTCTTTACGCACAGAAGAGCCAGATAGTGAAATTCGTTGGTGAATCCGTTCCGGCTGATTACCATCAGCCCCGCCTTCTCATCCCGCGGGGTCATGGCAAAGTAAAGCCGTCCTCTTCCGTCGTCCGGAAAATAGGACCGGATATAATCCTCTGTCCGGTAGGAACCGGAAAAGTACCGTTCGTGCAAAACGGAGCCTCTGGCAATCTCGTCGCACGCCCGGATGTCCTTATAATAGCCCTGTTTTAAATGCAGCTCCATCGCAGCTCTCCTTCTCTCCCCGGTCCGGGGAATTTATCCTGCCCGGCATCTTTCCGTCAGCCCGTCTCAGTTCTGTCTCTGCCCGGCAGCGTTCCGTCAGCCCAGCTCCGACCAGTTGGCGGGATACACAAAGTATGCATAACGCGTTTTATCCTGCGTCTGGAAATGAATATGGCTGTTCTTTGGAATATAGATAATATCACCAGGTCCCGCAGATATCACTCTTCCGTCAATCTCGATTTCCAGCGTTCCCTCGATAACCATATCGTACTCGTCGTAGGTCAGTGTCCACTCAAAGCTGGTGTGGTCGAGCTCCATAATGCCGCAGCCCATGCGCGGCGCTTCCTCCAGCGTCACCACATCCTTCAGCGCCACGCCCTCCTGCTGGAACGGTTCACACTTTACCGTGGAGGTTTTGATCCCGATGATACCGCTGGGATCCACGATTTTTTCAAACCCGCAGTCCGCCGTTTTCTGCTCCTGCGTGGCAGTTTCCAATACTTTTGTTATAATCTCCCGAATCAATTCTTCGCTAATATTCATACCGTCGTCCTTTCAGTTGGCCGCGCCCGCCGTTTCCGCCGGACGCGGTTTTCCATGAAACGTTTTATTTCTCTGTCGATTTAATCTTCGCAAGCAGCTTCGGAGACAGAATATTCGCCACAATCAGAGCGGTGATACCTGCCACCAGCTTACCGATAATAACCGGAGTAACCATTTCCTGGTTTACGCCTGCGGTAAATCCGAGGTGGTCGCCGAATACGAAGGCTGCGGAAACCGCGAACGCCACGTTCAGCAGCTTGCCTTTGGGATCCATCTCGCCCATGATATTAAACATGGCAATGTTGTTTGCCAGATTCGCTACCATACCGGCGGACGCCTGCTCATTGATACCAAGTACGCCGCCCAGCTTCTTCAGCACGCCGCCGAAGGTACGGGTAATCCACTCCACCATCGGGAAAGCGCCGATAAGCACGATACCAATCTGTCCGCAGGTCAGAAGACCGCTGTCCAGAGGACTTAATCCGGTCACTGCATCCTTGGTCGCCATTACGTCAAACAGCGGGAACATGATACCGGTAATCTGCTCGAATACTGCGATAGCAGTAAAAGCAGTAATTACAATCGTAACGCCTGTGCCGAATACATTAAAGCCTTTTATCATCTTTGCCGGAGCAAACCACAGTCCGATAACAATCAGAGCAGCGATAATGATAACCGGAATCAGGTTCTGCAGAATTCTTCCGATGCTCAGACTGTAGGAAGTCATGGCGCTCATAGCCAGACCGCCGACGATACAGCCGATTGGGATGGTAATCATACCTGCCAGAACACCGGCTCCCAGGTAAGACCTGTCGTCCTTGGAGATAATGCCCAGCGCTACCGGAATCGTGAATACGATGGTCGGACCCATCATGGTTCCCAGAATCAGTCCTGCAAAGTTACCGATCGCTTCATCGGACGCCAGCTCCATCGCCAGCGGATATCCGCCCATATCGCACGCCAGCAGCGTGGTGGCGAACATGGAAGGGTCTGCACCGAAGAAGGTGTAGATCGGTGTGATAATCGGTCCGAGAATCTCGGCCAGTACCGGAGCCGCCGCCACTACGCCCGCCATAGAAAGAGCAAGCGGTCCAATCGCGTTGAAGCCCTCTTCAAACTTTTCACCGTACCCTTTTTTATTGCCGCGGATTTTATCGATGGCTCCCACCAGCATAAAAATCATCATGATCATCATAATTACGGAGTTAATTGATATGTTTTGTACCCATGCTGAAACACTCTCTGTAAATACGCTCATATTTTCTCCTTTCCCTGAGCCCCGCACCCCCGCCGCTGCTTACGGTACCCCGTCTCCGGCTTTATGTAAACAACCGCCTGTCATTCCTTTCCGGCAGGTTTCTCTCAGGCTTTCCTTAATTTTTTTCCTCCTGCTTGCCTCTCTTACAGAAGGGAATTGAACAGCTTCCTGTCGGGACGCGGAATCACCGTGGTTCCAACCAGCAGCTCGCTTCCCCTGGACGCGGCCTCAACCGCGGCTCTCACAGCTCCCACGTCGCCGGTGAGGGTTACGTACCCCTTTCCGCCGATGGCAAATCCGATATGGACCTCCATCAGCGTGACATTCGCCGCCTTCGCCGCCTTGTCCGCAGCGGTAATCGCCGCGGCTACGGAATAAAACTCCAGCACGCCCACCGCGCCGTAATCCGGCACCTGCGTTGTCCCCGTCATCGCCGGAATCAGGGTGGGATGGACATTCGGCAAAAGCAGGGTATCCACTACGCACTCGCCGCCCCTTGATATGCCCTCCTTCATGGATGCACGCACATCGCCGGTATCGCCCCCGATTAAAATCATAAATTTCCCCGGACACACGGTAGAGGAACGGAGTAACTCAATCTGCGCCGCCTTGACCATATAATCACAGGTCTCAATGCCCCTTGCAATACTGTTTAATTCAACCATGCCAATCGCCAGACTCATGTTTTCACTCCTTTCCGCAGCGGATACGCGCGCCTTTTTCTGTTATTTCTTCCACCACTCCGTCCACGCTGGAGTGAATGTTGGCGGAGAGTCCCTCCGCGGCAGCCGCCAGCAGTTCGCCCCTGGCTACCGTATCTCCCGCCTTTTTCACCGTTTCCGCCGGTTTCCCGATATGCTGGGAGAAGGGAATGAACACCGTCTCCGGATAAAGTTCCCGGCACTCCTGCGGATGCTTTCCATAATATTTACTCAGATCCAGCCTCGCCACCAGACGGTTTGTGGGCGTCTTGCGCTCATCCACAAATTCCCGCGCATGTGCCTCCGGATTCTTCGGCACCTGGATCCCCCGTTTCCGCAGCTCGCCCTTCATGTACTCGTTCACCTTGCGCGGGGAGAGCCCCATCGGGCAGGCGAACATTTCGCACACACCGCAGCTGCAGCAGTTTGCAGCGTCGCCGAACATCTTCAGAAATTCCTCATCGTCCTTCGCCGTCTCCTCGCGCCACAGATTCCGCATCACCAGATTCGGTCTCATCTGATGCCCTATCAGATATCTCGGACACAGGTCCGTACACATCCGGCACTGGATACAGGCGCTCCTCGTCTGCCGCTTTATGGTCTCCATCGGAAGCGCCGCTCTTTTAAACAGATAGTGCTCCTTTGGCAGGACCATAATATTTCCGGTTGTCTTCGTCACCACCGCCGCTTCCATAGCCGTCCGCTCCGTCAGCTGTTTTCCCATCATGGGCCCGCCCATGATCAGAGCATAATCGGAGATCAGAGGCTGTGCCTCCTTCACGCATTCCAGCACCGGCGTCCCCACCGGCACACGCAGAAGCAGCGTCTGGCGCACCTCTCCCACCACGGACAGGTATTTCTCCGTGACAGGCTTTCCCTCCAGGGCATCGGCGATGTTCAGCACCGTGCCCACATTATCTACCACACAGCCCACGTCGGAAGGAAGCCCTCTCTCCGGCACGCTTCTTCCCGTTACCTGCTGTATCAGCGTCTGTTCGTCTCCCGCCGGGTAAAAATACCCCAGCCCGAAAATCTCCACATCGCTTCCGCACGTTTCCACAGCCTGCTTCAATGCGGCGATTTCCCTCTCATATTTTGCCTTCAGGGCAATTACTTTTTTAGAGGCTCCCAGAAAGTCTGCGATCACCGGAATCGTCCGGACAATCCGCTCTGCCCAGGTACGGCACAGATATTTGTCCGTTTCAATCAGCGGCTCGCATTCCGCGGCGTTTACAATAAAATATTCCACCTTTGTATTCAGCTTCACATGGGTCGGGAAGCCGGCGCCCCCGGCACCCACGACCCCTGCCGCCTTAACAGTCTCTATCAGGTTCATAAGCAGCCTCTTTTCTTTACTGTTCCAGGACAGACCGGTCAATTTCCAAATCGTCCACAATTCCAACCACCGTAGCGTCCACCGGAATGGAGGTATCTCCCGCAGCGTTTCTCGCAGAGCTGCCGCCCACAAGAATCACGGTCTCCCCCACGCCTGCCCCGATGGTGTCAGCGGCAACCAGAGGCGACTTGTCCGCCGTCCCGTCCAGAACATCGATGGGCTTTACCAGGAGCAGCTTCAGACCCGACAGCTTTTCTTCCTTTCTGGTTGCCCAGATATTTCCTATTACCTTTGCGACCTGCATACTATCTCTCCTCTGGTTACTGTTCTGCACCGGACAGTAACTTTTTTCACATTTTACTCTTTTACCAGACGGATATTTCCTGCCGCCGCGGCATCCCGCGCCAGCGCCGTCACGATATTCCTTTCCGTGACGCGGATCACCTTCACATTGTTCCGGTTCGCCTCAATGACATCCCGCTCGGTAATCACTCTTTTACAGAAGGTAATTTCTTTTTCCGCCCCGCCCTCTGCCGGAGCACTTTCTTTCGGATTCTCCGCAGCAGGAGCCCCCTCAGGAGCTTTTTCTGCCGGGATGTTCTCCTTCAGAGCCTCCGCCGCCAAAGCGCTTTCTCCCAGAATGCAGTCCTCAAGCTTCCCTGCAGGACAGATTTTCAGTCCCCAGGACACCAGCTTATCCAGCTTTGTCTGCATCATGCACCGGTAAGAGCCAGGGGCGCCCGCCGGATACCGGCAAAGCTCCACTTCCTCCTGTGCGGCATAAAGCTTTTTCCCCGACAGCAGCGCCTCCGCCGCCAGCTTTGTGTAGGGCGTATCCGTAATTCCGGACGCAATTTTGCACATCGCTTCCGTCGTCAGGTTAAACAGAACCACCGTATCGATGCTGTCCATATCCACCTGATACTCCTGCAGCAAAGCGCAGCTGGTCCGGTATTTTTCTTTTATCCGGCTGCTCTCCAGCAGCTTATGGCAGTCGCAGCCGTGCTCCTGCGTCAGTATCAGCAGCCCCGGCAGCTTATCTATTTCCGCCAGCGCCTCCGCTATCTGCTCCGCCGTCACGCTCTCTCCCGCCTGCGCCAGCCTGTCCGCCACACGGGCAACAATCTGCGCGATCATTTCTTTCTTTTCCACGTTATCTCCTTTCTCCTGAAGTAAACCGCCTCCGGCTCTGTTCCCGGTTTCTTTGTCTATAACAGCCCAGCTTATTCAGAAAGGATACAATTCATCGCGATTCCCGCAGGCGTTACCAGGAAAGGATTGTCCGGCTTGACAGTGCGGATGCCCGTCACCTTCTCAAAAACCGTCTCGATTCCTGTCAGGCAGGTGGTTCCGCCGCACAGATAGATGGTATCCGTCCGGGACGGGTCAATGTATTTTTTCACAATCGTCGCCATCTTTTCAATCACTGGCCGCACCACCGGCAAAATCTCCTTATGTCTGGCATAATCCTGCTTAATCGTCTCTGCTTCCGCAAAGGATATATGATAATTCCCCGCCAGTACCAGCGAAAGATGTGTACCTCCGGTCGGTTCATCCTCAATCTGCACGACCTTTCCGTCATGGAACATCGCCAGTCCCGTGGTTCCTCCGCCGATATCCACCACTACGCCGTCGGATATCTGATAAACAGCATTGGCAGCCGTCGGCTCATCCAGCACATTCGTAACCTCAAAGCCTGCCGACTCCGCCACGTAGCGGTGTGTCTGCACGCTGGATTCCGTACCGGCGGGCATGGCGATCGCACAGTCCGTCAGTTCCTCTCCCAGCCGCTCCTCAAGCCGGTCCTTCAGCTCCTTTACTATCCGGCAGGCGCCGCTGTAATCTACCACTACGCCGTCCCGCAGAACATCCGCCGCCTTCTTCTCGCACGCCACCGGCTGATTTTCCTCGTCCAGCACCACCAGTACGATGTATGCCGTTCCAAGGTCCAGCCCGGTTTTCAGACGCCCGGCATGGGGCAGAACCTTTTTCTCAGATTCCTCCACTCTGCTCATATACTCGTTGACACGCTGCAGGTCCATCATATATTCTTGCTCCTTTTATTTTCTGATGATGGGGTCAAAAGGTATTTTGACCCCTGTGATACCGGATTGCTCCGTACTTCGTACTCTCGCAATCATTTTCTATAAAATGCTTCGTCCGATTCCTTCCGCTTCCACCTTCCGCACAATGCGTCCCAGTGTAAAGCCCTGCACACCGGCTGCATTCGCCTCGTCAAAGTCGATATGCATCCTGCAGGAAAAATTTTTGCTGACGCGGATAATCACGTCGTTAAAAATCACCGGACGTTCGCTGTAAACCTCCACAGAAACCCGTTCCTTATCCTTCAGCTTCAGTCTCCTGGAATCCGCCTCCGTCACATGGATGTGGTTGTGGGCGATAATCACGCCCTCCTTTACCTCCAGCGTTCCGCAGGGTCCCTCAATCGTAACAGAACCGGAGCCCGCCAGGTCTCCCGACTCCCGCTTGGGAGCCTTCACGCCCAGTGCCACACAGTCGCTTTTGGAAAGCTCCACCTGCGTAGCGCTGCGCGCCGGACCCAGGACCGCCACGCGCTCCATCGTTCCCTTCGGTCCGATCAGCTTCACGCGCTGGCCGGAAAGGAACTGTCCCGGCTGGGACAGCGGACGTACCGGCTCAAGAGAAGCCCCCCTGCCGAAGAGCACCTCCACATCCTGTTCCGTCAGATGTACGTGTTTCGCGGACACCTCGATTTCCACAAATCCTGCCATATGGATGGCATCCACCACCGCCGTCACAATATCTTTCATCCGTTTCCTCCGCTTCTATGGCAGCAGTTCAGCCCGGCTTCCCTGTTGCCCTCTATGCGCCGTACTGTCCTGCCAGATATTTGCACATCATGATATGCAGCGCGCTCGACAGGCGGTTCAGCTCCTCTATGATGTCGTTTCTGATATATTTCTTGTCCACATGAAAAGCGGTGCACGCCGCCACTTCCGTCTCACGGACCGCCGTGCGCAGCTTATTCAGTATGGCGTACTCTGTGCCCATTGTGTAGTCCGGAAGAATCATCTGTTTAATACTGTAATATTTCATGGGATTGTGTGAATGCTCGCGAAGCTCCTTATGGGTGAGTCCGATGATGGTTTCTGTCCTCATCTTTTCATCCAGTACATCGCACCGCATCATTTCCCTGAGGTCCTTCAGTATATCTCCCAGATCCTCAAGCAGCGCCTGGCTGCCGCCGCCCGCCTTTATCATCGCCTGCGCCAGCACCACCGACGCCTGCAGGGAATCCAGCTTTCCGCGGAACAGAATCCGCGGATGGTCCTTGCAGACCAGCATATTTCCGGAAAGCTGCGTCATATGCTCCGGCTTGTCATAATAAAATGCTCCCGTCTCATAATCCACATATTTCGGTCTGGGCTGCCCGTTCTCCTGTCCGGGGACCTCCACCTTTTTAGGCGGCGGCACCTCTGTCGCCACCACCCTCGGCTTATCCGCGGACGGCGCCTCTTCCTTCTTCACCGGAGTCTTCATCTGGTATCTGCCGGTATCTCCGCCTTCTTTTTCAAAGCGGATTTTGCGCTGCTGAAGATATTCTCTCGCCGCCGGTGTCAGTATCTTTCCCTTGGGAATAATATATACTTCCGGCTGGCTGTTTCGAAGTTCATAGCGAAGGATTTCTTCCGTGATTGCTTTCACGCTGTATCCCCCTTCCCTGGTTTCCGGCGCCGCTCTCCGCCATCTTATCCGCAATGCGCGGAGGCTGCGCCTTTTTCTTTGCCTGTCTCAGACCGCATGGCTCTGCGGCCACGGCAGCCTTATTTCTCCAGAGACGGAAGGATAAATTCTACTTCCTCGTGCGGTCTCGGAATTACGTGTACGGAAATCAGCTCTCCTACACGCTCTGCCGCCGCCGCGCCTGCGTCCGTAGCTGCCTTTACAGCTCCCACATCGCCGCGCACCATTACGGTTACAAGTCCGCCGCCCACGTGCTCCTTGCCGATAAGCGTTACGTTTGCCGCCTTGACCATCGCATCCGCTGCCTCAATGGAAGCTACCAGTCCTTTTGTTTCAATCATTCCCAGTGCCTGTGTAATAGCCATTTTCTACCTCATTTCCGCGCCCGGAGCGCTTTTTTGTATGCCTGCGCCCGCATCAGCGGGCATCTCTGTCTACTTCAATGTCGGGAGGATAAACTCCACTTCCTCATGCGGTCTCGGAATTACGTGTACGGAAATCAGCTCGCCTACGCGCTCCGCCGCCGCTGCGCCTGCGTCGGTCGCCGCTTTTACAGCTCCCACATCGCCGCGCACCATTACGGTTACAAGTCCGCCGCCTACGTGTACTTTGCCGATAAGCGTTACGTTTGCCGCCTTAACCATTGCATCCGCCGCCTCGATGGACGCAACCAGACCCTTTGTTTCAATCATTCCCAATGCCTGTGTAACAGCCATGATATACTCCTTTCCAAGCCGGGCGCTCTCCCGGCTCTGTCCCTGTGATTTCTATTATCCTGTGATGCCGGGGTCAGAAGCCCTTCATTTTGGCAATCACATTTCTCACAATCTCATCAATGTCAATCTTGCTCAGGTCTACCGCTTCACGGCAGATGCCGTCTTCGCAGTCCGGAATCTCCGCGCGGATATCATCCAGCTCCTTCTGCCCGTACGCCACGTAGCGCAGGTTCAGAAGCTGCATGGGCCCCACGTTCTCCGAGGTGGCGCTTCCGCCGATAGCCCCGCATCCCAGTGTCAGCGCCGGCTGCAGGGATGTGGTCGCTCCGATGCCGCCCAGCGCGCTGGGCGTATTCACCATGATTCTGGATGCCGGTACTCTCTTCGCAAAATAGTCCACCATTTTCTCGTCATTTGTGTGCATGGAGAAGGTATGTCCCGCGCCTTCGTACTGAAGAATGGTGCAGACCTTTTCGCACACATCCACGTAATCGGAGCCGGTATAAAACGCCATAATCGGACCAAGCTTTTCGTTGGAGTAGGGATGTCCCCTGCCCACGCCGGTCTCTCTTGCCACCAGCACTCTCGCATCCGCCGGCACCTTATCCAGATGCGCCAGAGACGCGATGGTCTTTACGCTCTTTCCTACGATTTCCGGATTCATGGTACCGTTGGCTCTCAGGATAAAGCGTCCAAGCTGCTCCCGCTCCTGCTCATCCAGGAAATAAGCCCCCTGGCGCTCCATTTCCGCCTGCACCGCTTCCGCCATGTCCTCATCACAGATGACAGACTGCTCGGATGCGCAGATGGTTCCATTGTCAAAGGTTTCAGAATCCATGATTCTCTTTACCGCCAGCGGCAGATCACATGTTTTCTCCAGATACGCCGGTCCGTTTCCGGGACCTACGCCGATAGCGGGCGTTCCTGAAGAATATGCCGCTTTCACCATAGCGGAGCCGCCGGTTGCTAAAATCAATGAGATATCCCGGTGATGCATCAGCGAATTTGTAGCCTCCATCGTGGGGATGCTGATGCAGGAAACCAGATTTTCATTGGCTCCCGCTTCCGCGATAGCCTGCCGGATTACCTTCACGGTCTCCATAATGCTGCGCAGCGCTGTCGGATGCGGCGAAAATACGATTGCATTTCCGGCTTTAATAGCAATCTCCGCTTTATAAAGCGCCGTGGAGGTGGGGTTTGTGGAGGGAATCAGTCCCGCGATCACACCCACCGGAACCGCGATCACCCGCAGTCCCTTTTCCTCGTCTCTGCTCAGCTCGCCAATGGTTTTCATGTCTTTAATATGCTCGTACACGCCGCGGCTGCCAAATACATTTTTTACGACCTTATCTTCCACGACGCCGAAGCCGGTGTCCTCCCAGGCCATCTGCGCCAGCCGTTTTGCGTTGCGCACGCCCGCGTCCGCGATTGACCTGACGATCCGGTCAACCTGCTCCTGATTCATGCGGGTCAGCTCCCGCTGCGCCTCCTTTGCTGCTTCCACCAGCTCACGGACTTCCTGTACAGACATCAGGTCTTTGTCAATCAATTTCATAATGTCCTGTCTCCTTACTGTAACAGTTCAGCCAGGCTGCCCTGTTACTCCCTGTTCTCTACTGCTCTGGCTGCTTTTTTTCTGCTTCCTCCAGAAACTGCAGAATTTTCTCCATCAGCTCCTGCTTCTTCGCATACCGGATTTCCTTTCTGGTCATATTATCTATCTGCAGCTTTCTGGCAATATCCCGCAGCTTCACCACAGGCATCCGCGAGAGGGCGGCTTCCGTATATTCCACAGGAGCATCCTCCGCAGATATCTCCTCCTCAGAAGGCTCCTCCTGCGTTGCGTCCTCCGTCCGGATTTCTGCTTCCGGCTTCACCGTTCCGGTCTCTTGCTTTCCGGATTCCGGCTCCGGCTTCTCCGCTTCCAGTGCTTCCGGCACAGGTTCCGGTCCTTCGCCGTCCGGCATTTTCAGCACAGGCTCCAGCTCTTCATGAGGCCTTGCGATCACATGGACGCTGATAAGCTCGCCCACCCGCTCCGCCGCTGCTGCTCCGGCATCTGTCGCTGCTTTTACAGCGCCCACATCTCCGCGGACCATCACTGTCACCAGTCCTCCGCCGACCTGCTCCTTGCAGGTGAGGGTCACATTTGCAGCCTTCAGCATGGCATCCGCCGCCTCGACGGCGGCTACCAGCCCCCGTGTTTCAATCATGCCCAAAGCTTTCATATATCAGTCCTCCGTCTATCCGGAAGCTACTCGATCGGACGGTCAGCAACAGACTCTACTGCCGCGGCAAATGCATCGCAGGCAGACTTGCACGCAGACTGGCTTCCGGTCAGCAGCGCACCGCCAAAGTTTGTCTCAGAAGGCGGCGCATACAGAACGCAGCACTTTACGTCAGCCGCCTTCAGCGCGGCATCTACTCCATACATTGCTTCAAGCGGCGGTGCGATCAGATACGCGATTGCCTCTCCTTCCGGAATACCGCAGCCCGCGGACAGATAAGAACCTGTTCTGGAAATGCAGTGTGCATAGTAGCAGATGGTGTCGTCGTCATTTGCAGACACAAAGTGGCACACATTTTCAATCATATCAACTGCGGCTTCCAGTCCCGCCTTTGCCTCCGCCGGATTCGGCGCCGCCAGAATACCGATGATCTCACCGGCAAGCGCTGTGTTGGCATTCGCCGCGCCTGCGTAAAAGCTCTTTGCGTAAACTACTTCGCAGTCCGCTTTCTTTGTCGCTTCATCGAGAGCGGTATAGGTAACGTCATCGCTGTCTGCGGTGATCAAAGCCAGAGATTTCTGGTCCGGTCTTAACTGCAGCTGTTTTGCCAGGTCTGCGGAAACATTGGGAATCAGTCTGGTTGCAAGCACCTTTGCTGGCAATGGGTCTCTTTTCATGATAAATACCTCCGTATATTTTAAAATCTGTGTTCCTTCCGGAACAATCCTTAAAGTTTCAGCTCTGTTCCGCTGACCTTGCGTTCGAGCATAATTTTGATAATCTCGGCGATATGCGCGCCTGCCTCCGCCGGGATGGTACCTGCGCTGTGAATATTGGAAACCACGGTACGTCTTGCCTCCGGCATACCGACCGTAGCCTTGTATGCGATATAGGCGGACATCGACGTCGCTGTGATCAGACCCGGTCTCTCGCCGATCAGTACGCAGACCACATCCGCGCCAAGCAGCTCGCTGATTTCATCCTCCACGCCCACACGGCCATATTTTACAAAGAAGGGCGTTCCCACATCGATCCGGTAGCTCTCCAGACCCTGCATAATAGCGGGAAGCAAATCACCGATATTGGCTGCCACCGCCGCCGAGGAAAGTCCGTCGGATACATAAATCTGGACGGTCGGATTCTTTTTGCATTTTTCCTTAATGGTCTCCACTGCTTCCGCAGAGAGCTTTCTTCCAAGGTCCGGACGCGTCAGGTACGTATCCTTGCTGTCGCACTGTGTCTGTACGATAAACAGCCCCTGGTCCTTTACAAAGTCCTCATCCACATCGTTGAATACCGCATCCTGCGCCGCGGAATGCGCCGCCCGGAATTCAAGCTGCGGCAGTGTTCTGTATCTTGCTCCTGCTTTTCCGATACCCAGACGGCAGGGAGCCGCATACTTCTGCTCCGCGTAAGCTTCCTTATTCTGCGGATTTTCTACCAGATACTGGGTACGGATATCAATCTCTGTGATATCCTCCAGGCAGCCGTCCTCAATAACGGAGGGCTCCAGCGCTACCCCTTTTTTCGGAATCTTAAGACCGCCCTCTGCCGCCGGTGCCGGCGCAGAAGCTGCAGCCTCCGCTGCTGGCGCATCTTCCTTCATATCTGCGGGGGAGACATTCATCTCCTGTAATACCTGTTCGATAATCGCTCTTAAATCCTTTGCTTCCATTGAATTGTCCCCTCCTTCCTTATTTCATGAATACAGACGCGTCGCCTGCCAGTTTTGTCAGTTTACCGTTCTCCGAGAAGCCCATCTTCTCCAGCCACTGGTCAAATTCCTTAATCGGACGAAGACCGAATACCTCACGCAGAGCCGCCGCCTCATGATAACCGGTGCACTGATACATCAGCATACAGTCGTCGCCCTGCGGCACGCCCATGATATAGTTGCAGCCCGCCGCAACCAGAAGCGTGGCAAGATTTTCGATATCATTCTGGTCTGCCTTCATGTGGTTCGTGTAGCAGGCGTCGCAGCCCATAGGAATACCGGTGAGCTTGCCCATAAAGTGGTCCTCCAGACCGGCACGGGTTACCTGCTTGGAATCATACAGATACTCCGGTCCGATAAATCCTACTACCGTATTTACCAGGAACGGCTGGAACCGCTTCGCAAAGCCGTAGCAGCGCGCCTCCATCGTCACCTGGTCCCATCCGTTGTGCGCTTCAGAAGAAAGCTCGGAGCCCTGTCCTGTCTCGAAATACATAACGTTCGGACCGGTCGCGGTGGAATTCGTCAGCATCGTCTGGCGTCCTTCCTCCAGCATTGCCGCTGTCAGACCGAAGGCTTCATTTCCCTTCTGGGAACCGGCGATTGACTGGAACATCAGATCCAGCGGAGCGCCGAAACGCTGTGCCGCTTCTGTCTGTGTGGTAACGTGCGCCAGTACACAGATCTGGGTGGGCACTTCCCATTTATTTTTAAACTCGTCAAACATCTTCAGAATACGGGCAACGCTCTCCACGGAATCGTCCACCGGATTCAGTCCGATAACCGCATCGCCGCAGCCGAGGGAAAGTCCTTCCATAACGGAAGCAATGATGCCCTTCGGGTCGTCGGTCGTGTGGTTTGGCTGCAGACGGGAAGAAAAGGTTCCCGGCAGACCGATGGTCGTATTGCAGTGAGCGGATACGCGCATCTTCTTTGCCGCGTAAATCAGGTCCAGATTGCTCATCAGCTTGCAAACGCCCGCCACGATTTCGGAGGTCAGTCCTCTGGACGCTCTGCGTATCATTTCCGGCGTGGTGTTTACATCCAGCAGCCACTCACGGAATTCCGCTATGGTCCAGTTCTTCATGGTATTGAAAATCTGCTCGTTCACATCGTCCTGGATGATTCTTGTAACCTCGTCCTCCTCGTAGGGAACCGCCGGATTGTTTCTTAAATCATTCAGCGTCAGATTTGAAAGAACGAATTTTGCCGCAACTCTCTCCTCTGCGGTCTCTGCAGCGATACCTGCCAGTTTATCGCCGGATTTTTCTTCGTTTGCCTTTGCCATGACTTCTCTTACAGATTTAAACTCGTAGACATGACCAAACAGCTTTGTCTTTAAAATCACTCTCCATCACCTCTTTCTAAGTATTAAACACCAGTGTCTTGTTGACTACCGGAAGTACCTGTCCCCCGACAAGGGGTTCTCCGATGTCAATATAATCTCCGCCGGATGTGTGGATGCGGTCGATGCAGATGACCGGCTTTTCATGCCTGAGTTTTACGTCCAGCGCATTTCCAAGAACCTTGCCGATATCGTTTTCCACCACCACGATCAGCGGGTATTCGCTCTTTATCACCTCCTGTGCTCCTTTGATCAGCGCGTCTGCCAGCTCCTGGATTTCCCGGAAGCCGGTACGCTTCTTACCCAGAAACGCAATCGCCACATACTCCAGCACGCCTTCGCTGCGGAACATGGGAAGCTGCGTTCTTATCGTCTCTGCAAATGTATCAAGATTTTCCTCATCCTCAGCAGAAACCTTGAGAACCGGAATATTCTTAATCGGTAAATATTTTTTATCGTAGCGGATCGTGCTGCCGCTGACGTCCGTCGCATGGGTACCGGCCCCGACCACCGTTGCCCGGATGGTTTCCTTTGCCTGGTAACGGACCAGCGCGGAGAGCTTTTCATTTTCCCGCACCGCCCTTCCCAGAAGTACGCCGATATCGCCGTACCGGAAGGGGTCTGTATCATCTGTGTGATAAATACAGTCCGCCACACCGCCGGAATACGTCAGTGCCGCTGCCCGCGGCTTTTCCGGGAGCATGGAGCCGTCGTTCGTGTACATTCCCTTATGCGCTCCGTCCGCCGGAAGCAGATAGAGGGATTTCGCCAGCTCGTCCGCCATCAGGCGGCATATCCGGTACAGCTTTTCCTCATCCGCCCGCTCCCCCACCGCAATGGAGATTCCGTGAAGCTTCGCCAGCTCCGCGATTTTGGGAAAAATGTAGGAAATTTTCCCCTCCTGGAGCTTTATCAGACGTCCTCCGATATCCAGACAGCAGGTGCCCCGCAGAACGCCCTTTTCATAAAGCGCAATGTTTGTGGTTCCGCCTCCGATATCCAGGTTCGCCACTACCGTGCGGTGCTCCTCCGAGAGCACATCCGCTCCGGCTCCTCTGGCAGCCAGCACGGATTCCAGGTCCGGTCCCGCCGTAGCCACCACAAAATCTCCCGCAAAATCAGAGAGCGCCGCCAGCACCTCGTTGGCATTCTTTTTTCTTGCCGTCTCGCCGGTGATAATCACCGCGCCCGTGGAGAGGTCCTCCGGCTTCATACCAGCCGCTTCATATTCCTGGCTGACAATCTTTTTTACCGCCTCCGCATCGATTTCCGTCGCGGAGCACAGGGGCGTAAAATAAATCCTGCTGCGGTAGAACACTTCCTTTTCCACGATGCTCACCCTGGGCACCGTATAGCTTCCCGCCACGTTTTCCACCACCAGCCGGCTGAATACAAGCTGTGTGGTAGATGTACCGATATCAATGCCTATACTTTTAATTGTTTCCTGCATACCAAGCCTCCTGATACCGGGTGCCGTCCGGTATGTCCGGACGAAACTTATGATTATCTGCTGCCATAAGCTACAGAAGATGCAGCGTATCCACCAGCTCCTTCACACCCTCGCCTGTGACGGCGCTGGTGACATAGAGCTCCCCGGCTCCCGCATTTTTCAAATATTTTTTTGCCCGCTCCACCTGTGCCTCATCCGCCAGGTCCGCCTTTGTCACCACACCCACGCAGGGTTTGGCAAACATACTGTTAAACATGGGAGGGAACATGGTTCCTTCCTCTGTGGCGTCCTGCACCAGAAGAATCACATCCGCTTCCGTGGAGGTCACCACCAGGGCGCCCCGGTAGCTGGTCCGCTCCAGGTACTCTCCCGGCGTATCAATCATATTTTTATTGATAATCTGCACCGTCTGGGTTTTGTGATACCTCAGCTCCTCGTTATTGATTTTCTGGCAGAGCGTTGTTTTTCCTGCGGTCGACCGTCCAATCAGGATGACCCTTTTTTTCCGGTCCAGCTCCTCTGTTTTCTTCATTTCTTCTGTCATTTCTGTCTGTTTCCTGTTCTTTTTCTGCCCCGGCTGCCGGTCTTTTTATCCACCGCGCCGGCCGGTTTTTCTCCCGCGTCAGGTCTTGGTAACGGTAGTCTGTGCAAAGCCCATCATGCCGCAGAGGACATCCATCACGTCCCGCAGCGCCACCTCCACCGCCGCCACATCCCCGGTTATCACCAGAGAGCCGTTAAAACGGTCCACAAAACCGATTTTTACATCGGCGGACTTTGTCGCCACATCCGCCGCAATCATGGCTGCCTCGCTGGGTGTAATCGTCATAATGCCGATGGCTCCCTCCGCGTCTATCAGTCCAAGCTTTGCATACAGTCCCTTATCCGGATTGGCGATCACATGCGCCAGCGTCACCTGCTTGCCAGGCACAAATTCCTGTATAATACGCTCTTTACCCTGTAGTTCTGACATACTGTACCGCCTTTCTTTAAGGGAGCTTTCCGGTAAAGGCTTTCCGGTAAACTGCTTTGATATCCTCCAGCGTCACCGGCTGCGGATTTGACGCCGTACAGCTGTCTGCCAGGGCTGCCGCCGCCATAGCGTCCAGCTCGGCCTCAAACTGCTCCTTTGTCACGCCCGCCGCTTCAATGGTAGACGGCATGTTCATCCGTTTAATGAAGCTGCGCGCGGTGCGTATCATATTCAGCGCGCTCTGGCGCACATTGCTTGTATCAAGACGAAGCAGCCGCGAAATCTGCGCGTACCGTTTCGCCGTCGGCGTCAGCTTTTCCGCGGCGCAGCCCGCATTGAAGCTCATAACGTAGGGAAGCAGAATACCGTTGGCTCTGCCGTGGGGAATATGAAAACGCGCCCCCATCGCGTGAGCCATGCCGTGATTCAGTCCCAGTCCTGCGTTGGAAAACGCAATGCCCGCCAGACAGGACGCATTGTGCATTCCCTGGCGCGCCTTTAAATCTCCCGGATTCTTATAGGCGGTCATCAGATAGTGGTTTACCAGCTTGATTGCTTTCTCCGCGCAGGCGTCCGTGAAATCATTTCTTCCTGTGGATACGAAAGCCTCCACAGCGTGTGTAAACACATCGATTCCGGTATCCGCCGTCACAGAGGGCGGCGCACTCTCCACCAGCCGGGCATCCAGCAGCGCCACATCGGGAAGAAGACTGTCATCCACCAGCGGATACTTGACGCCCTTGTCTTTATCCGTAATCACCGCAAAACGGCTTACCTCGGAGCCGGTGCCGCTGGTCGTGGGAATCGCGATAAATTCCACAGCCTTGCTGTCCCCGGCCTTGCGCGCCACAAATACGATTGCCTTTGCGGCATCGATGGCTGCGCCTCCGCCCATGCAGATTACGGTATCCGGTTCAAACTCCAGCATCCGGCTGGTACCCGCCGTCACCATCCCGATATCCGGTTCTCCGGAAATATCAGAAAAAACGGTGTACTCCACCCTGGCTTTGTCCAGTCTGGCTGTCACATAATCCGCCTTGCCGCTGCTTGCCATAAAGCTGTCCGTTACGACGAATACGCGCTTCATTCTGCCAATCATGGCGTCCAGACCGTCGCCCATAACAATCCTGGTTCTGACTCCAAATTGTTCCATAACTGCTCCTTTCTTTGTATTTTTTTCTATCTTCACATCCGTCAATAAGCCGGAATGAAAAATAGCTTAGTTATGCAGGAAGGCGGCTATTGCCACGTTATATTCCGGAAGTCCCTCCTTCTGCCACAGAAGCGGCATCTCCAGAAGCTCTCCGGAAATCCTGCCCAGATCAAACCCCAGCCCGGAAAAGGAATAGCGCATCTCCTCCGGATGTCTGCACGGCTTCCCGTCGATTCTGGCACAGCGTCCGCAAAGTACGCAGCAGCCCGCCATAATCGTCTGCGAAGGCGTAATCACCTTCTCCAGCGCCAGAAGCGCCTGCAGCATTTTCTTTTTTGCTGCGCCGTAGCTCTGCTCACGCAGCTCCTCCGCACGCCCAGGTGCGGTCAGCGCCTCTTTTCTGACCCGTTCCTCATAAATCACCTTCAGGCCTATCGCCTGTACATACCGGTACTTTCCCGCAATCTCTTTCACCGGAGGCACTCCGGGCGGACAGGACCAGTTTTTCTGATATTCCGGACACTCCCTGCAGAGAGGAACGAAGGTTTCCGGCTGACAGTATTCTGCGATCCATTCCGTAACCTTCAGCGTCTTTACGCAAATCTGCGTCCGATACATAAAAATCCTCCTTCCTGAAAGAGCCCCGCTCTGCAGAGTTTCCTGCATAAGCGGTATATTTCTTCTGCATCTGCGTGCGCGTTCCCGCGGATAAAAACAAAAAAGTACCCGACTGTGTCACAATCAGGTACTTCCTCTGGCAATCCACTCGTCATGTCAGATTTCTCTCCACGGCCGCTCTCAGATAAAGAACTGGCAGGTTCTGACATGTGCGCACCGTGCGAAAGAGGTGATGAATTACTCGCATAAGTAAACATGCTCGTGAGCACACATACAAATTAAGCACACTCCGCAATCTGCGAAGCATACAAATCATGCATACGCCGCAAGCAGCTGAGCACGCAGAGCATGCTCACTCCGCTGTCTGCGAAGCATACAGGTCATACACACTCCCAGGTCCGGGGAGCTGTCACGTGTGTTATATACAGGCAGGTCTTCTGACTCAGGCATCCTCATGACTGCTTATCTTCTCAAGTTTTTGCCTCAATGATATTTTTTGCAGTCACTACGCCAATACAGCAACGGCTTTGTACGGGATTCTCACCCGTTTCCCTTTTCACCTGCCTTCTGTGGCAGGCACCTGTATACCTGGAACTATCTACTTATGCTGCAATTATATTATTTTACTTCGTCAATGTCAACCGCATTTATGCAAAATTACCAAAATCAGAATCATAATTTTCATTAATTTATTAATAATAGTACATTCTGTTAAGAAAGTATAAAAATTCCATAAATATATTGACAATCGCATATATGTATG
The DNA here is from genome assembly GCF_025148285.1 of Marvinbryantia formatexigens DSM 14469. Lineage (NCBI taxonomy): Bacteria > Bacillati > Bacillota > Clostridia > Lachnospirales > Lachnospiraceae > Marvinbryantia > Marvinbryantia formatexigens. Next base: position 2,306,997 of record NZ_CP102268.1, on the reverse strand, counting down.
CTATTCTATCATAACTCTTTGCACTGCATATAAATCTACAGTACAAACTGAGCAGACCGTAACAGTCCGTTATGGAGTCGGGTCACATGCGTGACAGTGGAAATGTTCATCCACGGGACAGTTGTTGCTAACTACTGATTCGTGGGTGTTTTTGTATTCAGAAGCAATTCTTTAAAACTCCCACATATATTTAGTGCCATAGAGCTATCTTATTTCAGGAGGTAACTGATATGGAGAAAAATCAAATAACACAGGAAAATGAGTTTCAGAGAACTGCCAACAAGGTGTCCGCCGTGACGATTGCCGGAAATGCGCTGCTTTCGGTTTTTAAGCTGTTTGCCGGAATTTTTGCGCATTCCAGCGCTATGATAAGCGACGCCGTTCATTCCGCATCCGACGTATTCAGCACAGTCATTGTCATCATCGGCATAAAGCTTGCGTCAAAGGAATCCGACAAGGAGCATCCCTACGGACACGAACGGATGGAGTGCGTCGCCGCCATTATTCTTGCTATGGTGCTGTTCGTTACCGGACTTGGCATTGGTGTCAACGCGCTGCAGGACATCCTGCGCGGTGATTACAGCAATCTGGAGGCGCCCGGTCTTCTGGCGCTGATTGCCGCCGTTGTTTCCATTGCGGTAAAAGAAGTGATGTTCTGGTATACCCGGTTTTACGCAAAAAAAATTGATTCCAGCGCCCTGATGGCGGACGCCTGGCATCATCGTTCCGACGCTTTTTCTTCAGTCGGAGCGCTCATCGGTATCGCCGGGGCAAGACTTGGCTTCCCCATCATGGACCCTGTCGCCAGTCTTGTAATCTTTGTATTTATCATCAAAGCCGCCTGCGATATTTTCAAAGACGCGATTGATAAAATGGTCGACCATTCCTGCGACGATGAGACAGAAAAGCAGATTCACGACTGCGTAATGAGAAATCCGAATGTGCTGGGACTGGATTTGCTGCAGACACGTATTTTCGGCAATAAGATATACGTGGATATTGAAATTCTCGTGGACGGCTCCTATCCGCTCTGGAAGGCGCACAAAATAGCCGAGGCGGTGCACGACGATATCGAACAGAATTTTCCGAAAATCAAGCACATTATGGTACATGTAAATCCGTCAGCAATGCCGGAGTAAAAATTATGGGCGGCATTCATGCCGCCCGTTCATATTCTCTCCTGCTGCTTTTAAATTCAAAATGTTTTCCAGCACTTTTCTTTCAGAAACCGGCTGATAACAGAGATATCCTCCCCCTCATAATAAGCAACCAGCAGCTTTTTAAACTCCGGCACTTCCTTCTCCGGAATGACCAGAAAGCCCTGCCCGTGAGCAATCAGATAATGATTGGCGTATATCACAGATGCTCTTTTATTCCCATCTATAAAAATCTGTGTTTTCATGGAATACATACACAATGCAATCGCCTTATCAATATCGCTCTGACCGGATGCCAGTATTTCTTTAATACGCTCTTTCACAACAGACTCTATCGGAACAGGCGGTATATATGAACATCCCCCAATCGTTACCGGAATTCCGCGGATTCTTCCTCCATTCAAAAAAAAGCCTTCATTTACAAGCTTTGCAATATGGCAGAGAATATAATAATCACTCTCACTCTGAATCACATCTTTATCAAGAATAAATTCCCATGCATGTTTCAGATTGAGAATTTTCTGTACATCCGTTGCTGTCATTCCATACACTTTGCCATTTTCCAGAATCTCTTCCGTTTGCGGGAACGAAGTAGCCACGCCCTCCAGAATTGCCTGGTTGTAGATATTCTCCTTCATATTTGCCCTGGCAAAATCAAGATTTTCTATCACACGCGGCGGCAATTCGTTTTCCTCATAGCCCATTTTTGCTAACTGCTTATCAATCTGTCGGATTTTTTTTCGCAGTTCACGGGCTTCCCTTGCATTTCTCAGTAACATCTGATATAACTCTTCGGAATAAACATCCACATAAGTTGATGTAAGACGACTTCCCACACGTTTTCTTACATATAAATACTTCTTGCCAGCCGTTTCCTTTACTTCTGGTGTCCCATCGTATGCCAGAAGATTCAGGCGCGCCTGATAATCTGCCTTCTCCTGTAATAAGTTTTGTATTTCCTCAAACGTTTCCGCCATGTTCTCACCTCTCAGGGAATTTTTTCATCTCTATTTTATAAAAAAGTTCCCTAATTGTCAATTTTATATAGGGAACTTTTTCTGTTATATTTTCGCAAAAAGTTCCCTATAAGCTCTGCTTTACATATTCCCCGCCAGTAACAGAACAACAATATGACAGGGGGTAGAGTCTCCATTGATTTTTCCATTCCGGGCATTTTCAAAAATCTCAACGTGTTGAGATTTTTGTCCTTACAGTTCATTTTTTATCTCTGATTTTTCCGGTCATCTGCTCAACGACCAGCCGAAACACTTTTGTTTTCGCTACAACCGCCGGCTGAAACGGAAAATCCCCCTCGCGGTAATGCTGCATCAGAATCCGCAGCGCGTCGTATTTTTCTTCCTCCGGAATCATTTCGATATGTCCATATCCAACTACGCTTTCGTAATCCATTGTACAGCTGCAGTTATTTTCGCCCAGGTGCAGAACATGCCCGCAGTCCATCTCGAAGCCCGCCCGGTTGTCTTTTTGTATCAGCTCATATTTCGTGCCCTCCGCCGCGCCATGAAAATACAGCTCCACTCTGCCGCCTTGCACCGCCAGCCCGAAATTGAGCGGCAAAATGTACGGATAACCGCCGTTGTTCAGCGCGATGCGGCACACATCGCACTTTTTTATAATCGCTATAATTTCCTCAAAATCCGTCACTTCTCTGTCTTTGCGTCTCATTTATTCTCCCTCTCAGTCTATCTGTGTTTTCCAGTTTTCCGCGTGATATGCTTCAAAGCACATCTGTATCTGCTCCTCATTATTTTTGTCCTCTGCCAGCGGCGGCAGCTCATCCCTGCCAAAATAACGGCTCTCCACGGTTTCTGAGTTTGCCTGGAAATGACCGCCTCTGGCGGAGCAGAGCGCAAATACCTTGCAGATTTTATAAGCGTATACCGGAAGATTATGCTTTTCGCGGTCCTGCACTGCAATCACGGTATCAACAGAGACATCCAGCCCCGCCTCTTCCTTTGCTTCCTTTATAATATTTTCCTTCACGGATACATTCACGTCCACCCAGCCGCCTGGCAGCGACCATTTTCCGTTTTTCTCCTTCACCAGCAGAATTTTATCATCCTCAAAAATCGCCGCGCGCGTATCGAGCTTGGGCGTCTGATAGCCCGTCTCGCAGCAGAACAGCTCCTTTACCTTTTCCGGCGGGATTTCCGTTTTATAACTGAGCATTTCCACGGAGATTTCCCGGATGCGCTCATATCTCTCCTTATCAAAAACATCTTTTCCATAAAACAGACCTGCCTGCGCTATGCTCTGCAGCTCCACCGCCCATTCCAGCCATTTTTCGTTTTTCTCCATATTTTCCTCATTTCCGGCAGGTATTCCCGCCCGTTATATTTTCCGCTAACTTCCGGAGCGCATCCATATCCTGAATCAAATAACCCCTGTCTGTTTTTTTCAGATATCCCCGTTTTACAAAATCTGCTAATACATACAGCAAATGGCGATATGTCACCCCCAGGAATTCAGACACTTCCGTATGCTTCTCACGATACATCCGGTTGCACGATGTTAAAAGAATAAAATCTGCCAGCCGGACTTCCAGTGAGTAAGATTGATTTTTGGAATAATTACAGGTATTTCCAACCGCCTTCCGGCTCAATAACATGCAAAGACATCGCAAAAATTTTGTGTCACTCAATATTCTCTCTTTGCAATCTCTTATCCGGATTGCATAACAGATACATGGTGTAATTGCGGTCACGCCATTTGCAGTTTTCTGTGCGCCAAACAATTCCATTTCTCCGATAAAGCATGGCGCGTCCAGAAAATTAATGAGCGAAATGCGTCCATTTCCATGTGAAAGAAATAATTTCGCCCTTCCCTCTGTCAGATAATATAAAAAACGCGGCGTTTCCCCTTCCTGCAAAAGATTTTCTTCACTGTCAAATCGTATAATTGAAGTATAAGGACGGATATCAAAGCTAAAAAAATCTGATAGAGGGAAATAATAATTGTCATTTTTCTTTGCTCCGTTGCCATCTTTTATTATCATAACGCAACTCCTATTAAACAGTATGAGATTTCTCATATCAGACTATCATAAATTCCGCTATAATTCAAGAAAAGGAGGTCAAACATCAATGAAACCAAAAATGAAACAGGAAGAATACTGGAACAGTGTAGCAAAAGATAAGGAATTTACCACCCCATTCCAGGCAAAAGCTTTTGCTAAATTCGTAAAAAAAGATAGTCACATTCTTGATGTGGGCTGCGGATATGGACGCACGCTTAACGAATTATACTGCAACGGTTACCGGAATCTGACAGGGCTTGATTTTTCAGCCGCTATGATAGAGCGCGGAAAGCAGCAATTTCCGTATCTCGATTTGCAGGTAATGAGAAACGATGCTATTACTCTTCCGGACAATAGCGTTGACGCTGTTATTCTTTTTGCAGTATTAACCTGCATACAGTCCAATGAGGAACAGGAACATCTATTAAATGAAATTGAAAGGGTATTAAAACCGCAGGGCATTCTGTACGTAAATGATTTTTTACTAAATACAGACGAACGGAATCTCATACGATACGAAAAATTCAAAGAAATTTATGAGATTTACGGTGTATTTGAGTTACCGGAAGGCGCAGTCTGCCGACATCACGACGAAATATGGATAAAACAGCTTCTGAGCAGATTTTCGGAATTAGAATACAACCATCTGACATTTTCCACCATGAACGGTCATACATCAAACGGCTTTTATTTTATCGGCAAATTAAACATTATGTCTTTTTCCGATTTTTGATTGCATTATAGCCCGGTTTGCTGCTACAATATATTCGTTTTTATATTATTTTATACAGAAGGGATTTCATGATTATGAAAACAGAGGATATCCGCATCAGACCTGTCACACCGGCAGATGCCCGGCAGTTATTAGATATTTACGCACCCTACGTGGAAAAAACAGCAATTTCCTTTGAATATGACGTGCCGTCACCGGAAGCTTTTGAGAAGCGCATCCGGAAGACCCTGCAGCGCTATCCTTATATCGCCGCGGAGAGAAACGGAGAGCTGCTTGGATATGCTTACACCAGTCCTTTTGTCGGCAGAGCCGCCTATGACTGGGCGGTGGAGACCAGCATTTATCTGCGGGAAGACTGCCGCAAAATGGGGATAGGGAAGATGCTTTACGCAAAGATTGAAGAAATTTCCAGAGCACAGAATATTCTCAGTCTGAACGCCTGCATCGGCTGCCCGGAAAACGATGCGGCTGATGCTCATCTGGACAGAAACAGTATGCAGTTCCACGCCCATCTCGGATTCCGTCTGGTCGGGGAATTTTACAAATGCGGCTACAAATTCGGGACGTGGTACAACATGGTCTGGATGGAAAAAATAATCGGGGAGCATCCGGCTGTTCCCGCGCCGGTCATTGCTTTCCCCGATTTGGATATAAAATCTCTGTTTTAAATGTACACATCATAATTAACTTTTAAGTAAATAACTTTCAAGTTAATTATGATGTGCTTTTCTCAATTTGTCAAGATGTCAGCTTTATTCCCGCGGGCACTGAACCAAATGTCGGTTACTGTTCATGTTAGGACTTTGCATTCACTGCAAAGTCCGTAAGAAAGTGATTCTGGTGTGAGCAAATCCCATTCGCGGAGCGAATTTTAAATGGATTTGCGAAGGTTACTGTGAACGACGTGAACAGTAACAAGTGCCGTGCCTGCGGCGGGGTATTTGATTAACCCCCCTCTTTCTACCCCAGCGGCACAATATAGAATTTCTCTTCTGCTGGCACCGTGTCCGTTTCCGAATAGGACTTCCAAAACAAAAGGTCCGCCACCTGCTCCACATCTATCACCTGCTGGAAGGTGGTCATATATTTGAAGATATCGGGATTTTCCTCCGTGTATCCCAGACTGCCTCCGCCATAGAGAAGCGAGATCGTTCCGTCCTTCATGCGCACTCCGGCAAAGATGGGCGGTTCCACATAGGTTGTATGCACGGTCTCTTCTCCGTCCGCGCCGATTCCAGTCTCGGTCATCTCCTGTTTCGGGAAGTCATACAGAATTACCGCGGACAGCGGCGAAAGCTCCGCCTGCTGCACTACCGCGCCGCTCTCTCCCAGTTCTGCATCCAGCGTATACGTTTCTGTCATATCCTTTCCCGGCAGCGTCCAGTCAAAGCTCCAGGTTCCCTCTGCCTCGACCTCCACATCGCTTACCTTTCCGGTGTAATAGCCAAGATCCTGCAGCTCCACATGGATAGGTCTTCCGATATAGTAATCGCTTTTATCCCGGTTCAGCCATATCTGGTATTCCATGCTCCCGTCCTCCAGCACATAGCTGCTCTGCTCTCCCTCTTCCACCGGTGTGCCGTCCGCATGAACCGTCCCGCCGTTTCCATCCGAAACCAGACCATCATAGAAGTCGTAAGATTCGCTGCCACCATACATGCTGTCCCCGCCATCGTCCACCTCCGCATGGGCGTAGGCAAATTGCGGCTGCATCCCCTCCGGCGGCTGATAGCCTTCCACCTTAAAGGAAATGACCGCGGCATAGTTGCCGACAACGCAGTCCTGCAGTGTCACCGTGACATCTCCCTGCGTGACAGACTTTCCAGAACCGGAATAGGATGTCATCATCTTATTATCCACAAGCTCCTCCCGCTGCTCTGGCGTTATGTGCAGCTCATTCTCCAGCGACTGGCTCCACCTGATATATGCCGCGGCGCCGACACTGACTGCTCCGCTTGCAAGCACCGCAGCCGCAGCAACCCAGACATATTTCTTTCTTCTGCGCACCGATGTCCCCTTCTTATCCGGAAGCTGTGAGAGCGTATAGGTATATTTTTCCCAGACCTTCTCCGGAACCTCCATATCCTCCTGCAATCCATGAATCATATTATCAAATCTGCCCATATTAAATTCTCCTCTCAGCCATGCAAAACAATCTTTTTTCCGTAAATTCCGCCTGTCTTATGATATTATCCGCGCTCCGGTACTGAACCTCCAGCTTTTTCCGCGCTGTCACCAGTCTGCCCCTCACGGTATTTTCATTTATCTCCAGGATTTCGGCAATTTCTCTGGTTTTAAATCCCTGCACATAATACAGCACAATAACAGTGCGGTATTTTTCATCCAGACAGTTCAAAAACTGCTCCCATTCCGCGTTCGCGTAGCCCTCCTCGGAAAATGCCGCCTCCGGCACCTCCCCGCCGGCAATCATCCGCGCGCGCTGGCGCCAGATCGCGTTACAGTTGTTAATCAGAATACGCATCAGCCATGTCTGAAAATATTTATCCTTCTTCAGCGTATCTATTTTTTCCCAGCACACAAGCGCAGTCTCCTGCATCGCATCGGCAGCATCTTCATCATTTTTCAGAATCGCTTTCGCTACCTTATACATTGCCTTGCCCTGCTGCTCCATCAGCTCCTGGAACGCAGCCCTGTCATGCTTTTTTGCTTTTCTTATCAGCAGGTTCATCGTAATTTCCCTTCTTTCTCAGAGGTCCGGCTCTCTTTTTTATATTACACCTATTAGATGAACGGGAGCGGGATTTTGTTGGGATGATATTAAAAAAATATGTAGTTTGTGAAACTTTTGCACCCGCCGGAGCGCGCCGCCGCAAAACGGCAAAAATAATGCCCGCCGGAGCGCATTTCCCTCCGGCAGGCATTTCTCATACGTTTTATTCTATTTTCCATATCCGCGTCCCCGGACGGCGGTCCGGCTGCTATTCCATCCGCATCCTTCACCGGCAGCCCGACCGCAACGGTTTACTCCACCTTCACAAAGTGATACAGCTTTCCGGCGTAATCTCCCTTCATCGACGGGACGAGGATTCCGGCGTTCATAAGCAGGGCTCCGCTGTACGTATCCCCGGTATCCTCCAGCCAGTAACGCGCATCCGGCTGCAGATTTTTGAGGCGCACACGGCGGCTGCGGTGATTCGGCTCCGCAAGCACCTGGATATAGGTGACAAGCGCTTCGCTCGCATCCTTCGCCGTCACCTGCCAGCAGTCGTACAGATGATTTTCCCGGAAGGACGCGATACGGTCGTAGTCGCCCTCGCGCACAAGCTCATTATATTTGTGATACATATCCACCTGCTGCCCAATCTGCGCGCGCTCCGCTTCCGGTATTTTTGTAATATCAAGCTCATAGCCGAACGTCCCAGCCAGAGCGACATAACCGCGCGTCTCAAACGGCGTCTGCCGTCCGACAATGTGATTCGGGCAATCGCTGATATGCGCGCCCATCGTGGAGAGCGGATAGACAAGCGCCGTTCCCTCCTGAATCGCCAGACGCTCTGCAGCGTCCGTATCATCTGAGCACCAGATCTGCGGGCTGTAATACAGCATCCCCGCATCAAAGCGCGCCCCGCCGCCGGAGCAGTTTTCCAGCAGCAGATCCGGAAATTCCGTCACCAGACGCTCCTGCATACGATAAAGTCCCAGCACATAGCGGTGCAGCAGCTCTCCCTGGCAGTCCGCCTCCAGATGCGCACTGCCGATATCCGTGAGCTGACGGTTCATATCCCATTTTACATAGTCAATATCTGTCTGACGCAGAATGGACGCCACGCACTCATAGGCGTAATCCGCCACCTCCGGGCGCGACAAATCAAGCACATACTGCTGGCGGCTCATCACCGGCTCCCTTCCCGGCACCTGGATAGCCCAGTCCGGATGCTCCCGGTAAAGGTCGGAATCCGGTGAGATCATTTCCGGCTCAAACCAGATGCCAAATTTCATGCCGAGTGCCTTCACCTCATCCACCAGCTTTTTCAGCCCGCCCTTCAGCTTCTCCTCATTTACATACCAGTCTCCCAGCGAGCTGTCGTCCGCATTCCGCCGTCCAAACCAGCCGTCGTCCATCACCAGCATTTCAATGCCGGATTTCTTCGCCTCGCGGGCGATTGCCAGCAGCTTGTCCGAATCGAAATCAAAATACGTCGCCTCCCAGTTATTAATCAGCACCGGGCGCTCCTCGTGCAGATATCTGCTGCGTATCAGGTGATTGCGATACAAATCGTGGAAGGTCTTCGTCATTTTCCCAAGCCCGGCGTCCGAATACACCAGCACCGCCTCCGGCGCCTGGAAGCTCTCCCCCGGCAGCAGCCGCCAGCAGAAGCCCCGCGGATGAATCCCCATCACCATGCGCACCGTATCGTGCTGCGTCAGCTCCGTCTGCGCCAGGAAATTGCCGGAGTAGACAAAATTCATGGCGTACACCTCCCCGGTATCCTGCGTCGTCTCCGGCGTTGCCAGTGCAAGGAACGGATTCATCTGATGACTGGACTCACCACGCACCGATGAGACGCCCTGCTGCCCGCAGGTCAGCGGTCTGCGCCCGATGTGACGCTCCCGTGCCCAGGAACCCGCCAGCGCGATCTGCTCAAACTGCTCATTATCCATATCCAGGCAGGCGCTCAGCACGCGCTCCAGATAAACCTTTTTATCCGATACGTTGCGCACGCAGACGCTCCGCATGATGGCGTCGCTGTCGTCAAATATGCTGTAGCGCAGCTGCACCTCCAGACCAATCACCTCATCCTCGCAGTAAATGTCCAGCGTCTGACACCCGCCGTCCCTTCCAAAGGTTGCCGGAAGCCCCAAAAGTCCCGGTTTTCCGTCATAAATCTCGTGCCGCCTATAATGCAGCTCGCAGACACGGTGTCCCGCCTCCGTCCGCACCGTCAAGCAGGGTTCCCGGTAATCCCCGGTTCCCTCCGCCGGATATTCAAACGGATAGACGTCCATAAACGTACCTTTTTCACGCGCATGGACCGACGGCGTAAACGGCGGCTCCCCGGTGCGCAGCAGGTACGAAGCGCCGGCATCCTCCAGCTTTCTTCCATAATAAATGTGCCCCACATAGCCCGGCTCGCTGGAAAGTCCGATCATGTAAGTCGTGTTTTTCGTATGAAGCGCAAATACGCGCTTCTCTTCGTCAAAAATAATCGCCATAGCACTTTCCTCCTGGTCATCTTAATCCATATCCAGAAACGCAAACGGCTTTTCCGGGTCGGCATGAAGGAAATGAATCAGCGACTGCGCGCACTTCATTGCCACTTTTTCCTCCCGCAGGATGCGTTTCGCCTCTTCGCGGTCGGCAATCACCACCTCGATATCCTCCGTCGCCTCCCGTGAATCCCCGTTCGGGTTTCCGGCGGCAAAGCCGTACAGCACGCTGACCGATTCATCCGTCAGCCCGACCGTGGTATAAAAAGCATTCCGCAGCGCCGGGTCGCCGCCCTCGTATAACTCCAGCGTCATGCCGGTTTCCTCGTGAAATTCGCGCACGGCGGTTGTCTCCATGCGCTCGCCCGCATCCGCCAGCCCGGCGGGCATCTCATAGACAAAATCATTGATGGGATAGCGGTACTGCTTCACCAGAACGACTTTGGACGGGTCCTCCTTCAGAATTGCATAAATCATAATGCCCTCCGGCGTATTCTCGCGCGTCAGACATTTGAGATTTTCTCCCTCGCCGCGCGACGCAAAGTAATAATGGAAAATCCCGCCCGCACAGTTGCGCGCCGTCACATCGTACATGTTCAGAAACGGATTGTCCGTCATTTTATCAATCTTCAGAATTTTGTTATCTCTGTCCATCATCTTTCTCCCTTCACGTTTTGCACGCTTTCCCTGATAATCAGCTTCCCGTCCACGGTTCTGACCATCTTTTCCCGTCCGCGCTCTTTCATGCGCTTCATCAGAAGCTTCAAGCTCTCGTGGGCCATCGCGTCCATGTCGACCGCGTAGGTCGTCAGCCGCCCCTGCAGAATACCTCCCGCCAGAAAATCATCGTACCCCGCAAGCGAAATGTCCTCCGGGATGCGTAAATTTTCCTTCACAAGCAGGTGCGCCAGAAGCTCCGCCGTATAATCCGAATTGCAGACGAATGCAGTCGGCAGCTCCTGCGGAAGCTGCAGAATCGTATCCCGCGTTACGCTGTCGCGGTCCGCAATAATCCAGTCCGCCCTCTCCCGGATACCATGCTCCAGCAGCGCCTTGGAATAGCCCTGGTAGCGGTCCATAATGCTGCCGGTGGCGAGACGCTCTCCCACAAACGCCAGCCGCGTATGCCCCTGCCGGATAAGATAATTTGTCACCTGGTACATCCCGTAAAAGCTGTTGGAAATCACCGCGTCACAGGGAATCTCATCAAAATTGCTGTCCAGCATCAGCATCGGACAGGCTGCCTTCCGGTAAAGCTCCGCCAGATAAAAACGCTCCTGGATGCCGAGCGCAATCAGCCCGTCAATCTGGTCTCCCTGCAAAAGCAGCGGCAGCCTGCTGCTCCCGTTTTCTCCCCGTTCCACAATCTCCAGCAGTACAAAGCATCCCATCCGCGAAGCCTCCATCGCCACACGCTGGTAAAGCTCCCAGTAGAACGACGCATATTTCGTCACATACTCCTTCGGAATCACCACACCAATGCGCAGTCCCGGACGCAGCGTCCGCTGCTTTGCCTGCTTTTTTTCTCTGCGCGGCTTTTTCTGGTAACCCAGCTCCTGCGCTGTCTGCTCAATTCTGCTGCGCAGCTCTTCGCTGACGCCGCTGCGCCCCGCCAGCGCATTCGATACCGTCACCACACTCACCTGCAGCCTGTCCGCTATGTCTTTGAGTTTCACTACTTTTTCCATAAGCATTCTCTCCCTGGATGCGAAAAGCTGTTACCGCAGACCATTCTTCCGGAAATCACCCGCAGACGCGATGTAAAGTACGGATGTCTGATTTTGTTCAGCAGGGTATTCACACTGACACGCGCCATCGCCCCCATATCCACATCATATGTCGTCAGACTGATTCCTTCTATCTCTTCCATCAGAAAATTATCAAATCCGGCAACGCCGATGTCCTCTGGCACGCGGTACCCCGCATCCCGCAGCCTGGCAATCAGAATGCCCGCCGTCTTATCGCAGTTACAGACAAATGCCTGCGGCATATTTTCCGGCAGCTTCACAAACAGACGGTCTCCATCTTTTTCTCTGTCCGGGATAATCCACTCCGGACGGATTTCCAGAGACTGCTCCATCAGCGCCTTTCGGTACCCCAGATAGCGGTCCATAATGCTGGAAGTGGCGCTGATCGTGCCCACAAAAGCGATATCGCGGTAGCCCGCCTCCAGCATTCTCCGCGTAAGATAACAGGTTCCGGTATAGCCATCGCTGATAATAAAGTCTGTATCCGGAAGGTCTTCATAGTAGTCGACAAAAACCACCGGAACACTGCTTGCTTCCCTTATGTGTCTGGTAAACGGATGCTTCAGCTCTCCAACCACCAGTATGCCGTCCACCTTCTCATCCCCAAGCAGCTCCGGAATTTTCAGTTCGTCCTCATCCTGCGCGTCCAGCACTTCCAGAAAGGTCACGCAGTTTCTTTCCGCCGCTGCAAGAACAATCTCCTGGTATACTTTCATATAAAAAGAAGGGGTGTAAAGGAGATAGCGCTTGGAAATCAGCACCCCGATACAGGCATCTGTTCCGCTCCCTGGCAGCGGCTGCACACCGCTGCTCCGGTAACCCATCTCCTGTGCCGTGTCCATGATTTTCTGCCGCAGCTCGTTGCTTACACCCGGTCTTCCGTTCAGCGCATTTGACACGCTGACAACACTGATATTCAGTTCCCTCGCAATATCCGTCTGTGTGACGGTCTTTTCCTTCATTTTTCCTGTCATGGCAGCCTCCGGTTCTTCTGCCAGTATCATATCCCTTTCTCCCTGGAATGTCAATTTATTTTTAAGTAAATTTAATTCCTTTTTAATCGTCGCCGAAAGCTGTTTTTAATTAACTGATGTATGTCATCAGCGCCTGGCATTTCCCCTTCATTTCGTATTTGCCGCTGCTCGCCGTCAGAAACAGGCTGTCTCCCTTTTTAAAGGACAATCCGCAGCCGCCGCTCTGGATGGTTCCCTCTCCCTCAAGAATCAGTACGCTCACAAACGACGTTTCATCCACAAAGCCGTCAATTTCACTGCGCACCTTTCCGTCCAGATAAATCTGGTCAACCGTAAAATAATCGCAGGCTGCCACATGCGGCTGGAAGGATTTGCTGCGCAAGAGCGGCACGCGCTTTGTCACCGCCAACGCTTTTTCTATATGTAAATCGCGCTGTTTTCCGTCTTTTCCCACGCGTCCGTAATCGTAAACACGATAAGTAATATTCGAGTTCTGCTGAATCTCCGCAATCACGATATCCTTCCCGATAGCGTGGATGGTACCCGCCTCGATAAACAGAACGTCCCCCTTCTGCACCGGCACCGCATTCAGCACCTCCGTCAGCGTATTATCTCTGATGCGCTGCTCAAATTCCGCCTTATCGATTTCCTTCGCAAATCCATAATACAGATAAGCCCCTTCCCGGCAGTCGCATATGTACCACATTTCCGTCTTGCCATACTGCCCTTCATTTTTCAGCGCATAGCTGTTGTCGGGATGAACCTGGATGGAGAGATTATCTTTTGCATCGATAAACTTAATTAAAATCGGAAAATTCTCAAAGTGACTGCAGTTGCTTCCCAGCACTTCCTTTCCGTATTTGTCAATATACGCCTGCAGGGACAGACCCGCATCGCGCCCGTTTATCACCGTCGAGGGACCGTCCGGATGGCAGGAAAGCTCCCAGGATTCCGCCAGAACCTCCCCTTCGTACTCTTTATTATACTCCTCCACCAGACGGTGTCCTCCCCAGATATAATCCTTAAAGCTCGGTTTTAATTTCAGTAACGCCATTTTTGCCCCTCTCTTACGGAATCAGTGCCGTCATTGCCTGCGTAAGGTCCGCCAGTTTTTCCTTTGCATCCCGCATACTGTTCCCCTTTACACCCATGTAAAATTTCACCTTTGGCTCCGTGCCGGACGGGCGCACACAACACCAGGCGTCATTTTCCAGTTCAAAATATAAAACGTCCGATTCGGGCAGCCCGGTCAGCTTTTCCTCTCCCGTCCGGTAATCCACCACGCGGTTTTCCAGATAATCGCGGAATGCTTCCACCTTCCACGCTCCGATTCTCTCCGGCGGATTGCCGCGGAAGCTCTTTAAGATATCCCGTATTTTCTGCGCACCCTCCGCCCCTTTCAAGGTAAGCGTATACAGCCCTTCTTTATAGTAGCCGTACTTTTCAAACAATGCCTGCATCTGGTCCCAGAGCGTCAGCCCCCGGCTTTTATAGTAAGCCGCCGCCTCGCAGAGCGCCATCACCGCAACGACCGCGTCCTTATCCCGCGCGTGTGTACCAACCAGACAGCCGTAGCTTTCCTCAAATCCAAAGAGAAAGGTGTTGTCCTTCTGCTTCTGTTCAAATAGTTTTATCTGTTCGCCAATATATTTAAAGCCTGTCAGCGTCTCTATCAGAGCGACCCCGTATTCCTCTGCCGCTGCCCGTGCCATATTTCCGGAGACAATCGTGGTGACAATCGCGCCGTTATCCGGCAGAAGACCCTTTTCCTTTCTCTGGCTCAGCTCATATTCGCAGATAAGCATACCGGACATATTGCCGGTAAATGCCATATACCCGCCGGTTCTGCTATCCTTCGCATACACACCGAGCCGGTCTGCATCCGGATCCGTAGCAAGCACAAGATCGGCATCTACCTTCTTTGCAAGCTCCAGCGCAAGCGTAAAGGCTTCGGGATCCTCCGGATTGGGATAGCTGACGGTCGGGAAGCCGCCATCGGGCTTTTCCTGTTCCGGCACCACATAAACCTTCGTAAATCCCAGCTCCGCCAGTATGCGGCGCACCGGCAGATTGCCGGTTCCATGAAGCGGCGTATAAACAATCCGGATGTCTTCGGCCTGCTGCCGGATAATCTCCGGATTCAGCACCAGCTTCTTCAGCGCTCTCATATAAGCCGCATCTGTCTCTTCCCCGATAAAGGTCAGCAGCCCGCTTCGTTTTGCCGCATCTTCGTCCATCGTTTTCACAGCCGCATAATCTGTGATGCGGTTTACACGGTCAATAATCTGCGCATCCTTCGGATACGTAATCTGCGCGCCATCCTCCCAGTATACCTTGTAACCGTTGTATTCCGGCGGGTTGTGGCTCGCCGTCACCACAATTCCGGCAATACAGCCAAGCGTGCGCAGTGCAAAAGAAAGCTCCGGCGTCGGACGCAGCGTCTCAAACAGGTATGTCCTTATGCCGTTCGCGCACAGCACCCGCGCCGCCTCCATCGCAAATTCCGGCGACATCCGGCGGGAATCAAAGGCGAGCGCCACGCCCTTTTCCTGCCCCTTTTCTTCTATTATAAAGTCAGCAAGCCCCTGCGTCGCTTTTCGCACCGTATAGATATTCATGCGGTTACTTCCCGCTCCGATTATCCCGCGCAGCCCGCCGGTGCCAAAGGCAAGTTCTTTGTAAAACCGGTCCGTGATTTCCTTTTCATTATCCGCAATCGCGCGGAGTTCCTCCTTTGTCGCTTCGTCAAAGTACGGATTTTCCAGCCATGACAGGTATCTTTCTATTGTATTCATTTCTGCTCTCCTTCCACGCTTTCTCCCCGGTATCCAGCAGGTCTTACCACCGGCTGCCGATAAATGCCGCCAGCTCCCGTGCCATTTCCTCCGCCTCGCCAATGCGGATATGCCCCGGCGTCCCGCAGCCGTTTCTCCGGTAAAGAAAATGAACAATTCTTTTATCGTCCAGTTCCCGGCAGACCTGCCCAATCGCGTCATCCCAGGAATGGTCATGCTCCAGAATGGTCGTCGCCAGAACAATCAGCGCCTGCGGATATTTTCCCCGCAGAGCGGTTATCCAGCTTTTATAATGCTCCTTCCAGATTTCCGCCCGTTTCCCTGCCGGGTCTTCTTTCATATAATCCACCGGATGCCTGTCATTCTGACCAACCGCCGCCACTACCACATGCGGCGTATATCGCGCAAAATCCCATTTTCTGACAGTACCGGCTTCCGGCTGATACCGCACCTTATCCCAGACATGTTCCATTCCGATATAGTCCGGTGCATGAAAATATCCCTCTTTGTCCATCAGTGCAATACCGCCCTGGGCAATATCGTGCAGCTCCGCCTTCAGCTTCCGCGCCGTCATCCAGGCGTAGGAAAACCAGGCATTTGAATATTCCCCGTTATGCTCCGGGTCCGGTTTCCCGGTATATTCCACCGCCTCCGCCACTTCCCCGGCGGATACAGAATCCCCGTATACCTCCATTCTCCGCTCCGGCTTTGCAGGCGGCGGAAGAATTCCGGCATCCTCCGGCAGCTCAAATCCCAGAAAGGTTACCTCGTGGCAGGCGTCCTGCCGCTTAAAAAGCATCAGCGTATGCTCCGTATCCGGAAGGTTCTCCGCAAGCACAAACCGCTCCCTGTCCGGTTTCTCCGTCAGACAGATGCGGCTCTGCGCGCCATCCAGAATAACCCCCATATAATTATTCCAGTATGCCCGGCGGTTTTGCAGACGCACAGCGATTCCTCTCCCGCAGAAGCGGATGGTCACAGAGCTTGCCGGAAAAATGAACACCGGAGCCTGTGGATTGCTGTCCTCTATCCTCCCGCTGTACTGCAGATATTTATGTTCCGGTGAAACCAGCATCCCTTTATTCCCCCTGTACTTCCAGAAATTCCAGATTTTTCTTAATCAGAGCGCACCGCTGCCGCACGCAGTCCGCTGAGCGCAGCGGGTCCTGCGGCGTACCGAACACAAAATCCACAAGGCGGTCGACGGTCGTAGACGCGACATACATTCTGGTGTCGGAAGCCGCATAGTACAGATAAATGTCTCCGTTTTCCCTTGCAATCGCCCCGTTTGTGAAAACCACATTGGAAACGTCTCCCACACGCTCCCAGCCGTGCGGTCCGAGCAGCATTCCGGACGGCTCCGCGATGACGCGCGACGGGTCGTCGAGCGCCGTCGCAAAAGCATATAATACATATCGCAGTCCTGCCGCTGTGTTGCGCACACCATGCGCAATGTGAATCCAGCCCTTTTCCGTTTTAACCGGAACCGCCCCGGCACCATTTTTCGCTTCCGTTATCGTGTGATACCGGCGTCTGCTTGTAATAATTTCCTCATCAATGACGGCATGCCGGATATCATCACACAATCCAAAACCGATACCGCCGCCGCTGCCGGTGTCGATAAAATCATCCATCGGGCGGGTGTAAAAAGCATATTTCCCGTTTACAAATTCCGGATGCAGGACAACATTGCGCTGCTGCGGAGACCTCAGCGTTTTTAAATTGTCCAGACGCTCCCAGGTCTTAAGATCCTTGGTGCGCACAATTCCGGCGGCCGCCACAGCCGCCGAAAGGTCGTCCGACGAAGTATCTTTGCTCTCCGAACAGAACACCCCGTAAATCCAGCCGTCCTCATGTTTTGTCAGACGCATGTCATACACATTCGTCTCCTCCGGGCAGGTATCCGGCAGCACCACCGGATAATCCCGGAAGCGAAACCCGTCTATAGCGCTGTCGCTCTCTGCCACACCAAAGAAGGATTTGCGGTCGTTTCCCTCAATACGCGCTACCAGATAAAATTTCCCATCCAGTTCAATCGCGCCGGAATTCATCACCGCATTCACGCCCAGGCGCTCCATAAAATACGGGTTTGTCTCCGTATTCAGGTCATATCTCCAGTGCAGCGGAATATGCTCTCTCGTCAGCACCGGATACTGATATTTCTGCAGAATGCCATTATAATAAGCGCTCTTTTCATTTTTGCGTGCAAGAAGCCGCTCCTGCTTCTCCTTTTCCACATAATACTGTCTATGAAGCATCTGACAACCTCCTTATCACCTCAATGCACATACGCCCATTGTGATACGGGCACTTCCACGGCTCCACGACCGGCCTGCCCTCCACCGGACTTCCATCCTCGTGCACACACCAGAACCACTCCGATTGCGGACGTACATCCACAAGGTACTTCTTTATGTACTCCCATATCTGTCCGGCAGCCTTCCTGTATTCCCCGTGCTCCGGTGCCTTCTGCCAGGCATTCAGAAAGCCGGTCACCGCTTCCGCCTGCACCCACCAGACACGCGTCGTATCTGTCACGCCATTTTCTGCCTCGTTAGCAAGCGAATGCTTCCAGTATGCCCTTTCATATACGCAGCTCTCCAGCTCCTTCGTAATGGCGCGCATCTTTTTTGTATATTCCTCATCGCCAAGCACCTCGCAGCAGCGGTCAATCAGCCACGCCGCCTCGATATCGTGCCCGAAGGAATGCAGGTCAATCAGCGAATTCCAGTCTCTGTCAAAAAACACCTCCAGGCGCCGTCTTCCAGGGCTATAGACCTTCTCCCGGAAAATATCCAGCATCCATTTCAGACGCTCCGCCACCTTTTCCTCCTGCGTGACATCGTACAGCTCCGTATACGCCTCCATCACATGCAGCAGCGTATTCATCGTCCTTTCCGCCATCACGCCGTTTTCGGAAAGCTTCTCATTGTCCGCCGGAGAAAAATCCTCCGTAAAAGCCTCCAGATATCCCTGTCCGTCACAACATTTTTCTTCTATCAGCGTAAACAGCTCCCGCGCCGTCTGCAGCGCCTCTTCCTTTTTACTCACGCGGTAATACGCTGAAAGCGCATAAATGGCAAACGCCTGGTTATAGGTATGCTTCAGCCCCTCCGCCACTTCGCCTTTATAGGTCACAGACCAGTAAACACCGCCGTTTTTCCCATCCAGGCAGTATTTCCGCAGAAATTCATAAGCATGGTCTGCATCGGCAAGCAGGGACGTATCCTGCAGAAGACGGCTGGCTGCGGAGAAAAACCACAGAATCCGGCTGTTTAAAATACAGCCCTTTACCGCCTTTTTGTCCAGCTTCAAATCATAGCCGAGCCAGCCGTAATAGCCCCCGTACTCCTCATCGCGAAGCCCCCTCCAGAATGGGATCAGTTTTTCCGTCAGGTGCTCCCGGATTTCTTTCTCCAGCATAAATCGTCCTCCTGCTACCGAAGTCCGGTCTCCGTATCCGGTTCGCGGACCACGCTGTGCTCTTTAATATAATCGGTTACTTCCTCCACTGTCGTGAACGCAAGCCCCACATAGCTGTCCGCCGCCCCGTAATAAACAGCGATTCTGCCCGTTTCACTATCATGAATCGTCGCACACGGGAAGGTAACATTCGGCACAAATCCCCGCTCCTCATACCATTCTTCCGGCGTCAGCAAAAAGTTTTCGCAGCGGTATTTCACCACCGACGGACAGTCGATATCCAGAATCGCACCACCGATGCTGTACACCAGCCCGTTACAGGTTCCGGTAACGCCGTGGTAAAACAAAAGCCACCCCTCCGTCGTCTCAATCGGAGCCGCGCCACCGCCAATTTTCACGGATTCCCACCATTCGGATGATTTTCCCATCACATGGCGGTGCCTGCCCCAGTAAACCATATCCGGGCTTTCCGAGAGATAAATATCTCCAAACGGCGTATGTCCGCTGTCACTCGGTCTGGAGAGCATCATATACTTTCCATTTATCTTCCGCGGAAACAGCACCGCGTTGCGGTTGAACGGAAGAAACGGATTTTCCATTCTGGTAAAGGTCTTAAAGTCCGTTGTTTTTGCCATGCCGATTCCCGCTCCGTAGCAGTCCTGGCACCAGATAATATAGTAAGTATTCTCAATCTTTACCAGACGCGGGTCGTATGCGTAAACCGGCATAAACTCCTCCCCCGCCTCGTTGACAAAACAGATTTTCTCCTTCTCAAATTCCCAGCGGATTCCATCCCTGCTGTGCCCCAGATAAATATACGGAACTCCGTTTATCTGCTCGCCGCGGAATACTCCGATAAATCCATCCCCATACGGCATCACTGCGCTGTTAAAAATACGTGCCACGCCCTCCACCGGATTGCGTCCGATAATGGGATTCCCGGAGTATCTCCATACCGGAATCCCGTTTGTATATTCTGCCGGCGGCTCCTGCCACGGCATCCCCGGCACCGCCGGACCAATGATTTTATTCCTGCTCATATACTGTCTCCTTGTTTTTATTATCCTTTTACTGCGCCCGCCGCCATGCCGCTGTAGACCTGCTTCTGGAAAATCAGAAACAGAATCAGTATCGGAATGATAGTGATAAGAACACCGGCGCAGATATAATTGTACTGGTTGCCATAAGGACCCGTGAAGGTGTACAGCGCTGTAGAAATCGTTTTCAGTTCTTTGCTCTGCAGATACAGATTCGACATGTAATATTCGTTATACACGCCTACCCCTTTGAGCACCAGCGAAGTGATGATTGCCGGTTTGAGCAGCGGAAACAGAATCTTAAAGAACACCCCAAAATAAGTACAGCCGTCCACGATCGCGGATTCATCCAATGAAACCGGAAGATTCTCGAAAAACTGCAGAAAAATATAAATCGAGATAATATCGGTTCCCATCAGCACAATCATGTACCCGTGCAGCTTATTAATCAGTCCCAGAGAATACATGATCTGGTAAACTGTCACCTGCGTTGCAATGCCTGGAATCAGTGCCGCAAACATAAACAGATTCTGGATCAGCGCGTTTCCCTTAAATTTGAAGCGGTTCAGCACATAAGCCAGCATGGAACCCATCATAATGGAGAAAAACAGCACCACCACCAGCACGATTGCCGTATTCATAAAGCACCTCAGCATATTTGCCTGCGTGAAGGCAACCTTAAAGTTTTCAAAATTAAAGAAGGTCTCCGGTAAATCCAGCACGGAAGTCGCCGCGTATTCCTCGTTTGTTTTAAACGCCGTAAAAACGCAGACCACCACCGGCAGCAGCGCGACGATTGCCGCAATGCAAAGCATTACATATTTAAAAATACTGAAAAGTCTGTTTACAATTCCTTTTCCGCCCTTTGCGTCTATCATTACGCTCTGCCTCCCTTCGCCGCCAGCTTTGCAGCCCTCTTTCTCTTTCTCACTGCCGCCTTTGATTCATCGCTGGTGCCGTCGTCAAAGGCGTACTTAAAGAACAGCTTCTGCGCCACTGTGCAGATAATGATAATCCCAAGAAGCACAATCGCCATTGCACAGGCAAGTCCGACCTTCTGATTTTCATGCGCCAGACGGTTCATGATAACAAAATATGTACCGGTTCCCATCGTACCGTTTGTGATAACGTAAGGCGGCTCGAACGCGCTCAGAGAGCCGCTGATGGAAAGAATCAAGTTTAACACCACAATGGATTTGATGCTCGGCAGGATAATGTATACGAACTGATGCCATTTGTTTGCGCCGTCCATGTATGCCGCCTCATAAAGGTCTGTGTCCACAGACATCATGGCTCCCAGAAACAGAATCATATTCTGCCCCATATATCTCCAGACGGAGGTTGCCGCCAGTGAGATATTATTAATCCGCTTATCCTGCAGCCACATCGGAATATTCTCCAGATCCATGCCCAGCATCTGCAGAAGCGAATCGAGCACAAAGCCTCTTGCATAGAAAAATTTAAAAATAAAACCGACTGCGATACCGCAGATAAGGTACGGAAAGAACATGGCGCCCTTAAAGAATGCCGCGCCCTTTACCTTAAACACCATCAGCGTTGCAAAAAACAGAGCAAGAGCGAGCTGGATTACGGCGCCTCCCATATAGTAAAGGCTGACCGCCAGCGATGCAAAGCATTCGCTTCGGCTGAATACCTCTATATAGTTTTTCAGACCGACGAATTTGCGCGGGCCGGTATACTTCATATTATAAAAGCTGAACTCCACCATTTTGCCAAACGGGACGTAGGTGAACACGATAAGCAGAAGCAGCGGCAGAAACATAAACGTAAAAATTACAATCCATTTCTGCACCTTCCTGCTTTTAAACCATTCCGAAAAGCTTTTCTTTGCTGCCGGAGCAACGGAATTATTCATAACCTTCTCCTTCCTGAATACGGAATCCCCTTATGCGGCGGGCAGCCGCCGTCTGCAGCAGCTGCCCGGTATATTACTGTTTTTGCAATTATTCAATGATTTCCACTTCGTACAGCTCCTGTGCCGCCGTCCATTTCTCATTCCAGTCCGCCATCAGCTCGTCCAGCGTACTGGAGCCATACAGCGCCGCTTCCAGAATCTCGCAGTCCGGATAGTCGTTGTTGTTGATGCCGACCTCGCTCTCGTTGTTGATATCATTAAACAGAGTTTCCTCTCCCTCATGCGCCGGATTATCCGCCAGCAGCTCAACGCCCTCGAAATCCGCCAGCGTATCCGGAAGCTCGCCGTCCTTACGCGCCGGAATGCTGCCCTCGTCCAGATAGATCGTCGATTCTTCGATGAGCCATTTCAGATAAACCATTGCCGCAATCTGATTATCGGTTTCCGCCTTATTGTTAATGCCGAAGGAATAGTTTCCGCCTGCACCCGCATAACGCTTTCCGTCAACGGTAATCGGGAACGGCATATACCTTACATCGTCCGGTGTCTCTCCGGCATCCTTGCACTGCTGAACCGCCCAGGAACCAAGCACCATCGTTGCAATTTCTCCTTTATTGATTGCGCCCTTGGAGGATTCCCAGTCAGATGACGCCGGGTCCTCTTCCACAAGCCCTCTCGCAACCGCCTCATACAGCGTGTAATAAACCGCATACGGTCCGGTCATGTCATCGCGCTTTGCGAACGGATCCTTCTGGTGCACAATGGTGTAATTCATAAAATCCGCATCTCCTGTCGCGGCTACGCCGATATACTGGTCCCATGCTCCCATCGTCCATCCCGCTGCAAAGTTTGTATACAGCGGGACCGCATCCGTGTTATCCTTTATAATCTGCAAATCCTCCAGAAATTCATCCGGCGTGGCAGGAAGCTCTGTAATGCCCGCCTCATCCCAGATGCGTTTGTTATAAACAACGCCACCTGCGGTACCGCCGTTCGCAATGCCGTATACTGTGCCCTCGTAGGATTTGTCCTGCACGAAATTGTAAACCGGGTCAAGGGTGTCAAAATCGCCGAGCGGTATGAAATAATCTGCCAGCTCGTTTCTGTTTACGCTGGTCGGAATGAAGCAGAGGTCGCCCCAGTCGCCGGTCATCAGCCGCAAAATCAGCGATTCCTCGTAGTCCGTGATTGCCTCGTATTCCACCGTGATATTCGGGTACAACTCCATAAACTGCTCCGCATATCCCTTATAGACAGTGTCTACAATATCGGTGCGGTTTGTCAGCACCTTAATCGACGCAGTAATGTCCGTGTAATCCTCCCCGACCGTAATCTGGTCGATCGTGGGAAGCGCGGCATCCTCCGCTCCTGCAGCCACTCCAAGCGACAGAACCATCGAAGCGGCAAATCCGAAACCAAGTAATTTCTTCATACTCATAACACTTACCTCCATTTATTTAATGTGTTTTTTAGTTAAATTTAATATACCATTTTAAGTTTATTTAATCAAGTATTTTTATGCTGTTTCCTTTAACTTTAGTATATTTAACTTAAATTACAGGTTATTTTCTCTTGAAAAGGCTGCTTTCTCATGTATTTTTAGTTATTTTTCACAACTTTTGTTTCCTTTTTCGTCCGTTTCCCACGTCGTTCTTTAATTAAATTTAATTAATTTATTTCGTTATTATTAATTAAAGCAGAGATTTGGAAAACACTTTTCTTTTTTTAAAGATAAGCGTATAATGCTAAAGGATTCTTTTTCCGCCCGCCCCTGCGCCCAGAGCGCGCGGCGGAGTAAAAGCAAAAGTAACATTTCAGAGGGAGTGAAACATATGACAAAAGATTTGACCATCGGAAATCCTTCCACCGTACTCTGGAAATTCTGCCTGCCGCTGTTCGGAGGTATTATTTTCCAGCAGCTTTACAATATCGCGGACAGCCTTGTGGCGGGTAAATTTATCGGAGAGAACGCACTTGCCTCGGTGGGCAACAGCTATGAAATTACATTGATTTTTATTGCGTTTGCTTTTGGATGCAACATCGGATGCTCCGTGATCGTCTCGCAATTATTCGGCGCAAAGAAATTTGAAGAAATGAAAAGCGCCGTGTATACGACGCTGATTTCCAGCGCAGTGCTGTGCGCTGCTCTGATGGCAATCGGTTTTCTGTTCTGCGAGGGGCTTTTAAATATCATAAAAACCCCGCAGGAGCTGATGGCAGATTCGCTTTTATATCTGCGCATCTATGTCGCGGGGCTTCCGTTTTTATTTTTTTATAATGTAGCGACCGGCATTTTCTCCGCACTCGGAGACTCCCGGACGCCGTTCTGGTTTCTGGCAGTATCCTCCACCGCCAACATCGCGGTGGACATCCTGTTCGTCACCGCCTTTGATATGGGCGTCGCCGGCGTCGCCTGGGCAACCTTTCTCTGCCAGGGCGTAAGCTGTATTCTGGCAATCGTCGTGGTGCCGAAAAAACTGCAGGCGATTCCCACACAGGGACGCATTCCCTTGTTTTCCCGCACGCTGCTCGGCAAAATTGCCGTTATCGCCATCCCCAGTATCCTGCAGCAGAGTTTTATCTCCGTGGGAAATATCATGATACAGAGCGTTATCAACAGCTTCGGCGCCAGCGTTATTGCCGGTTATTCCGCCTCCATCAAGCTGAACAATCTGGTGATTACGTCCTTCTCCACGCTCGGAAACGGCATTTCCAATTATACCGCGCAGAATCTCGGCGCCGGAAAGCCCGCCCGTATAAACGAAGGCTTTCACGCCAGTCTGAAACTGGTATGGCTGCTGTGCATTCCGTTTTTCCTGTTTTACTTCTTTGCGGGACGCTACGGACTGCTTTTGTTCATGGACCACAGCTCGGAAAATGCCCTTGCCTGCGGAATGACCTTCCTTAGAATCGTATCGCCGTTTTACTTCGTTGTCTCGGCAAAGCTGATGGCGGACGGCATCCTGCGCGGAGCCGGTCTCATGAAGCAGTTTATGATTACCACCTTCACAGACCTTGTACTCCGCGTCGTTCTTGCCTTTGTGTTCTCCGGTATTTTCGGCTCCACCGGCATCTGGATGGCGTGGCCGTTCGGCTGGAGTATCGCCACTGTGATGTCACTGGCATTTTACCGGAAAAACTTTAAACGTCAAGCTTCATAATCATTTCCAGAACGCGCTGCACGCAGGCTTCCAGATCCTTCCGCTCAAGGTCGCCGCGCTGCAGCGCCGCCATTGTCCGCTCCGGGAAGCCGCAGCCCATCTTCACATCGTTTCCGGCTTTGATTTCCTCATGCTGCTCCGCAAAATTCCACCAGTCGGTCGTCACCATTCCCTTAAAGCCCCACTCGCCGCGCAGAATGCCGGTCAGCAGTTCTTTGTTTGCGGAAGCGCGGTGTCCGTTGATGATATTGTACGAGGTCATAATCGTCCACGGGTCCGCCTCTTTCACGACTATCTCAAATCCCTTCAGGTAGATTTCCCGCAGCGCGCGCTCCGAAACGCGGGAGTCGCTGTCCTTGCGGTTCGTCTCCTTATTGTTGCAGGCAAAATGCTTCGCCGATGCCGCGATGCCCTGCGACTGGATGCCGCGCACCATCGCCGCTCCCATTTTTCCGGCAATCAGCGGATCCTCTGAATAATATTCAAAGTTTCTGCCGCAGAGCGGACTGCGATGGATATTCATCGCCGGTGTCAGCCAGATGCCGATATTGTTCTCCTTCGCCTCGCGCGCTCCCGCAGCGCCGACCTGCTCCACCAGCTCTTCATTCCAGGTGCAGGCAAGCAGCGTTGCGCACGGAAAAGCCGTCGTGCAGACACCGCACTCCCGGTTGATGCGCACGCCCGCCGGACCGTCCTCCGTCATCACGTTCGGCACACCGTATTTCGGAAGGTTTCCCATTCCATAAGTGTTTGCCACGCCGGTGTTCGGCTGTCCGCACAGCAGACGCACCAGTTCCTCATCCGTAAGCTGCGCCATAAATTCCGCCGCCGTCGCGCGTTTCTCATACACATCCTCCAGCGAAATCACCGGTTCCTTCTTCGGACCGCCCCAGAGCAGCTCCGGCTCCTGCGCCACGCTTCCCGGCGCAAACGCACCCAGCGCCTCCGCATCGTAGGATAAATCCGGCTGAAGCTCCGGATGTACCTCCAGGGTTTCCATGCTGCCGTCCGCCAGCATACGCTTATGCAGCAGAACCGGCGCGCACTTGCTTCCGGTCTTCTCCAGCACAATATCTGCCGCGCACACATACTGATACGGAATCTCTACAGCGCTGCGCACAGAATTTCCAAGATGGAAGCAATACGTGCCCGCTTCCAGCACCCAGGCGTTTTTCTCCACTTTTCCGCTGTCGTCGTAGGAAGCCAGCGCATCCTTTTTCACTGTCAGTCGCACAAGCTGCATCTCGCCCGGCTGCAGAAGCCTGGTCTTTGCAAACGCCTTCAGCTCTCTTTCCGGTTTTCCAAGCCTGCCCTGCGGCGCTCTCACATAAAGCTGCACCACCTCTTTGCCTGCCCGCGCTCCGGTATTCGTCACAACGGCGTCAACAGTAATCTGTGTCTCCGATTCGTCCGCCTTCTGAAAAGCAATCTCAAAATCCGTATAAGAAAGTCCGAAACCAAACGGGTACACGACCGCCGACTGCGCCAGCGTCTCAAAATAGCGGTAGCCCACATAAATATCTTCCGTGTATTCCACATAGCTCTCCGACTCGTGGAAGTTGGCTGACGACGGGTAATCCGTCAGCTTTGCGGCAAATGTATCCGCAAGCTTTCCGGACGGGTTTACATCGCCGCAGAGGATATCCGCCGCAGCCATGCCTCCCTCCATACCGCCCTGCCATGCCAGCAGCGCGCCCTGGATACGCTCGCTGTTTTTTATCCACACGGTATCTACCATACCGCCCACATTCAGAACGGCAACTACGTGCGCAAAATGCTCCTGCACCGTCTCAATCATCCGCTCCTCCGCGGCGGAAAGATAGAAATCGCCGCGCTCAAACACCTGCAGGCAGCGGCGCAGTATCTCGTCGCAATCCTCCGGCACATTATCCATGCCATTATCCTTCTGCCCGTTTTCATCCATAATCGTGCGGTCCCAGCCCTCTCCGGAGAAACGGCATATCGTCACGATCGCAGTGTCTGTAAAGTTTGCGGCGCGCGCCAGCAGCTCCTGCGGTATTTCCGGCTCCTCCGTCATACCCGGCTGGACTCCCTGTCCGTACTGCCGCTGTACATTTTCTTCATAAAACGCGCCAAGCTCTGCGAGCAGCTTTACCTTTCCCTCCTGCTCCTTCGCGCGCAGCCCGTCCAGCAGACTTGTGGTGTATTCCACAGTCACATCGCCGCTGCCGCCTCCGCCTTTTACGTAATCTGCACACGCTTTGCCGAAAACAGCCACCTTTTTGCCAAAAGAGAACGGCAGAACGCCGTCCTCATTTTTCAGCAGAACCATACCTTCCGCTGCAGCTTTTTCCGACAATGCAATGTGCGCTTTCTGTCCCGTCACCCGGCGCCCGTCTTCTCCGAGCGGGAGGCACGGCTGATAGAAAAATCTCGCCCATTTTCTCATCTTACTTTATACCACCTTTATTTTTATTTGTATTTTGCGGTTCGTCCCGTCCGTCGTCACCGCGGTGATGACAGCCGTTCCTTTGGAAACCGCTTTTATCTTTCCGGTCTGCGAAACCTGCAGCACTCCCGTATCGCTTGAACTCCACTGCAGTGTTTTTACCGTAGCATTGGAGGGTGAAACCGACACGGACAGCTTCTGCGTCTGTCCTTTCTTTATTTTCATACCGGACTTCGCATTGCTGAATGCAAGCTTCTTGACCGGAACGATTGACGTAACCGTGCAGACCGCCGTCTGCCCTTTTTTCGTGGTAACAGTGATGCGCGCTCTTCCGGCTGACTTTGCGGTAAGCTGTCCCCTGGCGTTTACCGAAACGACCTTCGGATTGCTGGAGGAAAATGTCAGGCTGCCCGCATTCATATTGGCGGTCAGAAGCTTTGTCTTTCCGACGTACATCGTCATCTTCCGGGCATCCAGCGTAAGCTGACCGTCCGCTGTGCCGCCGCCCGTCACCGTAATTACGCAGGATGCCGTGGCATTATTGCTCAGTCTTGCCGTGATGGTCGTCGTACCCGCCATGTATGCAGTCACTTTTCCGGAGCTGTCCACCGACGCCACCTTCGTATTACCCGATTTCCAGGAAACTACACGGGTGGTCTTTTTCCCGGAAACGATTTTATAGGAAAGCTGTGTTTTGGAGCCGCTCTTCATCGAAACCTGCGGCGTAGAAAACGTCAGCTCTGCGTTGTCCTTCGTACTGCCGCGCACGGTGACATCCGCTGCCAGCGCCTGCAGCTTCTTTCCTGTCTGGATGCTCTGCGCGTGCGACATCCCGTCGAACGACGGATAATACGCTGTCCCCTCCGGGCTTTTGCCAAACAGCGTCGCGTAAATCACGCACGCGGAGAGATAGCTTCCGGCTGTGCTGGCATGGTTTTTATCGGAGCTGTACAGCTCCACATCCGGCAGCAGCGTATTGGCACGCAAAAACGCGATACCGCTCGGCGCCAGCGCCGCATTGTATTTTTCCGCAAGCCCATAGAAGAGGTCCGCCTTCTTCGACATATAATCCGTCGGCGAAGACACCCAGCCTCTCTTGTAATCAACATGCCCAGCCTTTGGCGCCCAGCTCATGTAAAATACCATCTGTGCGCCCGCTTTTTTTATCAGCGGCTGCAATGCCTGCACCGCCTTCTTTGTCTGCGTGGTTTTTCTGGTTCCGCTGTAACGATTATCCTGCAGGATTACATAATCCCACTTTTCGCTCTTCAGAAGCGTTTTCAGCTTTTTACTCAGCTTCACCTGCTGCGCGTCGCTCTTATCCGGATACGCATAGTTGTAAAGAGAGTATCCGCCGTGCGTGATTGTCGTAATCTGCGGGGAAATCCCGTTTTTATTGCAAAGCTTTTTTACCATAGCCGGAACATTGTTCACAAACGTATGACTGTTTCCGACAAACAGAATCTTCGGATTTTTCTTTACCGCTTTTGCCTGCGTATTCGGCAGCGCGCCGAAGAAATCCCAGGAGGAAGCCTGCGCAGAGGCTGCCCCGGCAGTCACCAGAAGCAACAACAGCAGCAGCGGCAAAAATGCCTTTCTTATTTTTCGTTTCATTTATAAACCCCTCATTTCATATATCCCGACACCATTACTGTTGTGCGCGGCAGGCACAGCGGCCTGCGCGAACAGAAAATATCTCTCCTTTACTATATTACAAATAGAAAAATAATGCAAACAGAAAAGGGGGATTTCCGTCCCCCTTTCGTAAAATTTAAGAAATAAATTTTTCCGTTAGAAATGCCTTTCCTAGGCAAGCGCTTTTCCGAGCGCCTCGCAGGCTGCCTGCGCATCGTCATCCGGAGCATCCGCACAGATTACGCTCTCGCACGCCAGATTTGCTCCCGCCTCTTTGCAGGTTTCCTCCCAGTTTCTCATCCATTCGCCGTCTCCCCAGCCATAAGAGCCAAACAGCGCAATCTTTTTGCCGCTGAGGTGGGATTTGCACTCTTCAAAGAACGGCTCAAATTCTGTTTCCTCCAGAACCTCGTCACCCATTGCCGGGCAGCCGAATGCCACTGCATCATAATCGCCCAGCTTATCCGCTGAGAACTGGTCGCAGGAGAATACCTCTGCCTCCGCGCCCGCTGCCTTTGCGCCCTCACCTACTTTATTTGCCATCATTTCTGTGTTACCGGTACCACTCCAGTAAACCACTGCTACTTTGCTCATTGTTTAAGCTCCTCCTTTATAATACTTTGTAATAAAGATATATAGATCATTGTCAGGCAGCCACTGTCAGCTGTCTCACACTTCTCCCATCTTTCCACAGGCGCACGTAAATCTCACGGCATTTTTTATATTTTGCAAAGGTTCTGATTGCCTCGCATTCGTTGCAGTACACCTTCCAGCAGCCGCTGCATTTACTGCTTTTGCCCGCGTTTTTGATAAATCCGATTACATCCCCCAGCGGATAGCCCAGAAAAACACCTATTTCGTGCGGAAATTCCCCGCTTTCCGCCAGTCTCTGTTTTAACCGCTGCAGTGCATACGCCGGTTCGACGCTGCGGTATCCATACTTCCGCAGAAAATAAGCAACTCCGGGCTGACTTAAATCGCGCTTCAGATATGAAGTGCGGCAGACATAAATCAGCGCCGCGCGTTCTTTTCTGCGCAGGACAATCAGCTCAATCCCTTTGTCCGCGAGCTGGTTGTTCCACCGGAAGATGTCCTGTGAAAGCTCCTGCTCAGAAGTGTACGCATAGGTAAACAAATTTGCCGTTTTCAGCGACGCCAGAGTAGGCGAGCAATGTTCTATCAAATATTTTTCCAGCATCCCATCCAATCCCTTCTCCTGTTTATCTTGCTCCGAAGTGCTCGGACAATATACCATGCAGCGCTGTCGCACTGCTGGTATGCGTGCGCGCAATCGGGATATTGTTGCGCTTTGCCTCCTGCGACGCACTGATTACCATTTTATGAGAAACTGTGTTGGTGAATAAAATCAATAAATCCGGACAGCCCAGTTTTTTCTTAATTGAGCCGTTTTCCTTGGTAAAAATCTTTGCTTTGCAGCCATAATGCTTACAAATATCCGAATACTGACATTCCATTCTCTCGTTTCCGCCAATGATTACTACGCTCATTTTGTCTCCTTTCTCCGGAAAATATGTATGAATACCGATAAAAATAAGTTAGTTTTTCCTAACCTAACGTGTTCAAAAAATGCAGCCAGTCAGACTGCACTTTTTACTTTTTAAGTTAGCTTATGCTAACTGTATATAATCTATCATACTTTCCTGCGGGCGTCAAGACCTATTTTAAAAAACTGCCTTTTTTATTACAACACTTCCTGGTGCAAAATTTCTTCTCATCTTTCTATTGACAAAAATCTCTGTTTCCAGTAGAATCCTTAGTAAAGAGATGGGTTTTCACCGTACAGTTTCTACTTAGGCGGGCTGCTCGTTTCTTTTTTTATACCATAGTCTGAAATTCCTGCTCATGGCGTTTGAAAAATTCGTAATAGGACCGGATGTTCGGCAGCTCTGTCCACCGCTTTACATCCACCGGATTTTCATCAAGGTCATAAATCTTTGCACCGCGCATGGAAAGGAGGAACGGCGAGTGCGTGGATATGATAAACTGGCATCCGAAAAACCGCGCTGAATCCTCCAGAAATTTCAGAAGCTCCTGCTGACGGTCCGGGGAGAGACTGTTCTCCGGCTCATCCAGAAGATACAGCGCGTTTTCTTTTATCTTTTCGGAAAAATACAGAAACGCGCTTTCCCCGTTTGAGTGCTCGCGCACATTGTCCATCAGATTTTTCCGCACATACCGGGACTGCGTTTTGCTCCGCGCCAGATTCACCTTTTTCAGTTGCTCATAATCATCCAGGGATTTCATCTGAAAATGTGAATATTTTGCATCCAGATACTCCTGAAACAACTCCTCGCGCCTGCAATCAATTCCCTCGTTAATGCTTCTTAAATTGAGCATAAAATCAAACACATCGTCGCTGGTGATAATCCTGCTTTCCTCCGGAACCGGAATACAGGTTTCAAAATCACACATTCTTATGTAATCTTCAAAAAAAGACGAACGGTTATACAACGTGTCCCGCTGAAGCCGCAGCTTCTCCGCAATGATGTTCAGCGCTGTTGATTTTCCGCAGCCATTTCCACCATATAAAATCGTAACCGGCTCGAAATCCAGCCTTCTAAGACCATGCTTCGACAAAATCCGGAACGGATAAACCGTATCGTAACAAGTCCGCTTCAAATTAAAGATAAACGTATCCTCCCGGTCAATGTCTGTAAATAAAAATTGCGATAAATATAACATCCGCGCCTCCCCAGGGTCTTTCACCCATTTATGAGCATGCTCATGCAAGCTCAAGTCTCCTGTCTCTGGCTCATTATATACAGTATGGACTGGTTCCGTCAATCTTTGTCTATGTCAAAATCCCGCCGTCCGCGTATACTGGTGAAAAAGGTTATCTATCCCTATGCTGCTTCATATTTTTATGCTGGTATCCGCGCTCTGTCTGGATACATTCGCTGCCTTTGCCGCCTACGGCGCCGGAAATATAGATGTCTCCCACGGTAAAATCCTCACAGTAAACGCCATCTGCAGTCTTTGCCTCGGCTTTTCCCTGCTGTTCGGCGCCTCGCTGGACAGTCTGATTCCGGAGACGTTCACAAAAACAATCTGTTGCTTCAGTCTGATGCTTCTCGGCATTTTTAAGCTTGCCGGTTCCTCCATCCGCGGCTGGCTGCGCCGTCACAGACCGCTGCACAAAAATATTGGTTTCTGCCTTTCGCATCTGCATTTCGTAATTGATATATACA
Organism: Marvinbryantia formatexigens DSM 14469; assembly: GCF_025148285.1. Lineage (NCBI taxonomy): Bacteria > Bacillati > Bacillota > Clostridia > Lachnospirales > Lachnospiraceae > Marvinbryantia > Marvinbryantia formatexigens. The sequence continues at coordinate 2,274,633 of NZ_CP102268.1, read as the reverse complement.
GTGACCCGCTGACGGCGGATTCGGACCGCAATCACCAGCTTTCCTGGAGAGAAATCATCTTTTTCTCCCTTGCCATGTCAGCGGACAGCCTGATTGCCGGGACAATGGCTGCCTTTCTGAAAATCCCGGTAATGCTCACCGTGTCCGCCGCTTTTTTAACAGGCGAAGCGTTCAGCTATCTCGGTCTTTTCATGGGACATAAAATCAGCAGCCATTTCCCAAAGGACTTGTCCTGGGCGGGCGGTATCCTTTTTCTGCTTCTGGCAATCCTGAAAACGTTCTGATTTGACGTTCCCGGTCCGCGGCGTTTACTTCTGCACGGTATGCTCCTCCAGACGATTTCTCAGCCCGGCGTTTGCTTTTTCCACATTCATCTTCGACATCAGAAACGTAATAATAAGAGAAATTGCTACCGGAATCCACAAATACATTATGTGAAGCATATTCATGCAGGAGGCGGACTGCACCGCCGCAGTCCCGTCAAAGCCGCTGAATTCCAGGAGCCAGCCGGTGATTGCAATTCCCAGACCGCCGCCGAGCTTTATCCCCAGGGACGTGCAGGAATACATGGTTCCATCCACACGTTTCTGCTTTGTGAGGTAAGTATACTCCGAGCAGTTAGCTATCACGGCGTTCATGTCGCCCTGCCACGGTCCCATCCCGAAAGCAGCGATTCCGGTAAACACCAGCATCAGCGGGACGCTGCCCAGATACGCCGCCACAACGACCAGCGCCCTGCCCAGCGTACCAATCACATAACCGCAGAGGTTCAGCCGGTATATCCCCTTCCACTTTTCCACCAGCGCCGGCGTAATAATAAGTGCAATAATCAGCGGAATATTAATCGCCCAGGAAAACAGCGGATACAGGTTTTCATTCAACAGCACATAAGTCATATAGTAAATTCCCATATTAAGCATCGCCGTATAAATCTGCTGGAGAATATAGGTCACACAGATTATAAGATAAAATTTGTTGGAAACAAGGAGCTTTGCCGCCGTCAGCAGACTGTACTTTTCATCCGTCTCCCCGTGGTCTTCATTTAATTCCTCCTCCGGCAGCTCCTTCACGGATAACACGGAAATCGTATTTACAACCAGACCGATAATTGCATAAATAACCGCCGCTGTTCTCCATCCGGCTGCGCCGCCGCCCAGCATTGCCACAAACTTTATGGTAACTGACTGAATCAGCAGGCTGGTGGAGAAAGCAAAAATAAAGCGGTACGACCCCATTTCCACACGCTCGCGGCTGTTTTTTGTCACCAGCGCCGTCAAAGCAGAATATGCGATATTATTTGCTGTGTAAAACACCGCGTTCAGCAGTGTGTAAGCGATAAAAAACCATGCGTACTGCGCGGTTTTCCCCATATTCACCGGGATGGCAAAGATTGCCGCCAGCGTCACCGCGCATCCGATATAGCCGTACAGCATCCACGGACGCGCTTTCCCCATTCTGCTCTTTGTCTTATCTATCATCGAGCCGAAAAATACATCCGTCACGCCGTCAAACAGCTTTGACACGGCAATCAGCGTGCCGACAATACCGGCGTTCAGTCCCACAGTATTTGTGAGATATATCATCACAAACGACGACAGAAACGCATACACTACATTGCCTGCAATATCTCCGGAGCCATAGCCCACCTTGTTGTACCACTTTAAATATTTTTTCTCTTCCATTTTACTTTTCCTTTCTGCTGTATGGAACCAATTTTATTGTAAATACAAACTCCCTGCGCTCAAAACGATACTTTTCCGGCAACCCCGGTCCGCAGCTCTCCGAGCCGATGCCGCACTGCGCGTAATCCAGACAGAGAACCATATCCCCGCAGGGTACAAGCTCAAAATTGTGCTTTTTCTCTGTCAGCTCCTCCTGCGTATAATGTGAGACATTAAACGAAAATTCCTTTTCGCCAAACGCCGCAAGCCCCCATTTTTCTCCCTCAGTAACAACATAGGAACAGTCATAATGGCTGCCGTTTTCCTGCGGCCGGATATAATCCTCATGCATTTCCTCCACGCGCATTGCATATAATCCATGAGTGGATGCCCGGTGCTTGTCGCAATAGCTCTCCGCCGGTCCCATTCCGTAATATCTCACATTGTCAAAGCTGTTATCAAGGAACAGGCGCAGTCCGAACCGCGGAAGCATCGGAAATTCTCTCTGCCGGTGCACTGTCATCATCAGCCGGATTTCCCCGTTTTCATACACTGTCCAGACCGTATAGATTACCAGAATTTTCTGTACGGCGTCCGCAGCAAGAGACATTCTGCAGAAAATCCGCACGCCGCCGTCCACCCGTTTCACGCTGGCATCATAAGCTCTGACTGCGGTCCTGTCGTACCCTGCGCGGTACCACTCCGCTTTCCGGTACATATCATTATCCGTCGGCGCACGCCAGATGTTTACCTCCATCGGTCTTTTCAGGTATTGTTTTCCGCCGTATTCCAGTTCTGAAAACAACCCGGTGCGCTTATCCAGACGATAGCAGAACGCGCCGCCCCGTATTACAATTTCCGCATCCTGCTCCGTCACCGCCAGTGCCGGTTCCTGTTCTCCCAGGTTCGCCATTGCACGCTCCGCCAGTTGTCCGCCGGAATGCGCCATTGCCTGTCCTGTCGGCTTTCCATCCGAATACACCGTCGTGCGTGCCGCCCGCTGCCCTCCCAGGTGCTCCATTGCGCGCTCCGCCAGTTGATTGCGCGCGTCCGCGTTTCTGACGGGAAGCTCCTCAAAGCCAAGGCAGTGCCCGGCCGGAACCAGCGGAGCCGCTTTTCGCGAATAATAGAAAAGCCGCAAAAACACCTTTCCCTTCGCAGGTATCTGAACCGGTAACGTGACTTTTGCCGTCTTTCCCGGTTCCGCCGCCAGCGGCGCAAGCTCCCCGCACTCCGTAATAAAGCCGTCACAGCTCACCTCATATGTTATCCGGACATCCTCCAGATTCGTAAAGTCCAGATAATTGCGCAGAATCAGCTCCCGCTTTGCCTCATCATCCCACGCCGCCCGCACCGGACGGTACACATTTTTGTATTCCAGAAGACCGGTGTGCGCTCTGCGGTCCGGGTACACCAGCCCATCTACGCAGAAATTGCCATCGTGGATTTTTTCCCCGTGGTCTCCGCCGTAATAATAGATGGTTTTTCCGTTTCCGGCCCTCCCGTGCGCCACCGCGTGGTCGCACCATTCCCAGACAAAGCCGCCGCACATCAGCTCCTGCCCGTGAAACATCTGAAAATACTCCTCCAGATCTCCCGGACCATTTCCCATCGCATGACTGTATTCAATTAAAATCAGCGGCTTGTCCGGTTCATTTTCCAGATATTCCGTAATTTCCTCCGGCGCCGGATACATCCTGCTGAACAAATCCAGCCTGGAAAAATCGTATTTCCGGCGGTTGCCGTGATAGCGCGCACTCTCAAAATGTGTCAGCCGCGTATCGTCAAACTCCTTCGTCCACTTCAGCGCCCGCTCAATGGTACAGCCATATGCGCACTCGTTTCCCATCGACCAGATTACGATACACGGACGGTTCTTTTCCCGCTCCACGCAGCGGCGCACACGGTCCAGCGTCGGCTCTGTAAAATCGGGATTATCAGAAATCGCTTCATTCCACCGCCGGCTCTTATTTTCAAAATCATTGTTCTCATAATAAATTTCGCTGGGGCCGTGACTTTCGTTATCCGCCTCATCAACCACATAAAATCCATACTGGTCGCAGAGCTGATAAAAATACGGCGCATTCGGATAATGACTGGAACGGATAGCATTAAAGTTGTGCTGTTTCATAAGCAACATATCACGTTTTATTTCTTCAATAGAAACTGTCGCGCCTGTCTCCGGACTGAAATCATGCCGGTTGACGCCATGAAACACAATCGGTCTGCCGTTAAAATATACCCGCTTATCTTTTATGCAGATTTCACGGATGCCGACACGCTCCGTAATCACCTCTCCCTCCGTCTGAAAAATCAGCGTATACAGATATGGATGCTCCGCGCTCCAGAGCACCGGATGCTTCACTTCCATGCAGATGTGCGCCGTGTTGCCATGTCCGCCATCCGCCGGGCTCTGTTCCAGAATGTCGTGTCCGCCATCCGCCAGGCTCTGTTCCGGAATGTCGTGTCCGCCATCCGTCAGGATCTGTTCCGGAATGCCATGCCCGCCATCCGTCAGGATCTGTTCCGGAATGCCATGTCCGCCATCCGCCCACACACCAATCTGCTGCATTCCGATTTGGTTGCCATCCGCGTCAAGCAAAGTGACCCGCGTCGGGACGATACTCTTTTTATATGTGATATCCGCCGTAATCTGCGCGCTTCCCTCCATTGGCTTCGCTTTGATAAAGTAATCGAAAATACCGTTTTCCGGGCGCTTTAGGAGGTATACGTCCCGGAATATCCCGCTCATCCGGAATTTGTCCTGGTCCTCCAGATAGCTTCCATCGCACCACTTCAGCACAAGCACCGCCAGACGGTTCGTCCCCTCCGCAAGCAGACCCGTCACATCAAACTCACTGGTGGAATGGGAAACCTGGCTGTACCCCACATATTGTCCGTTCAGCCATACATAAAAGCAGGAATCCACGCCCTCAAAATTGAGCGCGGCTTCCGGCGCGTCTGCACATCTGTGATACACAAAATCACATATATATGCGCCGCACGGATTATTTTGTGGAACATAAGGCGGGTCAAACGGAAACGGATAGCGGATGTTTGTATATTGATGTGTGTCATATCCGGCGTTCTGCCATACGCCGGGTACCGGAATTTCGTCAAAAGAGCTCAAATCCGTTTTCATTTCATAAAACGGCTCCTTCAGCTCATAAATACTGCTGTAATAGCGAAATTTCCAGCTTCCGCAAAGCGACTGGAAACGGTCCGATGCCTCCCGGTGCTCCACGAGATTGTGCATCACGCCGGAAGCCGGAATATAATAACTCCGTTCCGGAAGCGTATTCTCATGCAGCACATGAAGATTTTCATAGTGTCGTGGTACAATCATTTTTTCTTTTTCTCTCCTTTTTCATTTATAACGTTCACGCCAACAAAAAGCCCTGCTGTTTATGGTGCCGGAATATGACTGATATGCAAATAAATTGCAGCAGGGGCGCTCTGTCCAGGCTGTCCACATTATAGCTTTCCCCGCCCGGAAAGCCCATAAACTGCATTAGACAAAACATGCACGAAATGATATACTTTTACATATAACATGACATTACACGTATCGGAAGGAAGTGACGACGCATGTATATGGATTCTGCATACTGGCACAACAGTCTGGTTGACTTTAAGGATAAAAAGCATCCTCTTTTTGTCGGAAGCTGCGGCACCTACCATCTGTTTACCAGACCGCGGCTGCCGACGCACCGTCCGCGCGGAAGGCTCGACTATCAGATTTTATATATCGCCTCCGGTAAGGCGCACTTTTATTTTCATGGTGTGGAAGAGGTTATCCCCGCCGGGAACATGGTTCTTTACCGTCCCAAAGAAGAACAGCGGTATTATTATTACGGAAAAGATAAGACGGAGGTGTACTGGGTTCATTTTACCGGCAGCAACGTGAAGAATATCCTGCGCCAGCACGGCATTGAGGATTCCGTTCATGTCATTCACACCGGAACTTCCCTGGAATATAAGAATCTGTTTCTCGCCATGATTCAGGAAATGAAGCTGTGCAGAGAGGATTACGAAGAGCTTCTTGTGCATTACTTATATGAGCTTCTCATTATGCTGCATCGTCTGATTCTCCGTAAGCCCAAAGGACAGAGCCTGCAGCTTGGCAATGAAATGAATGCGGCTGTCCAGTATTTTCATGCAAATTACAACAAAAAAATCAGCATTGAGGAATACGCCGCCTCGCAGCATATGAGCGTGAGCTGGTTCATACGGAATTTTAAAGAATATACCGGCATTACACCCGCGCAGTATATCCTGTCGCTTCGTATCTCCAACGCCCGGACGCTTCTGGAAACAACCTCCTGCAATATCTCGGAGGTGTCGGACATCATCGGCTATGAAAATCCGCTCTACTTCAGCCGGATTTTTAAGAAGCAGTGCGGAATGTCCCCCTCCGAATTCCGGAAGCGGCTGCAGGAGAATGCCGTGTCCCCCGTTCCGTGAAGAGGACTGGCTGCATATTCTTTTGCGCGGATACGAAAAATATGGCCGCCCTGTTCTGCTGATTTTTAAAAATCAGCCGTCCCGCATCCGTCCGCAGCCAGTATTGTGCGCATGTCCATCTCTTCTTACGGCAGATATCTGCTCCGGCACATGCTGCGGTACTGGCGCGGCGTCATCCGGTATTTTTCCCGGAACGCACGGTTGAAGGTCCGCTGGCTCTCAAATCCGGCATCCATACAGATATCCGTAATGCTCCGGTCCGAGCATTCGAGCAGCGTGCTTACGTATTCCAACCGCTGCTCATTGACATATTTATTAAAATTTCTGTGAAACGTGCCGGAAAACACACGGGAAAGAGCATATTTGCTCACGCCCAGCTCCCGCGCCATCGTCTCCAGCGACAACTCATTGCGAAAGTTGCGTGCCACATAAGATACCGTCTGATAAATGATATCTCCGCTGGCAACCCTGCTTTTTTCTATCATATGAAAGCAGGGCATACTCCTCGCCATAATAATCTGCATATACGCCTGCGCAACCGCCGGTTCCGGCTCTCCCGCCTCCGCCAGTGCAAGCAGCGCGTGCAATGCATGAACGATTTCCGGATGCACCCGCTCCTTTTTTATTACCGGATTTTCCGGACAATATTTCTGCATCACGCCGCAGAACTGACCGCAGAGCGCTGGCGCCGCTATCAGATAATATGCCCGGTTGTTTCCGGGCTGCATCACCTGGTAATGATGAATCACTTCCGGGAACGCAATCGCAAAATCGCCCTTTTCCATATGGTAAAGCTCCTGCCCCATTCCAAATTCCAGCCCGCCTCCGGTAACATATATAAACTCCGCCGCGCTGTGCAGATGCGGCGGAACATGACGGGATGCCCTGTGAAGCATATAAAGACCGGTCGTCTGCTTTTCATAAGAAGGAATCATTTTTTCATCTCCCCACTGCAATTTTTGACTATATTTCGTTTCTATCTGGCGCGTAATTTCTTCACATATGTTTTATGATATCTCTGTAAGCGAGAGAAAGGAGGTATTCACATGAAGAAGCTTATGCACTATATGAAATATGTGATGAATTTTTATGTACACTATTTTCAGTATCCGTATCACATATAATTACGGATGCAAAATACAATGCCAGGATTTCTGAGTGTCCGCGCCCGCCGTCTGACCCGGCAGGTTCCGCACCCGGAAATCCTGGCATTATTATATTATGATATTTAAAATACCGTCCATACACCATATCATTGTGAATATGGACAAAATATTACACGCTTACTGTTCTCTCCGTTCGCCGCAACCCTCGCAAATGCGGAACTTGAAGCCGCACCGCAGCCGTTATAGTTTGCAATGTTCCGGTACGGGCATGGTTCTGCACCGCACTGCAGCTGTTATGGATTGCAGTTCTGGCACGGCTCATAGCCCTGTGCAATCAGACTTTCGCGGCTCTCATCCGTATATTTCCTGTTTGATTCTTTCATTTTGTTCACACTGTCGCAGTAAGCATAATGAAACTTCTTCGTATTCAGATTGCAGACATATACTGCGTCTGTATTTTCTGAGGCTCCCTGCCCGGTTCCGCCCTGTCCGTCTGCGTCCTCCGGCATCAGATAGCCGTCCTCACTCTGTCCAGCCGCTCCCGAATTATCCCGCTCGCCCGCGGTATCTCCTGCGGAGAAATCGTCGCACGGCTCCTGGTCAAACCACAGCCCGGTACCGTCTGAGTACGCTGTCACCGTTCCCTGCCTGTCCGTGCGGTACAGGGAAACGCCCTCATTGTCCAGCCGCTGCATCGTCTCTGCTGCCGGATGTCCGTAGGAATTATCAGCGGAACAGCTAATCAGCGCATAAACCGGTCTTACTGCGCTCAGAAAATAGAAGCCGCTGGAATCCGCGCTCCCATGATGATTAACCACATACACATCCGATTCCAGCTCCACTCCGGAATCCATGATATCCGCTTCCTCCTGCGCCTGCGCATCCCCGCAGACAAGATAGCTTGTGATACCGTAAGTGATGCGCACTGCCACAGAGCAGTCATTTTCCAGATTGTTCTCATAAGATGCCGGACCGACTACCGTGATGACCGCCCCGCCAAGTGCATAAGTGTCTCCCTGCCGTGGATAAATAATCTCCGCGCCGGAAGCCTCCGCCGCTTCCAGATACGACGCATAGATATCGGTATCCGCATGATAGTCCGGCGCCAGTATTGTGTTGCACCCAAAAACATGCAGCGCGCCGACAATTCCGCTGATATGGTCCTCATCATAATGAGATACCACAATATAATCCAGTTTTTCCACACCCTGCTGCTGCAGATAGCTCACCACATAGGAAGACGACGACCGTCCGCCGCCGTCAATCAGCATATAATGTCCGTCCGCCTCCACCAGCACGCTTGCCCCCTGCCCTACGTCCAGCATATGAAATGCAAACGGCGCCGTATCCTCCGCGCCCCTCACCGGTGCTGCTGCCAGCAGAACAAGGGCAATTATCAAAAGCAGATTTTTTAATTTGTGACATACACCTCTCATATTGTTCATAAAGTATCCTTCCCTTCCGTGCTGTCCGCAACAGATGAATCTGCCAATCAGTCTCCATTTTTCCGGAATCTGTACTTTCCTTTTCCATGACCGGATACCGGCTCGATAATTCCGGTCCGGACCAGTCTGGACAAAAGTCTGGAGGCACTTGAATTTTGAAGTCCCAGAATTCCGGTAATTGCGCTTCTGCCAAATATCTCATCATAGCCAAACTGCTCAAATATCGCCTGGATATGCGCAGAAGTCTTAGCGGAAAAATTCCCTGTCTCTCCCGCCAGCAGACATTCGGCATCTTTTTGTTTATTCCAGACATCCGTTTCCTCTTCCGTAATATCTGCTTCTTCCTCTCGGCAGTCACTTTCCTGTTCCTGAATGTCTACTTTTCTTTTCCGAATGTCTGCTTTTTCTTCTTGAATGTCTACTTTTTCCTCTCCAATATCTGCTTTTTCTTCTTGAATGTCTACTTTTTCTTCTCCAATATCTACTTTTCCCATTCCTATAATTCCACTTACATGAAGTTCCCGGTTATGCAGCTCATTCTTTTCATGCAGGAGCAGATTTCTCAAAAACAATTCAAGGTACTCTGTCGTTTCATGAATACCTTTCTGCAGATTGGTATAATTGGCACGTACAAGAGCGTTTCTGAAATACCAGGCATTCTCCGCAAAGATATCATTTGTCACAGAAAATCCGAGCGTTCTCAGATATTTAATAAAAAATACCGCTGTCGTTCTTGTATTCCCCTCTTCGAAAATATGAATCTGCCACAGATTTGCAACAAATACTGCAAGGTGGTGAATCGTCTCATCTATCGTCAGCCCTTTATAACTAAAGCTCTTTTCCTGGGAAAAATCATATTCAAGAGTAGCTTTCAGCTCCGACGCGCTTCCATAAATAACAGTTTCTCCATTTAAAACCCATTCTCTTTTTGTAATGTTATAGTCTCTTATCTTTCCGGCATGTTCATATATCCCCCGAAACAATTTGCGATGAATGGAGATATATTCGTTAGGCGAAAATGAAAACGCCATTTCTGACAATATTCCAGCTATCCGTGCAGATACCCGGTCAGCCTCTTCTGTCCGTTCATCATCTGAATGTGCCGGTTTTTCTTCATAATAAGTATCAATAAGTCTCTGTGCTTCTTTCAGCGTGATTTCGCCCTCAATATTCTGAATCGCGGTATCTATCAGATATCTGGATGGTCTGAGCCCGTCTACAGCCTGCAAGCCAATCGCTGTACTCCAGACGTATCCTTTACCGGCTTTATCCGGTTCAGTCTCTTTCAGATATTCCTTAAAAAAATCTTTTTCCACTTCTTCGCCTCTTTTCATCATATTACCGGCGTACTTCCCGCTTTATCCCAGCTTCTTTTTTCTGTTTGCCGCAGTATTGTTTACAAAGCTGTACTTTTTCTGTCCTTTAAAATACTTCTTCGCCGCGGAGAGATAGGTGCTCTTCGATACCTTTTTGTTTTTTTCGCCCGAAGTTCCGTAATAGTAAACCTTTTTGGAGGAACCCGGACGATCGCTTCCCTCCCAGATATATTTGTAAGAGCTGAGTGTACTTCCCGACAGGCGGAAAAGCTGGCTTCCCTGACCGCCCACACCGTTCGTCCACCACCAGGTATACACTGCTTTATACTTCTGGTTATAATAAAGATAATTTTCGCCCCGGACATAATAGCGTCCGCAGTAAACTATCTTTCCCGATTTTACCGTATAAATATATCTTGTGCTGAAAAATCCCGAAGTCTCCGCGTTGTTTACAATCAGCTCCGGCACGCCGTTCTGGTCGATATCAAGCAGCGCAAAAGACCTCGCTTTATCTGTCCCTTTTCCATTTTTATCGCTGTATGACACCGTTCCCTTCGTCAGAAGCGACTTGTAAAGCGTCTTATAATTCCCCTTAACCGTCACCTTGCAGGTGAGCTTTTTCTTCCCAACCTTAGCGGTAATTACCGCCGTTCCTTCTTTTTTCGCCTTAACGGTTCCATTCGATACTGTCGCCACCTTTGTATTTCCAGAGCTCCATGTGACCTTTGCCTTTGTTCCCTTCACACTCAGGGAATACTTCTGTCCAACCGCCAGTGTCGCCTTCGACGCAGACAGCTTTACGGAAGCCGCTTCCACACGTACAGCAAAGGTGTCTGCCGGCAATACCGCCGGCAAAATCATCGCCAGCGCAAATACCATACACAGACACCCTATCCATCTTTTCACATATTTCATAACTTATACCCTCTTTCCCGTTTTTTTCTATTTTAAGATATTTCCGGAAAAATCACAAGGTATTATGTTACTTTGTTTGAAAAACCATCCGGTTACTGCTCACTCCGTTCCAGTAACCGCGCCAGCCTGCTACTGGCATTCTCCCTCTGCCGGTTCCGGAATAGTTTTTACCGCCACTGCAAAATATACAATATGGAACACCCACACGCAGGCAAGCACAACTCTTCCCACCGGAACCCGGCTCATCATAAGAAATCCAATCAGCATCAGCACCGTAACGGTACTGATAATCCGGATTTTTGTTTTCCGTGTCATTCCTTTTCCTGCCACATAACTCTCCAGATTGTCCCGGTACAGCTTCGTTCCGATAAACCAGTTATGCAGGCGCTCAGAGCTTCGGGCGAAGCAATACGCCGCAAGCAGAAGAAACGGAAATGTCGGAATAAGCGGCAGAACAGCTCCCACCGCACCAAGCGCCACTCCGACGCAGCCCAGAATAATATACAACATTTTTTTCATTTTCTTTCCTCCCGGATGCACTGATTTTAGCCGGCTTTTTAACTGGCACTGATAAAAGCCCCGTGTCGGTGCTAATAAAATCCCACGCTATTAGTCGCCGCTAACTTCATTACTATAACCTGTGCACCGCTCCCCTGTCAAGTGCTTTCCGGTCGGTTAATCCTTTTTTCGCAGCCATTTTCACAACCATTGTTGCTGTTTTCTCTGTTCACAGTAGCCAGCCATTCAGATACGCCGCCCCGTTATCGTTTCCCTTCTGGCAGAAACAGTCCCGTTACCGTTTTCCTTCTGACAGAAACAGTCCCGCCAGCGTTAATACTGTCCCGGCGCCTGCCAGCACCGTTATCTGCTCATGCAGAACAAATGCCGAGGTCACAACCGTAATAACAGGTACCATATAAATATAAACGCTTGTCTTTACCGCGCCCAGCACCTTCACCGCAAAATTCCAGGTGACAAAGCACAGAGCGGAAGCCCCAAGCCCCAGATACAACATATTAAACAGATAAACCGGCTGCGCAAGCCTGCCAGGCTCCAGCTTAAAATCAGACAACAGCAGCGCCGGCAGCATAAACAGAATGCCATAACAAAAGACCCGTCTGGTGGTGAGGATGGTATGATAGCCATAGCCGCTGATTTTCTTTGTCAGCACCGAATAGCACGCCCAGACAAAGGCAGCCAGAAGCGCAAGCAAATCGCCCGCCGGATTCAGCTCCAGTCTGGAGCCGTTGAAGCCAATCAGAAATATTCCAGCCATTGCCACCGCAAACCCGGCAAAGAAATTTGCCCGCAGCTTTTCTTCTTTCATAACAATATGTGACAAAAGCGCTGTAAAAAACGGCGCCACAGAAATAATCACGCCTACATTGGACGCCAGCGTGTAAGTCAGCGCAATGTTTTCCAGCAGATAATAAAGGCAGATTCCGCACAGCCCCGCCGCGGCAAAGGTAAGCTCCTGCCCGCGGGTAGTTCCCCTCAGACGGTGCGGATAAACGACCAGCAGCGCAAGCAGTCCGATTATAAAACGATAAAACAGAATCTCCACCGGCTGGAAATCCGCAAGCAGAATTTTTGTGGAAATGAAGGTGGTTCCCCAGATGATAATGGTAAGCAGCGCAGCTAAATGTCCCGCCGTGTTCTTATTTTTCATACAATGCTTCCTCGAATTTCATGTGAAAGATTTCCCGGTAAACGCCGGGAGCCAGTCCGATAAAACGGCTGAAATAATTTGTGAAATGGCTCTGGTCTGAAAAGCCGGTTTTCAGCGCCGCATCAATGGGCAGCACGCCCTGCTCCAGCAGCTTTTTCGCTTTACCGATGCGTATATTTTCCAGATAGCGATACGGCGTAACGCCTTTAGATACAGTAAATGCCCGCAGCAATGCAGATTTGCTTAAACCGGCGCACCGGCATATCTGATCCAGACAGATGCGCTCCGCATAATGCTGTTCCATAAAAGCGCAGGCTTTTTCGATTTCCTCCGGACATTCCGGAATACAGCTCTCAAAGGGCTGCCCGTACTTCTGGATAAGCAGTGACATCAGAAGAAGCAGATTTTCTTCTTTCCCAAACTCGCCGGAGCCCTCCATTACCAGCTCGTGCAGCGGACGCAGATAGCAGACCGCTTCCTCATCCTGGATCACATTTTCAGAAAATCCCGGCAACATGTGTCTTCCCGTAATTTCCTCCGCCAGCTCCAGCATAATTTCTTTTGTGATATTAAAACCCCGGTAATCGAACGCACCGTCGTCACTCTGGACGCAGGCGTGATTATCTCCCGGATTAAACAGAACAATATTTCCCGGTCTTATAACGTACTCCCGGTTTTTGCAGGAAAGGACGCGCTGCCCCTTCTCAACGAATCCTATCACATAATATTCATGAAAATGATTGGGGAAGGGCTGCACGATTCCTTCAAAATGATAGGCTTCTACGCGCAGCGCATCGTCATAGACAACGGTTCTCGTTTCTTTCTTCATTTACATTTCCTCCTGTGCCCGATGTCATATATTGTATCATCCGGGACTTCAGTGGTCTTGTAAAATATCTTCAAATGAATGCGAGCAGTTGTTTTTCTATTTCCGGTCCCCACCAGTCCCGGTATCCCGCTTTTGTCGGATGGACATCGTCCGCCATATAGAGCCTGCGCTCCCCGTCGGTGATGTTGTTAAAATCAGCATTGTCCCACAAATCCAGAATCCCGATATCCCATTTATCCCGAAGCTCCCGGAGTCTGCCGACCATCGCATCATACTGCGCACTGTCATAACGGCTTTCCGTAAAAAAGACTACCGGACAGCCCCATGTCTGCTTTGCATAACAGATGATGTATTCCACTGCCCCGGTAACTGTGGACGTATCGAAATCCTTCAGCTCCCTGCCTTCACTGATTTCCCCCAGCGGCTTCCCGGCAGTGGCATCATTTGTGGATAACTGACAGATAAAAAGTGAAAAATGCTTCCGTGAATCAATCTTATGTTGCATTCTCTGAATGTAAGAATCGGAGCCGTCATCCACCAGAGTGGTTCCGCTCACTGCCTCTTTCGTGAGCTTCGCCGACAGTCTGGCAGCCAGGTATTCCCCGACCGCCTCCTGCCCGGACGCCTCCCCGTATACTACAGACGACCCCAGAATGCAGATATCCTGTCCTGCCAGCGGACTGTTTTCCAGCGGTTTAATGTGAACAAATCCGTACTCTTTTCCATTTCCTTTTAACATGCTTTTCCCTCCCCGAATCATGATTTCTGCTGTATTATCTTTGTTTTAGCACAATTCCGGAAGCGTGTAAATAACCCACTGTCTGTTGCTTTTTCTTCTTTCCCATGTTATAGTCTGGTTAAGCAAACGTTTATATCTGTGTTACCGCCGGACTGTCTGCACGAATATCTGCTGCAAAACAGCCTATACTTTTATTAGAAAGAACGTGACATTATGCCATTATCAGAAGAAAAATATTATACATCCGAAGACTATTGGAATCTCCCGGAAGGACAGCGCGCCGAACTCATCGACGGAAAGCTTTATAATATGGCTCTGCCAGACAGAATGCATCAGGAGCTTGTTTTCCAGCTCAGCCGTATCATCGGAAATTTTATTGAATCCAATCACGGAGAATGTAAAATTTATCCGGCTCCATTTGCTGTAAACCTTAATGCTGATAACCAAAAATGGCTGGAACCTGATATCAGCATTATCTGTGACAGGAAAAAACTTTCTGACCGCGGATGTGAGGGCGCTCCCGATTTCATTATTGAAGTGGTGTCGCCTGGAAGCCGCAAAACAGATTATTCTACCAAAAACGCTCTTTACTCCGATGCCGGTGTACGCGAATACTGGATTGTTGACCCCAAAAAGTCCTGTACCACTGTCTACCGTTATGAGGAAGATGCCGCACCAACTATTATCCCATTTGAGCAGTCAATCCAGGTCGGAATATACAAAAATCTGAGGATAACGATTTCGGAATTAATAAAATAGTCTCTGCGCCCGAACGCCTGCCTTCTCTCCTGCTGACACTTCGGTACTATTTTCTGTGTTTTTGACTACCTACAGGAGCTGCCACTGGCTGCTTCCTTCGAATGCACGGCAATAAAAAATGGATACCTCTGGTACCCATTTTTTTATAGTCGATGCGACAGGATTTGAACCTGCGGTCTCCGCTTCGCTCCGGTCCGTGCGAAACGCGCGCCACTGGCGCGCCGCACCCTCTGCGTCCCGAACAATAGTTTACCTTAAATCCAAAATGGATTCTTTGATATTCTAATCGTCTGAAATACTTTTAAATTCAAGGTTTTTAGCATGCTTGATCGAGAATCGCGTTATTGACGGAGTTTAAAAAATTATTAAAGTGTTAGAACGGCAAACCATAGCAGCAATCTTTACTATGCCGGATTAGCCGTTTTTGTTTTACGCGGAGGATTAACACGCCTAAATTTTATTGCTCTCTCCGGAGTGGTTTCCGGGCAATCTATATCAAAGGTTATCGGCATGTTCCTTGCCCTTTCCAAAGCCTCTCTGTCTTCCTGCGTAAATGCCAATTCTTTTTTCTGTTCTGGTGACAAATCATTCACATTTACCATAATAAAGCCCCCTCTCAAAGCTCGTTGCAAACCTTGCTGAAATTAATCTTGTTACATCTCTTTTAGAACCATCTTTCTCCATCCGTATCCTTTCAGTATATACAACGAATAAAATATCATTCACTGCTCCTATAAACTGATTGACATTTCCAATCGTCATATTCCCGCAGCCCGATGATATATGTCCCGCCGATATATCGCCTATGGTATTATAACGTTCTTCTTCCATGCTATTATCTTCATCATAAAATTCTATACGGTCATAATCAAAAAATACACGCGCCGCCTGTTTAAATGATATCCCATGCTTTTTAATATTCTTCTCATTCTTTTCCTCATCATATTCAAAAAGCATGTCTCCCAATGCAAAAGATATCGTTTTATTCATCTTAAGCAACCATTGCCTTTCATTCTCAACATATTTCTTTTTATATTTATATATTAACATAAAACATTTCCTTTATCAACATTTCAGCATCTCATTTTCTCATATCTCCAAATATATTCCCACCGAGTTTGCCACTTGAGCTTATAGAAAAATCAAAAATAACGGCAAGGATTATCTCCGCCTTGTACATGCCATCAGAAAACCTAACAAAAACGGAGACATGGTATCTGCGAAACATGTCCTCCTTAATATCGGACCTCTTGACCGACTTGACGATGGTCTCCCTGATTACCTGGGACGGCTAAAAAATCCTTTAAGACCGGGGTTCCTCTTATCCCTGCCCTGGAACCTTTCTGCTCTTCCTCAAAACCTGCACAAAACTATCGCTTTTCTATAAACGAAGGCAGCCCGGATTGTTTTGGCCACCCAAAAATCTTTTCTCATATCCTCCTTGAACGGATCTTGGAGGAACTGGGGTTAAATACCTTTTGCTCTTCCTACAAGGGGTTTACAAAGATCCGGTTCGATGTTTATGGCTTTGCCAGGCTTCTTATTTTCGGCAGACTGCTCAGCCCTTCTTCCAAATGTGCCACCATCCGCCAGAATGATGATTACTATGAGCCGGTCCTTGACGAGCATAACCCGGACAATGTTTACGACACCCTGGATTTCATCTGCTCCAATAAAGATAAGATTATCCGCAGGATCAATACCAGCCTCGTCAAAAAAGCGGGCCGTTCCCCGGAAATCATCTATTATGATGTAACCAATTTCTATTCATTGACAAATATCATGGACTGACACAGATCGAAGACCAGTTCCGTGTTATGAAGGGAGACCTTGAGCCCCGGCCGATCTTTGTACGTACACCAGAGCATGTGACGACGCATCTGCTGATCTGTATGATTGCGCTGATCCTGCTACGTATTATCCAGAAGAGGATCATTTCTTCCGGAAAGGTAGCTGTAGATCCGGACGCCTATTGGAGCACCGGCCTTAACGGACACAGGATACAGCAGGTCCTCCTTAAATGGAAAGTCGATCTTCTGCCCGGAGAACTGTACCGATTTATGGACGTGGACGATCCGGATTTGAAACTGATTCTTGATTCCTTTGACATAAATATACCTGCCCAACTGTACCAGCAGTCAGAATTAAAAAGTATCAAAACAGGGATAAAGATTTTCATATAGGCACATCAATATAGGTATATAATCTCAAAACTCTTAAAGGCTTATAAATACTAGCAAAATTTCAAAAACCATTTGCTCCACATAAATAGAACGATCGTAAAGCTTCTGACACTCCAGGGCAAAAATGAAACTAAGGCACCTGACTCCTGCCGCTCTTATCCACTGACAGAAGAGATGGAATCTTTTTTCATGAGGGTAATCGAAAAGAAAGAGGCTAACGGAAAATATTATGGGAATACCTACCATGAGAATACCTTTTTATTTACATGGGAAGACGGGAAACCTTTTGCACCAGATTTTGTTTATCATCATTTTACCAGACTGATAAAGAAATATGGAAAACCGGGATTCACGTTCCATAATCTTCGTCACTCCACAGCATCCATGCTCTATGAAAAAGGATGGCACCCGAAGGATATCCAAGAGTGGCTTGGACACGCAGACTTTTATACAACTATGAATATTTACACCCATTTAGAACGTACACAGGAGCGAAAAAGCTGAAAGCTTAAATGGGACATTTTCCTTCCTGGAAGCAGGTGTTAGAACAAGTGTTAGAACAAACGAAAAATTGGAACCTGGCGCTCCTCTCAGAAGCATTTGTTAAAAACAAAAAAATACCGGAAATACTGTATTTATCAGTATTCCCGGCGCCCCTGCCAAGAGTCGATGCGACAGGATTTGAACCTGCGGTCTCCGCTTCGCTCCGGTCCGTGCGAAACGCGCGCCACTGGCGTGCCGCACCCTCTGCGCCCGAACGCCTGCCTTCTCTCCTGCTGACACTTCGGTATTGTTTTCTGTGTTTTAATTACCTACAGGAGCTGCCACTGGCTGCTTCCTTCGAATGCACGGCAATAAAAAATGGATACCTCCGGTACCCATTTTTCTGTAGTCGATGCGACAGGATTTGAACCTGCGACCTCTGCGTCCCGAACGCAGCGCTCTACCAAGCTGAGCCACGCATCGATTGCTTTCTCAATCAAGCTTTGTTAGTATAGCATTTTCTTCTTATAAAATCAAGTGTTTTTTTCATTTTTTTGCACATTTTTTTATAGGCCATTTTTTTATAGCTTCTGTCGCCGTCTGACGGACAGCTCTGTTACAGCTTCGTTATTCTCCGGCAACAAAAGCGTTCCGGGCGATTCAGGCGGACAATCCCGCCGGAATCGTCCACCAGATCGTCCTGGTTCATTCCCGCTCCGGTACTGGTACCACGCGCCGCATCCCGGCGCGCCAATCCGGCGTGCGCTTCATGCTGGCGCCGCGCCATGTACGGCAATACACACACGCGCTGCCGGGATGCTGCCGTCCCACTACTGCCGTATCATATCCAACAATACGCGCACGCGCTGCCGGAATGCTGCCGTCCCACTACTGCCGTATCATATCCAACAATACACGCACGCGCTGCCGGGATGCTGCCATCGCACTACTGCTGTATCATATCCAGCAGTATACGCACGCACTCCCCGGTCGGGAGCATTCCCGTGTTCAATTCCAGGTCGTAGTTTTTCCGGTCGCGCCAGTCGCTTCCCGTGAAGAAATGGAAATAGTTCCGGCGGCAGCGGTCCTTTTTATCCATCAGCCTTCTGGCATCTTCCTCGGAGACATGCTCAGTCTGCATAATCCGGTTGACTTTTTTCTGGACATTGGAAGAATAAATATAAACCCGGACAACGTTTTCATGATACTTGAAAATTTCTGTCGCGCAGCGTCCGATGAACACTGCCGGCCCTTCTGCGCCCAGCTTCCGTATCGTCTCCTTGACGCCGCTCTGGATTTTATAAACCTCCGACGCCTCCTCTCCCTGGAGGCAGTTCGCCGCCATCACAAGATTATAAATGAGGCTGCCGCAGCCCTTCTCATCATAATCCTCAAGGTCTCCGATGGAAATATCATACCGCTTTGCCGCTTCGATCAGCAGATTCGTATCGTAGTACGGTATGCCGGCTTCCTGTGCCACCTTCATGCCGATTTCTCTGCCGCCGCTTCCAAATTCCCTTTCAATCGCCAGTATTTTCATAAAAACACATCCTCTCCTGTATAAAGACGTTGGGGTAAAAGCCCCAACTATGACGCCTTTTCAAATTGACTGTTGTACAGCTCCGCATAGAATCCGCCCTTCTTCAGCAGCGTCTCATGGTCTCCCTGCTCGATAATGTCGCCGTCCTTCATGACCAGAATCAGGTCGGCGTTCTTAATCGTAGAAAGTCTGTGCGCAATCACAAAGCTCGTGCGGTTCTCGGTCAGCTTATCCATTGCCCGCTGCGTGATCAGCTCTGTTCTGGTATCAACTGACGAGGTCGCCTCATCCAGAATCAGCATCGGACTGTCCTGAATCATCGCCCTGGCGATGGTCAGAAGCTGCTTCTGACCGGAGGAAATCGTGACGTTTTCATCCAGAATCGTATCAAAGCCCTCCGGCAGCGTCTCAATAAAATGATAAATACCGCAGGCTTTGCACGCCTCTGCAAGCTTCTCGTCGCTCACGCCCTCCTTGTTATACACAAGGTTTTCGCGCACGGTTCCTTTAAAAATCCAGGTGTCCTGCAGAACCATTCCAAACAGATTGTGCAGCGATTCCCGCTTCATGTCAAAGGTGGAAATGCCGTCGATGGAAATATCCCCGCCGTTAATCTCGTAAAACCGCATCAGCAGGTTGACCATCGTGGTCTTTCCGGCGCCGGTCGGTCCGACAATCGCCACCTTCTGCCCCGGCTTCACCTTTGCGGAAAAATCTTTGATGATAATCTTATCCGGGTTATTCGGGTAGCTGAAGCGCACATGCTCAAATTTCACACTGCCGTGCACCTGCTCCGGCGCGATTTCTATGCCGCGGTCCTCCGGAAGCTCCTCCTCCTGCAGGAAGTCAAAGACACGGTCTCCCGCCGCCGCTGCCGTCTGCATCTGCGTCATGCCCTGGGCAAGCTGTCCAAGCGGCGATGTAAACAGCCGCACATACATAATAAACGCTGTGATTACACCAAACGTAATCTGGTCGTCCATCACAAATACTGCGCCGAGCACGCAGACCACCACATAGCTGAGGTTGCCGATGACATTCATCAGCGGCTGCATGATACCGGAAAGAAACTGGCTCATGCAGTTTGCATTATACACCGCCTTGTTCATTTCATCAAAGCGCGCCTTTACCTTGCGGTTTGCCCGCGAGATACGTACAACATCATGACCGGAATAAATCTCCTCCACGTATCCGTTTAAAGCGCCAAGGCTTTCCTGTCTTGCAACAAAGTATTTCTGTGACCTGCTCATGATCAACGCCATCAGCACGAAGCCGAGCAATGTCACACAAACTGCCGCCAGCGCCATCCGCCATTCTGTTGCAAACATCATCACCAGACAGCCCACAAACTGTGCCGTAGCGCTGACCATCGTGGGAAGACTGTTGGAAAGCGCCTGCTGCAGAGTGCTCACATCATTTGTGACACGGCTTAAAATATCACCGAAGGGCAGCTTTCCGAAGCATTTCATCGGCACGTGATTAATCTTATAGGATAAATCGCGGCGCATTTTCTTCGCCAGATTAAGTGTGATAGTTGCCATAATGTAGTGCTCCACGTAGGTGCACACAGCGCTCACAATATATATGCCAAGGAGCAGGGCGGCAATTTTTCCGATTGCCTCCAGGTCGATTTCTCCCATCAGACCTTCGGATATCAGATCCGTGATTCTGCTCATCTGGTTCGGTCCGATAATCGTCAGAACCGCTCCGGCAATCGCCAGCAGCATAGCGACTGCCATCGGCGCCTTTATGTTTCCGGCATACGAAAACAGCTCCTTCAGGACGCCCACAATTCCCCTTTTGCTTTTCGACGGTACCGTCATTTGATTTCTGTTCATTCAGACACCTCCCTACGCCTCAAGCTCTTCCTTCGAGAGCTGGGACATCGCAATTTCCTGGTATACCTTGCAGGTCTTCATCAGTTCCTCATGGGTTCCGATGCCTGCCGCCTTACCATCCTCCAGCACGACAATCTTATCCGCATTGCGGATGGTTCCAATACGCTGCGCCACAATCAGGCAGGTGGTTCCCTTCAGCTTTTCATTCAGCGCCCGGCGCAGCTTTGCATCCGTCCGGTAATCCAGCGCGGAGAAGGAATCATCGAATATAAGGATTTCCGGCTTCCGCGCCAGCGCCCTGGCGATGGAAAGTCTCTGCTTCTGTCCGCCGGATACATTGGTTCCGCCCTGGACGATGGGGCTTTCCGTGCCTTTGGAAAGCTTGCTGACAAACTCCGTCGCCTGCGCGATATCCAGCGCCTCCTGCACGTTCTCATCCGTCTGCGGTGCGCTGCTCTCTCCAAACAACACATTGTTTTTGATATCTCCTGCAAAAAGTACCGCCTTCTGCGTCACATAACCGATGCGGTTATACAGCGCGTCGAAGGAATAAGACCGCACATCCTCGCCGTCTATCAGCACCTCGCCCTCCGTGGCGTCGTAGAAGCGCGCCGCCAGGCTGACCAGCGTGGTCTTGCCGCTTCCAGTCGCTCCGATAAAGGCAATGGTCTCGCCCTTATTTGCTTTAAAGCTGATATTCTCCAGCACATTTTTGCCGGAAGACGGGTACCGGAACGATACATTCTTAAATTCCACTGTTCCTGTTTCCGCCGCCTCTGTCCTGTCGCCTTCGCAGAGCTTTATTTCCGTATCAAGAACCTCGTTGATTCGTCCTGCGGAAACCTGTGCGGACGGCAGCAGCATAATGATCATGACCATCATCATGATGGACATAATCACATAAGTCGCGTATGTCCCGAATACTACGATATCGCCGAACTGCGCGATTCTTCCCGTCATATCCGTCAGCGGGACGTCGTTGATAATCGCCGCCCCCACCCAGTAGATGATCAGCGCCAGCGCATTCATGGCGAAGGACACCACCGGCATCAGAAACGCCAGTGCGCGCTGGTTGAAAAGCTGTGTCCTTGTGAGCCTGTCGTTTGCCTTTTCAAACTTTTCTGCCTGATATTCCTCAGCATTGTAGGCGTGTACCACATTGATGCCGTTCAAGTTTTCCCGTGATATCAGGTTAATATCATCCAGCATTTTCTGCACACGTCTCACACGAGGCAGGATTATCACAATAATAAGTACCATGATACACAGCAGTGCCACTACAAAACCGGCTGTAATCACAGAAAGCGTCCAGCTCTTGTTTATAATCTTCAGAACCGCCCAGACCGCCATGACCGGCGATTTTACCATAATCTGCAGTCCCATTGCCACAAACATCTGTATCTGGGTAATATCGTTTGTGGTACGGTTAATCAGACTGGGCACGGAAAACGCGTGCATCTCCTTCTGCCCGAAATCCGCCACTTTATTAAATACCAGCTCGCGGATGGTATAGCTGAAGCCACCGGCGATCCTGGAAACTAGGTATCCGCACAGGATACTCAGCGCCGCGCTCGCAAGCGTGCAGGCAAGCATTTCCGCGCCCGTGCGGTAAACCTCACTCATGCTGCTCCCCGGCGTTTCAATGAGCACCGTCAGATTACTCATATAATCCGGCAGCCGCAGCTCAAAATAAATCTGTCCAATAATCAGCAGAGCGCAGATTCCTGCCATTTTCCACTCCCTGCTGTGCATCTTTTTAAAAAGTTTCAGCATACTCTGACCTCCCTTTTTGTTTTATAACATTCCAGACAGGCTTTCTGCACGAAAGCCTGCCTTGGAACCGTAACAGTCCAGCCAGGCTGACCTGTTATCTGCAAAAATCTGTTCAAAATCCGTTTTACTCGCTGCGCAGTGCTACTACCGGGTCTTTCTTTGCCGCGCTTCTGGACGGGATGATACCGGAAATCAGTGTCAGCAGAACGCTGATGCCAATCAGTATCAGAGCCACCTGCCACGGCAGATACGCATTCAGGTTATTAATGCCCGTCAGATGATGCAGCAGCGCATTTACCGGGATACACAGCAAATCGGTAATAATCACGCCCAGTGTGCCGGATGCAAAGCCGATAATCACGGTCTCCGCATTAAACATATGAGACACATTCTTCTTCGAAGCGCCAATCGCGCGCAGGATACCGATTTCCTTCGTTCTTTCCTGTACCGAAATCAGCGTGATTACACCAATCATAATCGAAGAAACAATCAGTGATATTGCCACAAATGCAATCAGTACATAAGTAATCGCATTGATAATCGCCGTCACGGAGGACATCATCAGACCGACGTAATCCGTGTACGTAATCTGCTCCAGCTCGTCGGCGCCTTCGTTGTAGGCGTCAATCGCATCCTCAATCACATCTTTGTTTTCAAAGGTCGACGCATAGAGGTTGATGGACGACGGGCTGTCAATATCGACCACACCCAGCTCACGCAGGTTGTTTTCATACGAAGAATCGGAAAACTCCAGTATCTCGTCGTGATATACGGCAAGCTGCTGCGTGGAATACTCCGGCATAGCTGCATCCAGCGCCGCCGCAAGCTGCGCCGTGTCCATGCTGCCAAGCTCTTCGGACACCTGCTGCGCGTACTGTGCCTTTACCTGTTCCTCCACCATCTGCGTGTAGAGGTCGTTAAGATCCTCGTCGGACATATCCGCAAGATAATCCGCCACCTCGTTCTCCGCCATGCCCATCTGCTGAACAAGCGCCTGCGTCATATCACTTTCTATATCTGCCCGCGTTTTGGAGCCGACAGCATCCGTCACCATGCCTTCCAGCTCTTCCTCAGATGGAATGCTCATCATTTCCACATACGCTCCGGCTTTTCCTTCTTCGTCAAGCTGGGCGATATAATCCTCAAATTCCTGCGCCTTCTCCTCATCCGTAAGGTTTCCGGTGTTCTCGCTGAACGGAAGCCCGGTGAAAATATCAGTGGACGGGTCTGCAAGCTGCGCATTGACCGCCTCGGAACCTTTGGCATTTTCAATCACATATTCTGTCAGTGCGCTGGTATACCCAATGGTTCCGCTCAGCATACTGGAAACAGAATCCTCATTCGGGCGGATGATACCGGATACCTTCAGCGGCACGCCGTTGTCATAGAGGTATTTCATCCCCGCCTGGCTGTCCCGCAGGTCGGTGTAAAGCCCGGTCTGCTCGTCGTAGGTATAGCAGTCGGATGCAAAAATGGTGCGGAATTCCATATTGCAGATATCCTCGTAGGTCCATTTTTCCTCCGGTTCCGCTATCTCCGTCTGGTCGATTGCCGCCTGCGCCAGCTCGTCGATATCATCCTTTGACTTCAGCCCCAGTGCATAGAGCGTCATATCGTCAATCTCATTATTTTCATCCACCACCAGGACGACCTCGTTGTACGCCGACGGCCAGGAGCCGTAAATCACGTCGTACTGCTTTTCCAGCAGCGGGCTTATCAGCTCGCCGTCGTTGCCCGGCAGCATTTCCTGCCACAAAACAGCGGAGGTACCGGACATACCGGACATGCCGGACATGGATTCCATCATATCAGACATTCCGTAGGAATCGCCAAGGCTCGTCATGGACGACATATCCAGCCCGAAGTATTCCAGCATCAGCTCCTGCAGAAGCTCCTGCGTATCCGACTGGATAATCGTGCCGTCCACGCTCTCGGTGTAAATCTGCATATCCATATCATATGTGTACTGTACGCCGCTTAAAGCCTCCGCCAGGCTGGTTTCGCCATCCCCGCTGCCGTCGTCCCCCTTCGCGCGTTCCGTCTCGATGTACTCCTTGAATGCCTTCAGATCGTTTTCATCTGTCTCCATCGTGTTCAGGGAATTTATCATTTTGTAGAGCATACCCTTTTCATAAACAGCGTCATTTTCGTGCTCGCCTCCGGAAGTTGCGCTTCCTATAAAGGTTTCCAGCAGGCTGCCGGTATCCAGATGCTGCGCCTCGATCGTCAGCGGGTAAGAGGAAAGTGTATCCTCCTGCAGGGTGTCAATGTACGTCGTCATGCCCTGGGATACAGCGTAAATCAGAGCGATTCCGATGATACCGATGCTGCCCGCAAAAGACGTCAGCATGGTGCGTCCCTTTTTCGTGAAAAGGTTTTTCAGCGAAAGACTAAACGCGGTTCCCATCGACATGGACGGCTTTCTGTGCTTTTTCTTCGTTTTTCCGCCATCTGCTTTTTCCGCCTGCTTTTTCGTCTCCGCGGCAACCTCTTCCTTTGTCAGCGGCGCGGAATCATCGGTAATGTTTCCGTCCAGCATACGGATAATTCTGGTGGAATAGCGCATCGCAAGCTCCGGATTGTGCGTAACCATGATGACAAGGCGGTCGGACGCTACCTTTTTCAGAATCTCCATGACCTGCACGCTCGTCTCTGTGTCCAGCGCACCGGTCGGCTCATCCGCCAGAATAATGTCGGGGTTATTTACCAGCGCACGGGCGATTGCCACACGCTGCATCTGACCGCCGGACATCTCGGAGGGCTTTTTGCGGAGCTGGTTTCCCAGTCCGACCTCCTCCAGCGCCTTTTTCGCACGCTCCCTGCGCTCGGATTTCGACACGCCGGAAAGCGTCAGCGCCAGCTCCACGTTCTGCAGCACCGTCTGGTGCGGAATCAGATTGTAGCTCTGGAATACAAAGCCGATGGAATGGTTCCGGTAGGTATCCCAGTCGCGGTCCTTATAGCTCTTTGTAGACCTGCCGTTAATGATGAGGTCGCCGTCTGTGTACTTATCCAGTCCGCCGATGATATTCAGCATCGTGGTTTTGCCGCATCCAGAGGGACCCAGAATTGAGACAAATTCGTTTTCCCGGAACTGCAGGCTGATTCCCTTCAGCGCATGGACCGTTTCGTTGCCCGCCGGATAATCTTTCTTTATGTTTTTAAGCTCCAGCATATATGCTTCTCCTTTCCCTATGGATAATTTACTTATTAAAATGTGTGGTCAAATCCCATCCGCGAATCAGATTTTAAATGGATTTGCGGAGGTTGCTGTGAACCGTTCGAACAATATCTGTTTTAATCCACTTTTCTAAACTGAAACGAAACTCCGGTTGCGATTCTGCCGGAAAAGGTCTAAAATAAATATTAAAAAACCGGAAAGTATTCAGGAGGATTTTTATGTTTCATATTCTTGTGGTTGATGATGATAAGCATACCCGGATGCTTCTGCAGGCGATTCTGGAGGAAGCGGGCTATACGGTAACGACGGCGGATAACGGAGAGACGGCGCTCGATGTGCTGGATAAGGAGCATATTGACCTTGTCGTGCTGGATATTATGATGCCTAAGATGGACGGCTACGAATTTACAAAGACTATCCGGGAGACGAACGATGCGCTCCCCATCCTTATGGTGACGGCAAAGCAGGATGCTGCAGATGAAAAGCAGGGCTTTCTTGTGGGAACCGACGATTATATCACCAAGCCGATTGACGAGGAAAAAATGCTGCTGCGCATCAAAGCGCTGCTGCGCCGGGCACAGATCGTCAGCGAGCGCAAAATCGTGATCGGAGACGTGACGCTGGATTACAATTCTTTTACGGTGTCCAGAAAAGGCGAAACGCAGGTGCTTCCCCAAAAGGAATTTCTGCTGCTGTACAAGCTGCTCTCCTATCCGGGGCAGATTTTCACGCGCATCCAGCTCATGGACGAAATATGGGGTTCGGACAGCGAAACGGGCTGGGAGACCGTGACCGTCCATGTCGGCAGGCTCCGCCGGCGTTTTGAGGGATGGGAAGAATTTGAAATAAAGTCCGTGCGTGGTCTTGGATATAAGGCGGTGAAAAAGGTATGAAAAAAGAAGAGCGCAGACGGCGCTTTGCTCTCACCGTACTGGTCTCCCTGTTTGTATTTATCATTATAGCCGTTGCCGGAATCCTTGCCGGCCTGCTCGTGTACCTCATGATTCGGCTCGGCATCATCAAAACCGTCGGCGGACGCCCGGAAGCCGGCACCATATTCCTGCTGCTCCCGATAGCCAGCACCCTTATTGGCGTCCTGTTTACCCTGCTGACCGGAAGGATTTCCCTGCGGCCATTTTATCAGCTCATCAATCAGCTCAACCGGCTGGCAAGCGGAGATTTCCACACCCGGATTCATTTTTCGCGCCCCATATCCAGGCATTCTGTTTTCCGGGAGATTGAAAAGAGCTTTAATTCCGCAGCAGAAGAACTTGAACACACCGAAATGCTGCGCGGCGATTTTATCAACAATTTTTCTCATGAATTTAAGACGCCCATCGTCTCCATCGCCGGTTTTGCAAAGCTTCTGCGGCGCGGAAATCTTTCGGAGGCGCAAAAAGAGGAGTATCTCGCCGTCATCGAGGAGGAAGCGCTGCGCCTTTCCGAAATGGCGACCAATATGTTAAATCTGACAAAAGTGGAAAACCAGACGATTCTGACAAATGTTACATCTTATAATTTATCGGAGCAGATACGCTCGACCGTTCTTCTGCTGGCGGAGAAATGGACGCAGAAGGACCTGGAGCCGGACCTCGATTTCCAGGAATATACGATAGAGGCAAATGAAGAGCTTTTAAAACAGATATGGGTAAATCTCATTGATAATGCCGTGAAGTTCTCAGAGCCGGGCAATCTGATTTCCTTTCACATCACAGAAAAAGCAGATGACCTTTTTGTTTCAATCTCCAACCGCGGCACAGAAATCCCGGAGGAAAGCCTCAACCGGATTTTCAACAAATTCTACCAGGCGGACGAATCGCATTCCTCGGAGGGAAACGGCATCGGACTGGCTATCGTGAAAAAGGTTGCTGAGCTGCACAACGGGGATATTTATGTGACAAGCGAGAACAAAAGAACCACCTTTACCGTCCGTCTGCCAAAGCATCAGCCTGAGCGGTAGGAAGCTTTCCTGCCGCTTCGTGCAGACCGTTGAAATGCTTTTGCGAAAACGAAAAAACGTCCACTGGACGTTTTTGTCGTACGTATGGCAACAAAAAGAAGCGCTCTGCGCGCTTCCCTTCTTCAGCCGAATCTTCCGGTGATGTATTCCTCTGTCTTTTTGTTCTGCGGTTTTGCAAACATTTCCTTTGTTTTGCCGAATTCCACCAGCTCGCCCAGCAGGAAGAACGCGCAGTAATCGGAAATACGCACCGCCTGCTGCATATTATGTGTAACCATGATGACTGTGTACTGCGATTTCAGCTCCATTACCAGATCCTCGATTTTTCCGGTACTTATCGGGTCGAGGGACGCGGTACTCTCATCCATCAGAATCACGCTCGGCTGCACGCTGATTGCGCGGGCAATACAGAGACGCTGCTGCTGTCCGCCGGACAGTCCCAGGGCTGAGGTTTTCAGACGGTCCTTTACCTCCTCCCAGAGCGCCGATGCCTTCAGGGATTCCTCCACAATTTCATCCAGCTTTGCCTTGGAGCGGATTCCATGCGTTTTCGGTCCGTATGCAACATTTTCATAAATGCTCATCGGGAAGGGATTGGGCTTCTGGAAAACCATGCCGATGTCCTTGCGCAGCTTTGTCACGTCCACGTCGGGAGCATAGATATTTTTTCCGTTATAATTCACTTCGCCGGTAATGCGCACATTTCCGACCAAATCATTCATGCGGTTCAGCGTCTTTAAAAAAGTCGATTTTCCGCAGCCGGATGGTCCAATCAGCGCTGTGATTTCATGCTCCGGTATATCCATCGTGATGGATTTCAGTACCTGATGGTCTCCGTACCATAATTTCAAATCTCTGGATTCTATAATTGCGTTCATATGTTACTCCTCACACATTTTAATATGATGCCTTCTGCCGCGCCGCAACTTTTTGATATGATGCATTCACCGGCACCGCAGCTTTTTATTATGATACAACCTGCCGCATCGCATCTATTTATTACGATGCACCGGCACCGCAGCTTTTTATTTTGTCGGACTGCCAAGGCGTCTTGCAACAAAGTTCGACAGCATGTTGATAGCAACTACCAGTACCAGCAGCACGACCGCCGTCGCATAGGATTCGTTCACATGCAGTCCCTCGCTGGAGAGATTGTACATATGTACGGCAAGGGTACGCCCGGAATCAAAAATGCTGTCCGCCACATCCGCCACGGTTCCTGCCGTATAAATAAGCGCCGCCGTTTCCCCGACGATTCTTCCGATTGCCAGAATGACACCGGACAGGATACCCGGCACCGCTGCCGGAAGCACAATACGAAATACGGTGCGCAGCTTTCCGGCGCCCAGTCCGAAGCTGCCCTCCCGGTAGGAATCCGGCACCGCCTTCAGCGCCTCCTCCGTCGTTCTCATAATAGAGGGGAGCACCATAATGGAAAGGGTAAACGCGCCCGAAAGAAGAGACAGTCCCCATTTCAGCGCTGTTACGAAAAACAGCATACCGAACAATCCGTATACGATAGAAGGAATACCGGACAGCGTTTCCGTCGTCAGACGGATAACATTGATAAACGGATTTTTTTTGCTGGCGTATTCCACCAGATAAATCGCGGAAAAGATGCCCAGCGGCACTGCAATCAGAAGCGCCAGCGCCGTCATATAAATTGTATTGATAATCGCCGGCAGCATCGATACATTTTCCGAGGTATAGTTCCATGCAAAAAGTGATGGCTTCAGATTCGGAATGCCCTTTATTAATATGTATGCTATCAGAAACAGAAGCACCGCAAATGTAATTCCCGCCGACAGCATCACAAAAAATTTCTGTATCTTACTCTTCATTATACTCTCCTAATCCACACTCGCCTTGTCCGTGCTCACATCATTCGCGCTCATCCTGGTCATGCTCACATCATCCGTGCTCACACCATTCATGCTCACATCGTCCGTGTTCATCCTGGTCATGCTCGCCTAATTTTCTGCCTTCCGGTTTAAAAACGCTACCGTAAAGTTGATAATTAATATGAACACGAACAGCACCACAGCCGTAGCAATCAGCGCCTCTCTGTGCAAATCGGTAGCATAGCCCATTTCCAGCACAATGTTTGTCGTCAGCGTACGCACGCCCTGCAGAACGCCTTTTGGCATACGCGGCTGGTTTCCGGCAATCATCATAACCGCCATCGTCTCGCCGACCGCACGTCCGATTCCGAGCACTACCGCTGCGATAACACCGGATTTTGCCGCCGGAAGCATTACGGAAAAGATACATCTTTCTTTTGTGGCGCCAAGCGCCAGAGCACCCTCATAGTAGCTGCGCGGCACTGCGCGGAGCGCCGCCTCGCTTACACCGATAATCGTCGGAAGAATCATCATGCCAAGCAGAATTGCCGCAGTCAGTATACTCATGCCGTCCGTTTTCGTCGGAAACAGCGCCCGTATAGCCGGGACCAGCACAACCAGTCCAAAAAAGCCATATACAATCGAGGGGATTCCCGCAAGAAGCTCCGTCGCGGTTTTCAGCGGTTTATAAATCTGCTTCGGGCAATACTCCGCCATAAAGACCGCCGTCAGAATGCCGATCGGCACACCGATAAGCGCGGCTCCTGCTGTCACATAAATACTGCCGAGAATCATCGGCAGGATACCGTAAATGTTGTTGCCCGGCTTCCATGTCTGTCCTGTCAGAAAATCAAATAAACCAATTTTTGCCATCGCCGGGACGCCATTCGCGAACAGGAAAATACAAATCAGCGCCACCGCCAGGATGGAGGCGCAGGCGGCTACAAAAAACACCGCCTGCATAATTTTTTCTTTAAGTAAGCCTTGCTTCATAATCGTTCTCCCGACCTTTTTCTTCGGGGGCACCGTATGCAGCCTGCCTTGCAGTACCCCGTCCGGTGTTACTGCTTACTTTGCCCGCAGTAACCGTCCGTTCCTTACTTTACTGAAGTACGTCGCCCCATACAGTTGTCTCGCCTGTGTAGATGCTCTTTACCTGCTCAGAGGTCAGATCCTCAACCGGATTTTCGTTGTTTACAATTACCGCAATACCATCGATTGCAATCTGGGTAGATGTCAGACCTGCTTCCGTTTCGCTGTCTTTCAGTTCTCTGGATGCCATACCGATATCGCAGATACCGTCGATTGTGGAGGTCATACCTGTTGTAGAATCGCTTGTCTGGATTTCAACCTCTGCGTTCGGGTTTACTTCCGCATATGCTTCTTTCAGCTTCTCCATTACCGGTGTTACGGAAGAGGAACCTGCAACAACTACCTTGCCCTCTGCTCCTGTGCTGGTATAATCTGCTACGTCGTCGATTGCGATATAACCGTTTTCTTCAACAACTGCCTGTCCTTCCGGGCTGAGAATATAGTTGATGAAATCCTGTGCTACTTCGCTTACTTCATCCTTCGTTGCGATGTTGAACGGTCTGGAAACCTTGTATTCGCCCGATTTGATGTTTTCTACAGTTGCTTCTGCGCCGTCGATCTTTACTGCCTTTACGGTGTCGTTCAGAGAACCAAGGGAAATATATCCGATTGCGTAGGTATTTCCTGCTACGGTAGACATCATAACTGCGGTGTTGTTTGTAACGCTTGCATCTACGGTGGTGTTATCTACCTTCTCGCCTGCGTCATTCTTCTCTTCTACGCCAAACAGCTCGATGAATGCTCCTCTTGTACCCGAACCATCCTCACGGGAAATTACGGAAATATTTGCCTCGTTGATATCTGCTGCCATTACCGGAGCTGCTGCCAGAGCTGCTGCCATACCTGCTGCTAAAATAGTACCTGTCATCTTTCTCATCGTTTTCTTCTCCTCGTCTTATCACGAAATTTAGTTTTACCAGGGCTTCTTTCCCGCCCTGCACGTATAGATTAACAGGTAAATGTAAAGTCCGTTATCACAGAAATGTAAAATACGGGTAAGATTCATGTGAAAAAAATCCCGGAGCGCAGCCGCAAAGCCGCGTTCCGGGAATATGGGGGAGCCCATAAGAAGCCTGTCCGCAGTGGACAGTTATGAGGTTATGAAGATTTCTTCTTTGATACAACGTCGAAGATAACCGCCGCCAGAAGTACAAGACCTTTTACAACCTTCTGCATGTTCTGGTCAGTACCCATGATGGACATACCCTGGTTGATGATACCCATGAGCAGCGCGCCGACGATAACGCCCGGCACAGTACCGATTCCGCCGTATGCGGAAGCACCGCCGATAAAGCAGGAGCCGATAGCGTCCATTTCATAGTTCTGCCCGTAGGTGGGCTGTGCGGAGGTCAGACGCGCGATGGTGAGCATACCTGCCAGCGCTGAAAGAAAGCCCATGTTGGTGTACGCGATAAAGTAAACCATGTCGGTATTGATACCGGAAAGCTTTGTCGCTTTCTCATTGCCGCCGACCGCATAGAAATAACGTCCGATAGTCGTCTTGCTTGTAATATAACCGTAAATCAGCACTACAATCAGAACCCATACCAGAGAAGTCGGGATACCCTTGTGCTGCGCCAGCTTCACAGTGAGGAACATAATCACTGCGCAGATGATGATCATCTTGATATACATTGCCGCCACGTTTCCTGTCTCGTAGCCTTTTTTCTTACGGTTCATATGACCGCGCACCGTCACGAATATGTAAATCAGACATGCGATAATACCTGCCGCCATCGCTACGCGGTTCAGTCCCTCTCCGCCTCCGAGGAAATCCGGAACGTAGCAGTTTGCGCCGCCGCCGAACAGAACCGTGAAGGTCTCCGATTTAATCGGAAGCGTCTTACCGCCGAGCACGACGTTGGAAAGTCCGCGGAACACAAGCATACCGGACAGTGTGGTGATGAATGGCGGGATGCGGAAGAACGCGATCCAGAACGCCTGCCATGCGCCGATCAGAGCGCCGAGGAGCAGCATCAGAATGACTGCAACGAAAACCGGAACGCCCATGTTTTCCATAAGAACACCGCCTACCGCACCGACGAAGCAGACAACGGAACCAACGGAAAGGTCGATGTTACCGCCGGTTAAGATACAGAGCAGCATACCGGTTGCCAGAACGAACACGTAAGCATTCTGTGAAATGAGGTTTGTAATATTCTGCGGGAACAGAATCTTTCCCTGTGTGCCCCAGGTGAAGAACAGTGTTACCAGCACCAATACAATTATCATGGTATATTTTGTGATAAAATCTCTTACTTTTGCGCTATTCATCTCTTACTCTCCTTTACTCGACTTCAGAATACATGCCATAATCTTCTCCTGCGTCGCCTCCGCCTGCGTCAGCTCGCCGGCGATCCTTCCCTCGTTCATGACATAGATTCTGTCTGACATTCCCAATACCTCCGGAAGCTCGGAGGAAATCATGATCACTGATTTTCCAGCCGCTACCAGATCATTGATGATACAGTAAATCTCGTATTTTGCACCGACATCGATACCTCTGGTCGGTTCGTCCAGAATCAGAATATCCGGATCTGCAAACATCCATTTTGCCAGCAGCACCTTCTGCTGGTTTCCACCGCTCAGGTTTCCGACGTTCTGTTCCACTGTCGGACACTTTGTTTTCAGCTTTTCCTTATATTCCACAGCCACGGCGTATTCCTTGTCCTTATCAATCACCATGCCGTCGCTGACGCCCTCCAGGTTTGCCAGCGTCGTGTTGGTCTTAATGGAATTGGAAAGGATCAGTCCATCGCCCTTGCGGTCCTCCGTCACATATGCAAGCTTGTGATGAATGGCGTCGCGCGCATTCTTTAAATGTACTTCCTGTCCGTTCAGAAGCAGCGTTCCGCTGATATTGCTTCCATAGCTCTTTCCAAAAACACTCTTTGCAAGCTCGGTACGTCCTGCGCCCATCAGACCGGAGATTCCGACCACCTCGCCCTTGCGCACCTTGATGGAAACGTTATCCACCACCTTGCGCTCGCTGTAAACAGGGTGGTAAACCGTCCAGTTTTTCACTTCCATATTTACATCGCCGATTTTCACACCGTGGCGTTTCGGGAAACGGTCTGCGATCTCACGTCCGACCATGCCCTTGATGATGCGGTCCTCGGTAAATTCGTCCACGCCCTTCACCAGCGTCTCAATCGTGGAGCCATCGCGAATGACGGTAATCTTATCCGCTACATAGGAAACCTCGTTCAGCTTGTGCGTGATAATGATACAGGTCATTCCCTCTTTTTTAAATTTCAGAAGCAGGTCGAGCAGCGCCTTGGAATCCGTCTCATTCAGGGAAGACGTCGGCTCGTCCAGGATCAGAAGCTTCGCATTCTTCGCAAGCGCCTTTGCGATTTCCACAAGCTGCTGCTTGCCAACGCCGATGTCCTTGATCAGTGTGCGGGAGGATTCCGTCAGTCCCACCTGTCTCATATATTTTTCAGCTTCCCCATAGGTCTCGTCCCAGTTGATAGAAGCTTTTTTTCCGCGTTCATTTCCCAGGAACATGTTCTCGCCGATCGACATGTACGGAATCAGCGCAAGCTCCTGGTGAATAATAACAATCCCTTTCTCTTCGCTCTCTTTAATATGATGGAATTTACACACCTCGCCGTCGTAGATGATATCGCCCTCATAAGAGCCGAAAGGATAGACGCCGGACAGCACGTTCATCAGTGTGGATTTGCCCGCTCCGTTCTCGCCGACAAGCGCGTGGATCTCGCCCTCCTCCACCTGAAGATTTACGTTGTCAAGTGCCTTTACACCGGGGAATGTTTTGGTAATATTTTTCATTTCCAGCAGTATTTTTGCCAAAATTGCTCCCTCCAAACTTTCAGATAATATTTGCGCGCCCGCAGGAGCTGTCTGCACATGCCCCCTCCGGCACGGGTATCATCAAGAACAGGCGGACGCAAAGCCCGCCTGTATAAAACTCTATTGCTGCCTGTTTCTTACTGAATCTGATCCTCTGTGTAGTAACCGGAATCAATCAGAATCTCTTTGTAATTATCAGCGGTAACTGCTGTCGGTTCGCAAAGGAATGACGGGATAACGCCTGTGCCGTTGTCATATGTCTCAGTATCATTTACCGGAACCTCAGCTCCTGTGATGATAGCGTCAACCATTTCAACAACCTTGGATGCCAGAGCACGGGTATCCTTGAATACGGACATAGCCTGTGTGCCATCAACGATGTGCGGAACGTTTGCGATATCGCAGTCCTGACCGGTAATGATCGGGTACTCGCCAGTGTAGTTAGCTGCCAGAGCATTCACAACGCCAAGTGCTGTGGAGTCGTTGGAAGCAAGCACTGCATGAAGAGTCGTGCCGTCTGCATAGTTGGAGGACAGGATGTTCTCGAATCTGGACTGTGCAGCGTCGGTTGCCCAGTTAAGGGTAGCTACTTCATCTTTTGTCATCTGACCAGACGGAACAACCAGCTTGCCTGCATCGATGTACGGCTGAAGAACGTCCATAGCGCCGCCGAAGAAGAAGTTTACGTTGTTGTCGCCCGGATCGCCTGTTACCATTTCCAGGTTGAACGGTCCATCCTGGTTCTCCAGATCCAGAGCGTCTACAAGGAATTCACCCTGTGTCTTACCTACCAGGTAGTTATCGAAGGTTGCATAGTAGGAAACTGCATCCGTGTTCATGATCAGACGGTCATATGCGATAACCGGGATGCCTGCTTCTTTTGCCTGCGCAAGAACGGTTCCAAGGGAGTCGCCGTCGATGGAAGCAACAACCAGAAGCTGGTCGCCGTTAGCGATCATGTTCTCGATCTGGGAAGCCTGTGTAGCGGAATCATTTCCTGCATACTGAAGGTCTACTACGTAGCCTTTCTCTTCCAGCTGAGCCTTCATGTTTTCGCCGTCCTGGTTCCATCTCTGAAGGTCCTGTGTCGGCATTGCAACGCCAATCGTTTCACCTTCTGCACCAGCGGTAAGTCCAAGACCTGCCAGCATCGTAGCTGCGAGAGCTGCTGTTAAAATTTTTTTGTTCATTTTGCATTTCCTCCGTTTACAATTTTATTCCGTTTTCGGTATTTTGACTATACCACAGATAGGCGCTATCTGTCACTAGACAATAGCAGGATTCGACCGCATTATTTTGTTTGATTTTAACAACAAGAGCTTTAGAGTAGCATTATTTTGCAGCAGATTTGTGCTATAAAATGGTAAACGAAAGAGGAACGCCTCCGTTCCCCTTTCCATCCGTTTCCTTATATTGTTGTCTGCCTCCGGCAGCCCTCCGTAATCTCCGAGACGCAGACCTTTCTATTTTCCCGCAGGGAGAGGGTCGCTGCGTCCGCCGTGGCAATCGCCGCGCGGGCAGCTTTTCCGTTAAGCAAATCCCTGAATTCGTCATCCGGCTTTTCCCCGTGCATCAGACCGTTAAAATACGCCATTTCCTTTTTCATGATGCTGTGCAGCCACATCGGCGGCAGCTTTCCGGGCTTTCCGTACATAATCGCCCCGTCCATCTGCGTGCTGTGATAAATCCGGGTGCGGTCGTCGTCCTCCTCCTTTGTCTCATGCGTCAGATAATGCTCATCACCTTCTTCCGTATGTACCGTCATTCCCACGTTGCACATGTCAATCCGGATAGCTCCCTTTGTTCCCTGAATCAGAACGTAATGCTCCGGGTAACGGAAGGCGGAGCCATACTCGCAAATCGCATAGGTATTGTTGCCAAACTCCAGAGACAAAAACAGCATATCATCCTCGTCCCCGAACTGCGGTCCCCGGTGCGCCACATTTCCGCCGGTCATAGTGACCTGCGCCGCCGGTCCCATGATAAACTGGATACAGTCCAGCTCGTGAATGTGGTGATAAAGATGGCCGCCCGATTTTGCCCGCACCTTTTTCCAGCTGACCGAAGGCTGCGGCTCCTCCCAGCCGTTGCGCGCCGAATGACAGTACAGCACTTTTCCTATCTTTCCCTCATTGATTAACTGCTTCGCATGATGCACGCTCCGGAAAAAATTCATGACGTGTCCCGCCATAAAGATTACCCCCGCCTCCTGGCAGGCTCTGACCATCTCGTCACAGTCCGCATAGCTCAGTGCGATTGGCTTTTCACAAAAAACATTTTTCCCGTGCCGCGCCGCCGCCAGCACCGGCTCCTTATGCTGATAATTGGGTGTTGCGACGATTACCGCATCCACGTCCTCACGCGCGCAGAGCGTATCAAGGTCTGTCTCCAGATCACATCCGTATTCCTCTGCGATTGCACGTCCATTCTCCGGGTCGAGGACCGCCACGATTTTCGCTCCCTCCTGTCCTGCCATGATTCTTCCCAGCTCAGCTCCAAAATATCCTGTACCAACCACTGCATAACCGATTGTCTGCATAATCTTTCTCATCCTTTCGATATTTATATTTTTTGATGCCAGGGTCAAAAGGTCTGAACCCACATGAGCCAGCTCTATAGTGAGTGTAAGCCCCTGGAACCCCAACATCATTTCTACTTCACCGCACCGTCCGAAAGTCCTCCGGCAAGCTTATTCTGAATAAGACAGAAGAATACGATTGACGGCAGAACGACCAGCGCGCTGGCTGCCATCAGTGCTCCCCAGTCCACAATATCGGCGGCTGACAGCGTTTTGACCGCCACCGACAGTGCAGATTTGCTGGAGCTGCTGACCAGCAGCATTGCATACAAAAATTCATTCCATGCGTTGATAAATGTATAGATTGCTGTAGATACAATACCCGGACGCACGAGGGGCACCACAACTCTTGCAAAAACCTGGATGCGGTTGGCGCCGTCGATTCGCGCCGCCTCCTCAATCTCCACGGGAACCGTTTTAAAAAATCCTATCAGCATCCAGACGGCATACGGTACGCTGAAAGACAGATAAACCAGTACCAGTCCGCCGCGCGTATTCGTCAGTCCTATTTTTCCCATGACGACCGCGTAAGGAATCACCAGCATGATTGCCGGGAACATGTACGATGTAATCAGCATCTTTGTCATGATGTTTCCCAGCTTCGGGAAAAAACGGATGATACCGTAAGCTGCCAGCGCCGCAATCACGGTACAGATAAGCGTCGTGGACAGCGCCACAATCAGGCTGTTTTTGATATTCACCGTAAAATTCAGCGTAACCAGAACGGTCTTAAAATTCTCCAGCGTCCATTCCTTCGGCCAGAAGGAGGTCGGATTTCCCAGCATTTCATTGCTGGATTTAAAAGCGGATACCAGCAGCCACAGCAGCGGAAAAACCGAAACAATGGCAAGAATGGTTAAATAAAGATAGGATAATCCGCCGCTTACGGAAAATTTTCTGCTCTTTCTCATCGCTTCTCCTCCTTTTCCCATCTCCCAATC
The DNA here is from genome assembly GCF_025148285.1 of Marvinbryantia formatexigens DSM 14469. Classification (NCBI taxonomy): domain Bacteria; kingdom Bacillati; phylum Bacillota; class Clostridia; order Lachnospirales; family Lachnospiraceae; genus Marvinbryantia; species Marvinbryantia formatexigens. Next base: position 2,236,504 of record NZ_CP102268.1, on the reverse strand, counting down.
ACCTTAAAGTAAAGCAGCGTTATAATAACCAGGAACAACAGCAGCAGAACAGAGGCGGCGGAAGCTTTGCCGACCATCCTTCCTGTCCAGCCCGTATCATAGATATATAACGGCATCGTGGTCGTGGAGCCCGCAGGTCCGCCGGCGGTAATCATATAAATCAAATCGAAATTATTGAATACCCAGACTGTCCTCAGCACCACGAGAAGTCCTACTACGGAACGGATATGCGGTACCGTAATATAAATAAACGACTGCAGTCCGCTCGCTCCGTCAATCTGTGCCGCCTCATACTGGTCACGGGGAATGGTCTGCAGGGCAGCGTACACATTCACCATAATCAGCGGTGCGCCGAACCAGATATTGATAAAAATAAGCGTCGGCATAGCCAGATTGCTGCTGAGAAACTGCGCCAGACCATCCGTCAGTCCAAGCTCCATCAGCATGGTCGGAACAAAACCGTAAATTCCGTTCAGCATCCACTTCCACGTCATAGCGGTCGCAATCGCGGGAAACGCCCACGGAATAATGCAGATAACCCGAAATACATTTCTTGCAATATGGTTTTTCACCCGGTTGAGACACAGAGCGCCGATAAAGCCCACGACAAGCTGTCCGGCAACGCTTCCGACTGTCCAGATGAGCGAATGAAGAAACGCATTGTAGAAGTTTTTATCCGTTAAAATATTGATATAATTTTTCAGACCGACCATCGAATAGGTCGTGCGAATCATGGTCCGGTTGGTAAAGCTGTAAAACACGGTGGAAAGAACAGGGTATATCAGCAGGCAGACAACGACCGCCATAGCCGGAAGCACAAACAGCCACCGTGTAAGCTGCCCTCCCGCCCTTTTTCTTCTTTTTCCGGGTGCCAAATTCATATAGCTTCTCCCTCCTTGTAAACACGCCTGCCTGTACAGGCGCCACTATGCATGAAAACCAGTAAATTTGAGTGCAAAAACGGACAGGAGACACAACTGCCCTGTCCGCTGTAAATACTTCCCGTCTGATGAAATCAGATTTCTTATCCTATCATAGTTTCAAACAGCTCATTCATCTGGTCTTCTGCATTCTGCGCGGCTGTCTCAACATCCGTTCCGTTTACAATAATATCCTGGAACATCGTCTCTATAATACCGTTGCTGGTCAGAAGTCCCGCCTGCGCGCTCAGTCCGTGCTCAAATCCAATCGCCGTGCCGTTCTGCATTGCTTTGGTGATGACTGCCTCTTCCTCCGCGAACTGCTGGCGCGTCGCATCCGCCTTGTATGCTTCCGTATCCGCAATACCGCTGATGGAGGGCAGCATTCCTACCGGAACCGCGCTGAGGAATTCCAGATAATTATCTTCCTCCAGCAAAAATTCGATAAACGCCTCGCAGATGTCCGTATGCTCCGTACTGTTATAAATTACAAGCGGGATATGGGATGCCTCCGCACTGTAATATTCGTCATCCGCATTGATTTTCGGCAAATCTGCGCAGGAAATGTATTCTGTGAGGTCCTCACGGTTTGTCTGCACCCCGCCAATCTGGAAGCCCGAATTAAAGTCAAACGCCGTGATGCCCTGGTAATACAGCATTGCGTGGTCATTGATACCGTAGTTGATTGCCTCCGCCGGAGAGCAGTTTTCAAACATCTTTACCCAGTATTTGATTCCCTCGATGGCAAGGTCGCTTGTAAAGTTCGCTGTTAGGTCGTCGTTCAGCAGGCTGCCGCCGCCCGAACGGACATAGAAGTTCAGATAACGCGTTCCGATAAAGTCCTCCGTGCTCAGGGAAACCGCACAGCCGTACTGCCCGTTTTCCGCATCCGTAAGCGCAACAGCGGCATCGTAAAGCTCATCCCAGGTGGTCGGCACCTCCAGTCCCGCCGCTTCCAGCAAATCGGAACGGTACCACATCACCTGCGCGTGAGAATAGTACGGCAGACCGTAAGTAGCGCCCTCATAGCTCAGCTCGTCAAGCACCGTATCGGAGAAGCGGTCGCGTCCGACAGCATCTATCGTTTCATCCATCGGCTGGATGATTCCCGCATTGACAAGCTCCGCAACCTCGGCAGTTCCGCAGGTCGTGCTCATGTCCGGCAAATCGCCCGTGGTAATGCCCGCATTCCATTTTGTCTTGAAATCGCTCCACGACATTGTTTCAATGTTAATTTTAACATCCGGATGCAATTCCATAAATTTGGCTGCCGCATCCTGCACAGCCTCCATGCGGACGCCCTGGGTGAATGAGTGCCAGAATGTAATTTCACCGCTGAGATTGTCCCCTGTTTCCTCTGCTCCGACCGGCACCGCACATGCCGCCGAAAGCGCCGCTGCAAGCATCAGACCTAAAACTTTTTTTCCTTTCATAGAAACCTCCTTTTGACTTTTCGTGCGGGAGCCTTATTTTTGCAGCCATTCAGCCTTGTTCAAGTATCAGAAATAATGCGTCGTACCGGCTGAACCGTTGCTTATTTTCCGCTCTCCCGTGTTTTTAAGTTATTTAGAGTATAACAGTATTTCAGAAGGCTCGCTATGCATTTTATAGGAAATACTATAAATATCCGCTCATTTTATAAATGTTTATTTTTATTTCTCTTTCTGCATGTCAAATTTAGCCCTTGTTTTTTGTGCAGATTGCACAATTTATGCTTCTCTGGAATTTTTCCGGTATGTCTGTGGGCTGACCCCAAAATTTTCCCGGAAACGTCTGGTAAAATAACTGGGCGATTCGTAGCCCAGCCGGTAGCCGATTTCCGAAATCGACTCCATCGTCGTCATCAGCAAATGCGCGGCATACATCATTTTGGTATCTTTGGTAAACTCATAAATGCTCTTCCCCATTTCCGCCTTAAACAAACGTCTCAGCGTGCTCTCGCTGACTCCGGTCATTGTGCATAGTTTTTCCCGTGTCAGATTTTCTTCCGGATGCAGCGTAATGTAATCCACCACCATCTGGACCCGCGGGTCGGTATCCTTCTGTGAAGCCAGGACACGCTTGCGGATATATTTCATGTTAATCATGGACTCCATTGTAATACGCTCGCTCTGAACAGTCTCCTCCGGCTCCTCACTGGCTCCCGACCGTCTGGCAAGCCCGGCGCATATCAGATTCAGGTATCCGCACGTTTCCAGCCGTTTATACATTGCCCGCGATATTGCCGACTGATACATCTTTTCAAACCATTCCCGCATCTCGGTACCGGCTCCGCAGTAATACTGCTGCCGGATGTTCCAGAGCTTCAGCAGCATATCCTCTCCCGGTATCTGTATGGAATCGACAAAACGCACACTGATAAAAACTATCTTCTCCAGCGCGCTGCAGGCAAGGGTACTCCCCTGCGGGATATAAAATACATCATTTTCTTTTACAATATACTCTTTTCCGTCCACTATAAATTTTGCTCTCCCGGAGCAGATATAGCGGAGCATACAATAGGGAATCCTGCTCTCCCGGTAAATCCAGCTCTCCGCAAACCGGTACTTGTCCACGTATAAAAAAGTGGGCGCATAATTACTGTAAATTGCATCCATCGTTCTTTCTCCTTCCAACAGACAGCAATCTGTTTCTGCCATAACAAAACGCACTGTGTCTTCATAATAAATCAATCATAATACAATCGAATATTTATAGCAATGGGCAGTTTTTGCTGTATCTTTTTTCTGCAAATCTGCTAAACTGTAAAAAAGCTTTCAGAAAAAACATCGTATAAGGAGGTACCGCTAATGTATGAAGCTATCTGTTATGACCGTGACGCCGCATTTTCCTGCTATCCGTCAGAAAATTCGATTGACGCCTGGTGCGATGCGCTCCTCGCAAAAAGCCGGGAAATTTCTGTCTCCGGCACTTTTACCGATGATATGCCAGTCCGGCATTGCTTTGGAAACGGTCCAAATGCACTGATTAATAAGTTTATCCGTTTTGACATGCCGGACCACACATTTTACGGGTACTGGCAGCCAGCGATGAAGGAACCGGCTCCTCTCCTGATAAATCTTCCCGGCTACGGAGGCTATATCAGTATGCATCCGCAAATCAATGATGACGGATACCATATTCTCCATATTTCGCCGCTGGGATACGTTACGCCGTCCGGCAGCCGGGAAGAGCTGCTGATGGACGATGGTAACTGGCCAGTGCTCGATCGCACAGCCCGTGGACTGCCCGGCGGATATGAAGACTGGCTTCTTGACTGTCTGGCGGCGATTCACTGGATACAGCGTCAGCTCTGCGTACTGCCCGACAGGCTTTCCCTGTTCGGGACCAGCCAGGGCGGCGGCGCAAGTCTGCTTCTCGCCTCCATCCTGGGCGGACAGGTACGCTGCGTATGCGCTGACCTCCCTTTTCTGACCGCTTTTCCGTTATCCGGTCTCTCCGGAAATGCTTACGGCATTCTGCAGAAGGCGTATGGTGAAGTTCCTTCCGCACAGTTCTGGAACCGCCTTGGTTACATCGACACATTCTCTCACGCGCACCGGCTCCGGCAGCCCGTTATGCTGTCCGCCGGCGGGCAGGATGATGTCTGCTCCCCGGCTTCTGTGGAAGCACTGTTTCAGAAGCTTCCCGGAACCCGGCAGTACACCTATCTGGAGCACAATGTACATACACACTCCCGGCAGAGCATGTATCTGTTTCGTTCCTGGCTTGCCCTGTATGCATGACGTATGAAAAGCGGGACTGCCTTACTGACAGCCCCGCTCTTTTCCGTCCGGAACGATAAACATCGCCGGTATTGCTAAAATCAGCAAATACCATCAGATTTTGTTACATCTTTATTTTTCAAGGCATTTCGGGTCAAGCAGAAAATCATAAATATTTACAGTCAGGATACCATATTCATCATAATGCATCGGCACGATGTCTCTGGTAATAATGATTTTCCTGAAAGAATCATCAATCTTTCTGAATGGTCTGATCTCCTGAGTGCGCTTTGCTTCATCAGGCAGTGTGTATGCTGATTGAATATAGTATCTGGAAGAGCCAAGATTACACACAAAATCAACTTCCAACTGCTTGCGTGTTACTTTCCCGTTCTGGTCTTTTTCAGCGATAGGTACAACGCCCACATCCACTCTGTAACCACGCATACGAAGTTCATTGTAAATCACATTTTCCATAGAATGGGTCTGCTCAAACTGACGAAAGTTAATTCTTGCATTCCGAAGTCCAAGGTCAGAAAAATAATATTTTTTAGGAGTCTCAATATATGCCTTTCCCTTGATATCATAGCGCTGCGCAGACTCAATCAGAAATGAATCTTCAAAATAATCTAAATACTTTTTAATGGTATTGGAAGTTATTTTTGATTTCTTTACGGTCCTGAAAGTATTTTTAAGCTTCTCCGGATTAGTCAGCGAACCTATCGCAGAAGAAAGAATATTCAGCAAATCCTCCATTTCACCGATGTTCCTGACACGGTTCCGCCTGAATATATCCTGGATATAAATTTCGCTGAACAGGTTCTGCAATGCCGCAGCTTTATCATTTGCCCCATCGCGCAGAACGACCAAAGGAATGCCGCCATAAAGCATATACTCGGACAATCCCATATACTTGTCGCCTTCATACACAGACATAAACTCTGCAAAGCTCAGAGGATACATATGAACTTCATCACCACGACCAGCAAACTCGGTAGCAATATCTTTGGACAGGAGTTTTGCATTACTTCCTGTCACGAATACATCCATGTTATCCTTGCGCAGATAACCGTTCAGTACAGCTTCAAAGCAGTCCAGCATCTGTATTTCATCCAGCAGCAAATAATACATTTCATCGTCAACAACTTTGGTCCGGACATAAGCCATGAATTTTTCAGGGTCCACCCCACGCTTTTCTTTTTCAATCCCGATAAGGCTTTCGCCAATCAAATACAAATCGTCCGCTGAATCAAAAGCAAAACGTATAATATGGCTGGTGTCCACGCCACTATCCAATAAATGATGATAGAAAAGGTTATTAAGCAGATAGGACTTACCACATCTGCGAATACCAGTAATAACCTTAATTAGTCCGTTGTTCTTTCTTTTTATCAATTTATCCAGGTAGAAATCTCTGCGAATCTCCATTCAATAACCTCATTTCAAAAGATTTTTGCAACTTGATACCGTTTTCTGTTCTATATTATCATAAAGCAATCGCCTGTTCAATATCTTTGCGCAGGTTTAGAAAAGATTTTTGCAACTTTTAGCATTTTTCTGTTTTTAATCTCCAATTTATGCGACGTTTTTATCAGACCTATCAAATTCAACAGACAGTGTCTGTTAAATTGTCGTGGTCACATTACTGTGAGCTTTTGACTATTTCCGACGCAGATAAGCGCAGCTTTTACGAAAAGGAGTCAATCAATTCCGGGTGGTCGATACGGGAACTGAAACGCCAGATTTCCACATCACTCTATGAACGGCTGTTATTGTCAGAAGGACAGTGTGACCGCTGAATATGCTCTCGGCGGTCTGTCAAATACAATCTTTGCTTCCCGTTATGTTTCCTATATCCCGAACAAAGAGCAGTTAATCGCACAAGTGGAAGCAGTCTTGAACGAATGGCACAAAAAAGATAAGTCATAGCTCCTTTGCTGTTGATTTGTTACGCAATAGAAACGCGGCTTTGAGGGAAAGGTATAAATGGTATAAATCCTTTAACCGCTTAAAAAAGCGCCCGCAAACCCGCATAAATCAGGGGCTTGGGGCGATAATCAATTTATTTAGTGTAAATCTACTGTTCAAATCGTAATAACCGGACTCCATGCGCCTCTGCCATATACGCATCCGGAACCTCCGGTATTTCACAATCATCCCATACATCTGTCACTCTGTGATATGTCTCAAACTGTACATCTTTATCGGCCAAAAGCCCTTTCGGAAGAATTATATTTGCTGTCTGATTTTTAAAATTGAACATTGCCACATATAATTTCTGACCACCCGGATTTCTGCTAACCCAGATAGCCTCATCCTCATTTTTCATCAACTGGAGCACTTCATTATCCATCGCAGAATTCAATGCGAGTACCTCCTGCTGTGTAATCAGCTCCAGTGTCTCTTTGTCCAGCCTGGTTAATTCTGCCCCTAAAAATAATGGAGAATGACAAATGCTCCATAACGTCATCATCGTTTTCTGCTCAGCCTGCGTGAATCTGGTTTTTCGTTCCTCAAGAAAACCTTTTCCAATCCATCCCAGCGGCAGCATATCACAATCCGGATAGCAGCCTTTTTTCACATAAGATGCCCATTTTTCGCAGCGCTCAAACATATCCCTTAATTGAGTCCAATTATCCCAGAAATCCCCCGTCAGCCGCCACATGTTCGCATATTCAGAATAAAAACTTCCGCGCTCCAAAAGCGCCGGTCCCGGCGAAAGACTCAGTACAATCGGTCTGCCGCATTTTTGAATTGCATGATAAAGCATCCGGATTTCTGACTGCTGCGCATCACTTTTTCCCGAAAGCATACGGGAATTACAGATATCATCGCATTTCACAAAATCCACTCCCCAGGAAGCATAAAGCTCCATCAGCGAATCATAATAGCTCTGACTCTCTTCCATATCCCGAAGCCCATACATATCCGGGTTCCATAAACATACCGAACCGGGGTCTGCAATCTCATCCGCTGTTCTGGCAGTTCCTTTTATTTGCAGATGGCGTTCCGCAGCAGTCCGTGGAATTCCTCTCATAATATGTATCCCGAATTTTAATCCCAGACTATGTACATATTCTGCAAGCGGAGCGAAACCTCTTCCTCCCACTGAGGAAGGAAAACGTTCCGGACATGGCAGAAGTCGTCCATATTCATCCATTTCAACACGGCTAAATGGAATATATTCATATTTTTCCCTCTGTGTACCCGTGTCATACGCATACCATTGAATATCAACAACCACGTATTCCCAGCCATACTGTTTTAAATTGTCAGCCATATATTCTGCATTCGCCCGAATTTCCTGTTCCCTGACATTGGCATCATAATAATCGAAGCTGTTCCATCCCCTCGGCGGCGTAACCGCAAATTTGTTTTTATTCATCTGTATTATCCCTTAATGCCCGACTGGGCAACTCCTTCCATAAATTGTTTCTGAAAAACAAAATACAAAATAACCATCGGAACTGTGGCAATTACACTTCCTGCCATCAGAGCACCTTTATTTGTCATACAAACACCCTGCAGGACAGAAAGACCAGGAGCAAGAGACATTTTGTCGATGTCATTATTTGCAATTAACGGCCACATCAAATCCTTCCATGCAAAAAGTGCAGTAAAAACACCTAAAGCCGAAATGCTGGAACGTGTAACCGGGAGCATAATTTTTGTAAAGGTCTGCCAGGGATTGCATCCATCTAATACGGCAGCTTCTTCCAGCTCTTTGGGCAAAGACATATACTGCTGTCTGAGCAGAAACGTTCCATAAGCGCTGACCAGCCCTGGGAAAATCAATGCAAATATGGTGTTCAGCATCCCCAGTTTTGACAGCATCTGGTATTGTGGAATAATAAATACCTGTCCCGGCACCATCATCTGAATTAATACCAGCATAAATAACAGATTTTTTCCCGGAAACTGAAATCTTGCAAATCCATATCCAGCCATACTTGAAAACAGAATTGCACAGATACATCTTCCGGCAATCATTAACAGAGTATTTATATACAGCTTCACAAAAGGTACCGCTTCCAGAGCCTGCTTATAATTTTCCGTATAGGTGAAGCTCGACGGAAAAATTTTAATTGGCAGGGACATTTGCTCACCAACAGTTTTAAAAGAAGACAAAATCATCCAGATAAATGGAAAAACCATTACCATACCCAAAAGGATAAGAATCAGATGCACTGCCGGATATCTTTTTTTCGATTTCATAACAGCACTCCCTTCCTATTCATAAAATACAATCTTCTTCTGAAGCTTCATCTGAACTACCGTCAGTGCAAAAATAATGACCAGTGTCACAACTGCAATGGCAGACGCATACGGCTTGTCCTGTGATACAAAAGCTGCCCGATAGTATTGATACATGATTGTTTTCACGGAATCCAGCGCCGATGAATTACCTGTTCCATAAATCATATACACAATATCAAACTGACTGAGTGCTCCGATGATTCCGGTTACTGTCAGGAAAAAAATATTTGGTGAAACAAGCGGCATCATAATCCTGAAAAACTTTGCTCTTTCATTGGCTCCATCCAGTTCTGCTGCTTCATAATATACCTTCGGAACATTTTTTATCGCTACAATCAAAATAATAATCTGCTGCCCCATACTGCTCCAGATTGCAATCAGAATAATAGAAAACATGGTGTAACGGGGGTCATTCAGCCAGGATATCTTTTGCACTCCAAGGAAGCCAAGTAAATAATTCAGCACCCCGAACTCCGTATTAAAAATCCATGTCCATACCATTGTCACAGCAGCCGGTGCCGCTACCATCGGCAGAAAGAAAAGCATGCGGTAAACAGATGTCCCCCGAATCGGCTTACATAAAAGCCATGCTACCAGAAGGCTGATAAATATACCAACCGGAACCGATATCAAAGCGAAAACAAACGTATTTTTCAGGCTTGTCCATACTTCAGGGTCAGAAAACACTTTTATGTAATTTGTCAGACCGGAAAATTCATACCGGTTAAAACCAAGACTTTTCTGAAAGCTTAAAATAAAGGTTTCTATTATTGGCCAGATATTTAATATAATCAATCCTATGATGGTCGGGGCTACAAACATGTAGCCCCATGCCCAGTGCTTTACTTTCTTCTTCACATCTATCCCCTCTCAGAATATCTTGAGCTGTTACTGTGTAAGCACTTCATTCATTTCCTCAGATGCCTGCGTAAATGCGTCTTCTACATTCATAGTTCCGTCAAAAATCTTCCCTACATAACTATACATAATCTCGCCCCACTCATTTTTCTTTTCACTTCCGCGGAGCTGCTTTCCAAACTGCAGGCTGTCCAGAATCACCTGTGTGTCGTACATATCCTTATGCGCTTCCGCCCATACCTCATCCACGCCATTATAGCACGGTATTGCCGGTCCTTCTGCTGCCTCTTCCATTCCCTTCTGTGAGCTTGCATATGCCACGAATTTCTTTGCCGCATCCATATTTTTGCAGTCTGCCGGAATGGAAAGTGCCAGTCCATTACTTATTGTAGAACGTTTTCCATCCGGGGTCGAAGGAAGCATTGCGATTGCAAAATCATCTTTGATTGTCTCATTATCTATAAAATAGCTAAGCTGCCAGTTTCCAATCGTCTGCATCGCCACCGTTCCTGTCGCAAACATCGATACAGCATCAACTTCCGCCTGCATTTCTTTGGAAGGAGAATACTTTTCATTTAATTCCATAAAGAAATTCATAGCATCCATCGCTTCCGGTGTATCCAATCCAGACGCTGTTCCATCTTCATTCAAAAAATCACCGCCATTTGCATAAATAAAGTTGCCCCATGCCTCCTGGTCATTATTGTAAGCATTAAATCCATAAATACCGTTTTCCTTGTCCGTAAGCTTTGCCGCTGCATCATCCAGATCATCCCAGGTCCAGTCAGCAGTCGGATATTCTACCCCGGCATTATCGAACAGCTTTTTATTATATACCAGAACAACACAGTCCTTATCCTTGGGAACGCCATAATGTACACCATCATAAACATAAAGGTCAGTAATTCCTTCATCATAATTGTCATAGCTGAATGTTTCATCATAATCTGCAAGGTCGTCCATAGCAGCCATAACACCACCATTTACATATCTCTCAATCTGATTTGTATGCATGGTCACAATATCCGGCATGTTTCCGCTGGTTGCCGCAGCTTCCAGTTTTGTCCAATACTCGCCCCAGGGTGTAATCTGAAGCTCAACCTTAATATCGGGATTTTCTGCTTCAAAACCATCAATCGTAGCCTGGATAGAATCCCTCTGGTTTTCATTCCAGGTACAATATGTTAATGTCACCTCGTCATCTGCATATGCCATCGGTGCCATGCATGTTACCGCCGCTGCTGTCACAATCATTCCGACCATTACTTTGTTTAATTTCCTTTTCATTTTTCTTTAGCTCCTTTCCAGTTTTTTATTAAAGAATTACGCACAAATGCACAAAATAATATATCCGCTTTTCATTTGTAATCCATGTAATTTGTGCATTTTTCTTAACCACGGTAAAAGTATACTATTCTTTTTTCCAAAATACTATTTGCAAAAGAAACACAATGGATGTATTATATAGTTTATATTTATTACATTTTTGACCAGCATATTTCAGAAATGGAGGATACAACGTGAGCTTTGATATTTTAAATCCGGATTTTTGTCTGATTCCAAAAGAAATTTACTACGTAAATTGGAAAAAGTATCATCAGGACTTTCACCAGCATAGCAAAGGATGCATAGAAATTGATTATATTGTAGATGGTTCATGCACCTATCATTTTTGTAATCATTCCGTCCATTTAAACCGTCGTTCTTTATTTATTCACAACGGATATAATCCTCACGACTATGACGTTCCCGAATCCTGTCTGAACATGAGTATTCTATGTATGCAGGAAGCACTGGAGCCAAATTCCGGCTCCTTCCAGAACATTCTCAGCGTTTTTCCTTATATGCAGAGCTTCTTTAATCGCCTGGATTCAGGCATCGTTCTAAAAAATGCCGGGCACCTGTTTTCCTCTGTCCGGGAAATTAACGATACGTTTCAGGCAAATGAACCTCTTTGGCATTTAAATCTATTGATAAACAAATTTATAATTGATATCATGAATGCAGCATATTATCAGGTGCCCTCCCGTACCTATACAGAACAAGTTAAAAACTATATCCATTATCATTATTTTGAAATTAATAGTCTTGATGAAATTGCGAATCATCTTTCTCTTAATAAAATATATATGGAGCGCCTTTTCAAGCAGGAAACCGGGATGAGTGTCTGGACTTACCTGAACAACATACGTATAGAAAAATCTCTTTATTATCTTACAGAACTAAATATTCCAATAGGTAACATTGATGAACTGGTCGGCATTCATTCAAGACAAAACTTCTATCTTTTATTTAAGAAAAAATATGGGATATCTCCGGCACAATATAGGAAAAAATACTATAAAAACAAATAATACAAAATAATTCTTCAAATTACGAAAGGAGTCCGGGGGGGGTGGGATAAAAAACTAAAAGTGATTTTTGCTGAACAGGAAAAAGAATACGTGGCACACACGGGACATAGCACTTTAAAAAAGCTGCCGGATAAAATACCCGGCAGCCCAGATTTTACACATTACACATTATTTGCGACCTAGGACAAACGCCGCCACATCCACAACTGCCTCGGCAATCATTGTGATTCCTATAAAGGTCCACAGAACATCCGTTGATGCGAACGGATTTGTCAGTATCAAAACAGCGCAGACAATCGTCAGAACCGCGCCAATAACTTCAACAAACCAGTATTTCTGTCTGGTACGAAGCATATCTACCGCCCACTGCACTTTGCTTACACCACTGACTAAAGTCAGTATTCCGTAAAAAACAGTAAGCACCGGGAATGTGACAAGAAACCACTCTGATTTTGTAATGCAGAAAAGTCCCAGCATAACAAACAGGATTCCCTTTACCAGACCGTTTCCCTGCGAGGCGGTCTCAGCATCTGCCCGGAAATATCCGAACGTGCTTATAATTCCACCGACCACGAGGACGATACCAAAGATAATAATAATTCCGGACGTGAATCCAACAGGGTCAACCAAAAGAAGAATTCCTATCAGAATTTCCAGAATACAGGTCAGAAGATTTCCGGTATTGCGATTGATTTTACTCATAGCTGCTCTCCTCTGTTATTGTCTGTATCAAAACAGTCCCCACTCTGCCAGTTTTTCAAAACCGCCGATGTGCCGGATATATTCTTTCGCTTCCTCTACAATTTCCGAATACGGCATACCGTCAATCTCTTCATCGCCGATAGCACAGCAAAGCTGTACGGGTTTCCCTGTCTGCTGCGCTTTCAGAAACGCATGGATATTCACAGAAACATCCGCTTTTGACAAATCCTTTCCGTGAAGTCCGCCTCCGGTGACAGAGTCCGCCATATCAGAACCGAGTTTGCGGTTTGTAGCGCCCGTATCTACGTCTGTTCCTCCCGTCCAGTCTCCCAGCGGATTAATCTCTGCATGGGGATACTCTGCGCGGAGTGCTTCCGAGCCGGCATTGCTCTGACAGATAATCAGCCTGTCCCCGTCCAGAATGTACTTGCCATCGGCAGGATATTCCCGGTAAATTTTGCGGGCAATCTCAGAGAGCTTTTTCTGCTCCTGTGTAAGTGGTGTTCCTTTGAAAATACCGTTATCGCCGCAGCGCAGCTTTCCCTGCTGGTTTTTTGATAAATAAGTATCCTGTGGAACAACCAAGATATCCGGTTTTATGTCCCCGCCAATACGATAAATTGCCTTATGAATGGCATCCCGGTCTATCTGTACAGATGTTTCCATAATCACATGGCATTGTCCATGTCCAATCAGCACCTCTGTAGCTATCCGGGGGTCAGCTTCGATTTCATACGCCAGATCCACAATCGCGCCGGCAATTCTGTCCGCCAGTTTATCAGGATGGCTGGGGTTTACTTTTTCTATCATAGGAATTCCTCCGTTCTTTTGTTTGTTTCCATTATAGAAAATCAAACCAGCAAAGTCATCAGACACGCAAAAACATCTGTCCGAAATTATGACACTGAAAGAGTTTTGTTACATTTTGAGGCAGCTATTGGAAATAAAAGCGTCACTGCAAAATCCTTCTCATCATTCTCTAAAACAAACCGTCCTCCCATCTTTTCCATCATCTTCTGAACATTCTGAAGACCGATTTTATTACTCTCATTTTTTCCGTCCGGAATCTTTTTTCTGTTTTTCATTGCGATTCCCACACTATATTGTGAGCTGACAGATTGAATCAGAACCGGAGCTTCCCTGTCCGCATATTTCACTATATTTGACGTCAGATTGTCAAAAATCCGGGCAACATAGCCTTGATTAATCCGGATAAAATATGATTCCCATGTAAAGGTCAAAGCAACATGAAACTGCTCCTGTTCCAGATAAGAAACTGTTTCCGAGAGCAAATCATAAAAAACCGCCTTGACAGGGTACGGTCCTTCCAGCTTTACTTCCGTCTCTCCTGTAATCAATGCATATTCAAACAAATGGTCTGACAGCTTCTTCAGCCGCCTGGCCTTATGATTAATTTTCTGGATATAAGATATCTTCTGTTCCTCATCCCTGCATTTATTTTTCAATAAAATTTCAGTATACAGCATGATAGAGGTCAGCGGTGTACGTAGATCATGGGACATCTCCGTAATCATCTTCCTGCTTGCCTGTGTCAGATAAGCATCCTGTTCTATCTGAGCCTTAAATGACTCCCGCATACTGTTCAGGCTCTGTGCGAGCACAGCCAGCTCATCCTTTCCCTTTACCGTGATTTCATAATTCAGGTCGCCGCCTTCCAGAATCCCGATTTCCGTGCTCAGGGTACGGATATATTTCATCGTTTTTCTGATTCCCAGCATGACAATGACAAGAAAAAGAGCAAAACTAATCAGAAGCCCGATAAGTGTTACGTACCAGTATATCTGATAATCATAAAACCCCGACAGAATTACTTCCGCCTGCCCGTCCTCAAACTCCAGAATATAATAAGTTTCCCAGTCGTAAAATTCCCTTCCGGACGGCGTTTCCTGAATGGCTTCTTCTTCCGGATAATTTGAATCATAAACCAGCATCCCGCTGCGATATACCTGAATCGATACCACAGACTGTTTCTTTACCCATCTGGTCAGTTCCTCTGCATCGGACGCTTTAATCTGGTTATCACGGATATACTCCTGGAGGTTGTTTATCCGCTTATCATTCTGTCTGGAAGTATAATCCGAGTGCTCAAAATAATATTCCAGCAATTTTGCACTGACCGCCTCCATGCCGGAGTATACGATTACCGTACAGGTCATGGCAATGACCAGCAATTTTAAAAGCCTGAAATAAATAGAATTTCGTTTATTCATCGTCCACTCCAAACCGGTAACCTTTCCCCCATACCGTCTGTATCAGTCTGGGTTCCTGCGGGTTCTCTTCTATCTTTACTCTCAGTTTTCGTATATGCACCATAACGGTACTGTTGCAGGTGTAAAAATAAGGTTCATCCCAGACACTTTCATACAGGTTCTGTGCCGAAAAAATCTTCCCCGGATACTTCATCATAAGAAGCAGCATCTGATATTCAATATCTGACAAATCCACCTTTTTCCCGCGTACCTCCACATCGTTAAACACTTTATGCACCCGGACTCCCGCCATTTCCAGACATGCATCCGCGTCTTCATCATCCTCTTTTTTTCCGCGGTAAACCCTGTATCTCCGAAGCAGCGCTTTTACTCTGCCCAGTAACTCGGAATACGAAAATGGCTTCGGCAGATAGTCGTCTCCCCCTGCCATCAGACCAATCAGTTTACCTGATTCCTGTGATTTTGCCGTTAAGAACAGCACCGGAACATTGGATACCTTCCGGATTTCTTCGCATGTGCGGATTCCCGACATTCCAGGCATCATCACATCCAGAATCACCAGGTCCGTTTCTGCATTCAGAAGCTCCAGACCTTTCCTGCCATTTTCTGCTTCCGTGACCGTATAATCTTCGCCTTCCAGAAGAATCCGGACTCCCTCCCGGATATCCGGGTCATCCTCAATAATTAAAATACTTTCTTTTTTCATTCTGTCACCTCATCCAGGATATTCCTGCTCCATTACTTTCTTCTGATTCTATCGCCAAATGCTTAACCGATTCTGATAAAATTCTTAACAAATCTGATTTTCTCTTATTTTTGAACTAAAAAACGTCCACCGGACGTTTTTGTCGTATGCATGGCAACAAAAAAGCGCCCGGTTATCTGTTACAATAACCGGGCGCACCCGACATCTTCCGTTCGACTGTCAATCATTGCGATGATGCGTCCTCCGATGACATCCTATTTGATTTCTTCCTCACAGACCGGAGGAACGCTTTTCTGTCCTGAGCCTCCCGGTACACCTCACCATCATAATAACCACGTAAACCGCAACAATCAGCTCTGTGAGCGGCATGGAAAACCATATCGCATCCCCGCCTGCCAGCGCAGGCAGCGCCAGGATGAATATACCGCTGATTACCGCTCCCCTGCCCACCGATACAATAAACGATATAGCAGGCTTCATCACTGCCTGGAAGTAGTAGGTCGAAAAGATGTTAAGCGGCAGAAGCAAAAAGGAAAGACCATATCTCCTGATGATAGACGGCGCAATCCTCAGTATTTCTTCTGTCGGGGTCATAAAAATCCGCACAAACAGGTTCGGAACGCCCTCTGCCAGGGCTGTCCAGATTACCCCGAACACCACCGCGGTGCCCACCGCATATTTTAAAGTCTCTTTTATCCGCTCTCCCTTTCCCGCCCCATAGTTGGTGGAAATAATCGGCTGGGAAGCCTGCCCGATGCTGTAGGCACAGCACTGTACAAAGGTACTGATGTTAATAATAATACCATAAACGGACAGCGCATCTGTTCCCAGATATCTCAGTATCTGACGGTTAAACAGCATTGTAAGAATTCCCATCGCCACATCTATAAAGAATGTGGAAAAGCCGGTCACGCTGATAGTCTTCAGCATGGAAAACAGCTTTTCGGGTTTTTCCAGCCGGATGGTATTCTTTTTGCCCGCAAAATGCGTCAGCATGATAATCAGCGAAAAAACAGAGCCCATAGCGGTGGCAAGACCTGCTCCCATAATTCCCATGTCCAGGGCAAATACAAAGAACCAGTCACCAAACACATTGAATATTCCACCGGTCAGAACAGCCTTTGTCGCAAGCTGCGGCTCCCCGTCATTGCGCAGAAACGCCGCCATAAGCTGGGTAAACAGAAAGCTCGGCACCACAAACTTTACCGGAAAAAGGTATTCCTTTGCCAGCGGCAGCAGCGTCTCCTCCGCTCCGAAAAGCCGCAGCAGCTCGTCATCAAAGAAAATAACACACAACCATGTAAGTACCGCTAATATACTTACCCCAATCAGGGCTGCCGTAAAATATTCATTCGACTTTTTGCGGTTCTTCTCCGATTTTCCTCTCAGTGTGCTGAACATAACGGAGCCGCCAATTCCCATCAGCAGGCCCAGGCTGTAAATGATGTTCCACACCGGACTGACGACCGCCAGAGCCGCTGTCCCTTCCGGTCCCTGGTATTGCCCTACCATCGCCATATCGACCACGCCATAAATCGACGATATCAGGGCGCTTCCAAAAGCTGCCCCCAGGTATTTGAAGTATATTGGTTTAATCTTGTCTTTCAGAAAATCCATACTTTCCATCTCCTTTACAACATATTTCGCTTCCGATGCATGGCAACAAAAAAGAGCCGGATAAAAACCACAGACATTTCAGTCTGTTGCCTTATCCAGCTCATCATTTCCCGTGAATGATTTGCCCTCCGAGCAAGCACCTTTATTATACAAAATACAATTCAGATGTCAAGAATTATTTTAAGAAAATTCCTGTCATTCCCCTGGCGTCTTTAATCCAGTGTCACCGTGACATTCACTTCACTGTATTCTCCAGCGCCAAACCTTTTCAATGTGATGTCAACACTTTCCCCGGTTTTATAATATTCCAGCACATTTTTCAGGTCGCGGATAGACTTTATCTTTTTTCCGTCAAATTCTGTAATAATATCGTTCTTCTGAATGCCGCCGTTTTCCGCGGCAGCGCCATCCGTAACCTCTGACACGAACACGCCTTCCGGTATGCCGTACATCTGAATCGCATCATTAGAAACGGTTTCTCCCCTGATGCCAAGTGTTCCCTGCTCCTTCGTATCTACCTTCTCTCTGGTTGTCTCGTTCATAAGCCCCGTCAGCCTATCTTTCACATCAGAAATGGCGATTGCATATCCCATTCCCTCAATTCCGGAAGATGCCATTTTTACAGAATTGATACCAATGACCTCGCCATCCATGTTCAGAAGCGGTCCGCCGCTGTTTCCCGGATTAATGGCGGCATCTGTCTGAATCAGCTTTACGTTCCCGTCATCCGTATCTTCTGTGCTGTTGCTTTTTGACAACGTACGGTTCTTCGCGCTTACGATTCCGGTTGTTACAGACTGTCCGTAACCAAGAGCATTCCCGATTGCCAGAACCTGCTCGCCCACTTCTATTTCATCTGAATCCCCGACAGTGGCAACAGAAATCTGTTTTTTTGTATCATCCGATATATCATCCAGCTTCACAGAAACAACCGCCAGGTCACTGTCTGAATCCGTTCCTTTCACCTGCGCTTCATACGACTTGTCATCCGCAAAAGTAATCGTCACGGTATCCGCATTTTCGACTACATGATTATTCGTTACCATCAGAAGCTCCTCTCCGCTTTGTCCGATAATGATACCGGAACCGCTGCCTTCCACTTCCTGCTGCAGTGTAGAACTGCCTCCAAACGAATACATTCCAAAGTAATCCTGTACTTCCTGCACGGTTTTGGTAGTAATGGATACCACGGATGGCATGGTTGCTTTCACAATATCAGATACATCCAGGCTTCCTTTATTTTCTGTGCCCCCGCTGTCCTTCTTACTTAATAGCTGAACCTCTTTCACGGTCCCGGTCTGGGAAGATGCCGCATTCACAGTCTGTCCATGATTCATGTACATGGAACCCAGCATTCCGGTAACGATACCGCCTGTTAAGAGCAATCTATATCCAAGCCGCTTTTTGTTCATTCTGTTCTGTCTTATCGTCATAAGTTCAAATTTTTTCTTCTGCATTATAAATGACCTCCTGCGTTTTATATTTATTTTTTTAGGATTTATCCTCCTGTTGCTTTAAGTATGAGTTCCAAACCTTAACAGATTCTGAATGAATTCTGAACAATTCTTCTGTTCTATCCGCTTCGCAGTATATCTGCCGGATTGCGATGTGCCTCTTTCCCATCGCGGATACTGCTTAACAACCGCAAAAGAGAGCGCCGCTTTCTGCAGAACAAGGATTCCACAATAGTGACGCTCTCTGTTATAATAAAAGAGGATTTCTATGAAAAAGTTTTACTGTACACTGTTTACCATCTGTTTTGCTTTTTAGCCGTTGGTTTTCTTACTGCCTGTACTTTTGCCGGCGCTGCCGGTATCTTTTCCGGCTTCCATCGTCGTCTCTTTCTTCGCGGAATCCGAATCTTTTGCTTCTTCAACTTTTACAGATGAAACAACTGTAATTTCCACCGGCTTTTTATCAGCATCACAGGTTATCTTAACCACATCACCTACCTTAATGTCTGCCAGCTTAATTGTCTCCAGCTCCGGCACGGAGGTATTTGTTTTGGAGGCGTCTGCTTTGGAAGCATCTGTTTTAGAAGCATCTGTTTTGGTATCGCTGGTTTTTGTGCCGCTGGTCTTGGTGTCGCTGGTCTTTGTTTCTGTTTTCTTATCAGAAGCTGTCTTTTCTTCTGACTTTGCGGCGCTGCCTTCGGAAGCTTTCTTCTCTTCCGTTTTCTCTCTCTGGAGTTTCATATTGCTGTCAACCGTGATGGTTTCATTTTTGCCGGTAAGCTTCATGACCTGCCCGTCTGAACCGGCTTCCTTCTCATCTTCCAAAGTTCCTACCGCGATTTCAATGCTCTCTTTGTCAACGTTTGTAACGCGCCCCCACATCACATCATTTTCTTTTTTCGTATCGGCAGCTTTGTTCTCTGTACCGGACGTCTTATTCTGGGTATCGCCCGAAGCCTCCTTCTCCGTTGTCTTCTCAGTTGTCTTCTCAGTCGTCTTTCCGGCTGTTTTCTGGGCTGTCTTCTGCGCCGCCATCTGCGTCGTATTTGCGCTTACCATCAATCCGCTTGCGGAAGATAATGTCATTGCTGTTCCTAACATAAGTGCCATAAATTTTTTGTTCATCATATTAACCATTCCTTTCTTTTCCATAATTTTTGTTTGTTACTGCCAGAATTATTTCAGGTGATATTTTTTTGTGTTTCTTTTTCAGAATCCGACGTATCAGACGACTTTTTGGAGTTCTGCTGTCCGGAACTGTCCGACTTTTTCTCAGTCGGCTTTTCTGTACTTTTTTCCGTTGCCTTCTCCGTTTTCTTTTCTGTCTGTTTTTCCGTCTGCTTTTCTGTTTTCCTTTCAGTCTGCTTCTCAGTGCTCTTTTGTGATGTTGTTCCGCTGCCGGAAGCACTCTTTTTTACACCGCTGCTGCCTGCCGATGTCTCCGTTTTTGTTCCCGTTTTATCAGTGCTCTTTGTCTTGCTGCTGCCACAGGCTGCAACAGAGAGTGCCAAAACACCTGCCATGCAGACCAGCGTACCCTTTTTTAAAAGTTCCTTGGTTCTGTTCATATTCTTTATTCATCCTTTCTTTTGCTTATTTGCAATGGCTTCTTTGCCTTTGCTGATTCACATTATCAATCCGCGACCTTAACAGTTCCTAAACAGATTCTTAACGATTATAAAACCTGATTATTTCAGAAAAAATTGCGAAGAGCAAAGATGGGATATGAGGTGTGTTCGTGTCGGATACGCAATTTAAAGAGCACAAAAAAAGAGCGTCTGTGCAGGAAATCACACAGACTGCCCTCTGATTTATGAATCTGCCGCTTCTACATCTGCCGTTGTAATCAGCGCGTCTCTCTGTAAATACTGGATCGCCTTTAAAGCATACTCATGTGCTTCCCGGCTGGAACCCGCAACAGCGTCCTTCACCACCCGGATGTGATAGTCATTCTGATGTGCGTCCACCGCCGTATAATGAACACATACATCTGTAAAACCGCCAATCAGATACAGCGTATCCACATGAAGCCCTTTCAGCAAAATTTCCAGGTCTGTTCCAAAAAATGCGCTGTATCTGCGTTTGGAAATCAGATATTCTCCTTCAACCGGATATGTGAGTTTTGCGTAATCTGTATAAGGGGAATTTTCCATGCAGTGAATCCCCTCCGAGCCGTCCAGCTCCCGCCCGAAATCTACCATATCCGGTCTGTGCACCTCTTTAATCTGGATAACCGGCAGCTTTCTCGCCCGGAAAACATCCAGTACTCTTTTTGCGTTCCGGATGCATTCCCATCGGGGATCATCCATATTCGATTCATTCATTTCCATAAAATCTTCCTGCTGAATGTCAATGACCAGCAGCGCGCTTCTCTCTTCAATTTTCATATGTTTTTTCCTTTCTTTGCTGATTGTTTATATATTGTAAATCCTGCCAGCGCCGCAAGCGCTTCCGTTACCGGATACGTAACCCATACCCCCGTCATTCCCCACAGAAAAGACAGTAAAAATGCCGTCGGAATCACCAGAACAATTCCTCGAAGCACAGACAGGATATGCGCCGGAAGAGCCTGTTCTATGGAAGTAAAAAAAGTTGCAAGAATAATATTATAGCCTGCGAACGGTGCTGATATAAAATATAGCCGCAATCCGGTAACAGCAATCTTCTGAAGCTCCGCATTACATTCACTGTTAAAAACAGTTGTAATCGGCGCCGCAAAAATAAAAATCACTGCATACAAAACAGCCGACAGCGCAAATACGGTAAGATTTGCATAGCGCAGCACCGATTTAATCTGCTTCCGGTTTCCCTCTCCGTAAAAGCGGCTGATAAGCGGCTGCGCCCCCTGTGCAACTCCCGTATATATTGCAATAACGACAAGAGAAATGTTTGCAATAATTCCATAAGCGGCAACGCCGGTATTTCCTGCCAGTTTTAAAATAATCACGTTAAAAGTAATCATAACGATTCCGGAAGAAATCTGCGCAATCAAAGAAGGAAAGCCCAGTGATAAATCCCATTTTACAATTTCCATATGAAATCCTGTTTTCACAAAATGGAACGTATTTTTATGCCTCCTCCAATGCGGCAGCATCATCAGAATGCTGATAACCGGAGATATTCCTGTTGCCAGAATTGCTCCGAAAATCCCCATACGCAGGGGAAATATAAAAATATAGTCCAGTATCACATTAGAAAAGCTTCCGATAACCATTGCGCACATGGCAAGCTGCGGGCTTCCGTCATTCCGTACAAAGCAGAGCAGTATATCATTTAAAATAAAAGCCGGAGAGAAAAGTAACAGCCACCGCAGGTAAGTAACCGTCATTTCCAATACCGCCGCATCCGCGCCCAGAATCAATGCCAGTTGTTCTGAACAGAAAAATCCGGGAATCATATACGCGATTGAAAATAAAACACCCAGATATATCGTGTTTGTATAAATTTTATCTACCAGTTTCTGATTATTTTGTCCTTTGCAGACAGAAAATTTTGTTGCGCCTCCCATACCGGTCATCAGACCTGTGCCATGAATAAAATTGTAGACCGGAATCGCAAGATTCAGTGCCGCCAGCCCGCTTGTCCCAAGCCCTTTCGAAACAAAGAATGTGTCTGCTAAAATATAACAGGACACTCCCAGCGTTCCTAAAACACTTAAAAACGTATAGCGGAAAAATTCTCCGCCGCAAGACGTTCTTTCCATACATCTGACCTCCTTAACAAAAAAATAGCGCCAGCGCTTTCTATCTTCAATGGCCTAACGATAGAAAGACTGACGCTTAAATCCTTACCCGGCGGCAAGGAATGCATAAATTTCATTTGTACCGGAAATGCCTGTTCTGCAGACACTCCCGGTGTTCTTTCCGCCGCCCGGCTTTTGTGCGCCGGGCGGATGTTTCTTTTTAAATTGTTACGGTATCAAACAGCTCTTTGACTGTCGGGTAGATCTTTGCGAATTTCGCGTAGCGGTCGTTGTATTTTTCTACCAGCTCCGCATCCGGCTCTACAGTATCCACTACCTTTACAAGCTTTGCAGCCGCTTCCTCAACGGATGCAAATTCGCCGCATGCCACTGCCGCCAGCATGGCTCCGCCGTATCCCGGTCCCTCTTCGCTCTCGATCACATCTACCTTGATGCCGAGCACGTTTGCGATAATCTTTTTCCAGAGCGGGCTCTTTGCGCCGCCGCCGCAGATTTTGGTGCGCTCGATCTTAATGCCGAGTGACTTTGCCACCTCGAAAGAATCACGGATTGCGAAGGCTACGCCCTCCAGAACTGCCTGCGTCATATCTGCGCGGGTAGTGTCCATCGTCATGCCGATGAAGGTTCCTCTCGCATTCGGGTTGTTGTGCGGGGAACGCTCACCCATCAGATACGGCAGGAAGAATACGTGATTTTCGCCAAGCTTTTCAATCTTTGCCTGCTCCGCCGCATAATCCTTTGTACCGATGATTTCATCCATCCACCACTTATTGCAGGATGCTGCGGAAAGCATGCAGCCCATCAGATGGTAATGTCCGTCCGCATGTGCAAAAGAGTGCAGCGCGTTGTTTTCATCCACACCAAAGCTCTTGCTGGAAACAAAAATGGTTCCGCTGGTGCCAAGGGATATGTTGCACATACCGTCGCCAACGGTTCCGGTTCCGACTGCCGCCGCCGCGTTGTCGCCCGCGCCCGCTACGATTTTTACATTTTTCGGGAAGCCAAGCTCGTCCGCGATTTCCGGAAGGATGTCACCTACCGCCTCATAGCTCTCAAAAATCTTCGGCACCTGTGCCTCGGTAATGCCGCAGATTTCCAGCATTTCCTTCGACCAGCATTTATTCTTTACATCGAAAATCAGCATACCGGAAGCATCGGATACGTCCGTGCAGTAAACGCCGGACAGCTTAAATGCGATGTAGTCCTTCGGCAGCATAATCATTTTGATTTTTGCAAAGTTTTCCGGCTCCTCTTCCTTCATCCAGAGAATTTTGGGCGCCGTAAATCCTGCAAATGCAATGTTCGCCGTGTACTCGGACAGCTTGTCCTTTCCGATTACATTATTCAGATAATCGGTCTGCTTCTGGGTACGTCCGTCGTTCCAGAGGATTGCAGGACGGATTACGTCGTCGTTTTCATCCAGCGCAACCAGACCATGCATCTGTCCGCCGAAGCTGATGCCCGCAATCTGGCTCTTGTCGCAGTCTGCGGTCAGCTCCTTTAAGCCTTCCATAACGCCGCTCCACCAGTCCTCCGGCTTCTGCTCCGACCAGCCCGGATGCGGGAAATACAGCGGGTATTCCTTTGAAACAATATTGTGAATCTTACCCTCGCCATCCATCAGAAGAAGCTTCACTGCGGATGTGCCAAGGTCAACGCCAATGTATAACATGTTTTTCCTCCTTAAAACCTATTCATGCCGGGCTGGCGCCCTATATTTGCTGTGAGCCACGGCACCTTACGCCGTGCTGCGCACTCGCATCCGCTTTGCGTCTGCTCGTTCGCGGGCTGGCGCCCTATATTCAAAAAACAAGAACCCGACCGTTGGGAGAGCAAGCTCTCCCCCGGTCTCTTCTTGTTTTTTTCATGCACGGCTTTTTATCCCCACGGATTCTCTGTCGGATATCTTACGCCTGCCGGCTGATTGTAGCCGATTTCGTTTACGTCTACGCCGAGAAGCTTGAATACCTCAAAGAGTGCTTTTCCATGATGTCCGAATGCAACTGCACCATGATGCGGATAACCGCCCTGGAGCAGAACGTGACGGTAGAATCTGCCCATTTCCGGGATAGCGAATACGCCGATGCCGCCGAAGGAGCGTGTTGCCACCGGAAGGATCTCGCCCTCTGCGATGTAAGCGCGCAGCTTGTTGTCTGCGGTGCTCTGCAGACGGTAGAAGGTGATTTCACCCGGCTGGATGTCGCCTTCAAGCGTACCCTGGGTAACTTCCTCCGGAAGGGTTCTTGCCATGATCATCTGATATTTCATGGAGCATGCGGACAGCTTCTTGGAGCAGGTATTTCCGCAGTGGAAGCCCATGAAAGTATCATTCAGCTTGTAGTTGTATTTGCCCTCGATGGATTCTTTGTACATATCCTTCGGAACAGTGTTGTTGATGTCGAGCAGAGTAACGATGTCGTCGCTTACCGCTGTACCGATGAACTCGGACAGTGTTCCGTAGATATCAACCTCGCAGGATACCGGGATTCCGCGGCCTGTCAGACGGCTGTTTACGTAGCACGGAACGAATCCGAACTGTGTCTGGAATGCCGGCCAGCATTTTGTGGTCAGTGCAACATATTTCCGGTAGCCCTTGTGTGCCTCAATCCAGTCAAGCAGCGTGATCTCGTACTGAGCCAGCTTCGGAAGAACTTCCGGCTTCATGTTGCCCTCGCCAAGCTCTGCTTCCATATCCTTTACAACGTCCGGGATACGCGGGTCGCCTGCGTGCTTGTTGAATGCTTCGAACAGGTCAAGCTCAGAGTTTTCCTCGATTTCAACGCCAAGGTTGAAGAGCTGCTTGATCGGTGCGTTACATGCAAGGAAGTTGAGCGGACGCGGACCAAAGCTGATGATCTTCAGATCCTTTACTGCGACATATGCGCGTGCGATCGGAACGAACTCTGCGATCATGTCTGCGCAGTCCTCTGCGTCACCAACCGGATATTCCGGAATGTAGTAGCCCTCTACGTTGCGGAGCTGCAGGTTGTAGCTTGCGTTCAGCATACCGCAGTAAGCGTCGCCGCGGCCGCCAACCAGGTCTTCCTGTGTTTCTTCTGCTGCTGCGATGAACATTTTCGGTCCCTCGAAATGTTTTGCAAGCAGTGTCTCGGAAATTTCCGGACCAAAGTTGCCAAGGTAAACTACCAGCGCGTTACAGCCGGCTGCTTTGACGTCCTCCAGAGCCTGCACCATATGGATTTCACTCTCAACGATGCAGATGGGACATTCGTAGATGTTCTTCTCATCATATTTTGCTTTGTAAGCCTCTACAAGTGCTTTTCTTCTGTTTACGGACAGAGACTCCGGGAAGCAGTCACGGCTTACCGCAACGATTCCGATTTTTACTTCTGGCATGTTGTTCATTTCAAGTATCCTCCTGTTATTTTCTTATTATAAATATTTTTGTTTCCGTTTTGTTCTGCTGCGCACTCCTTCGTCTGCGTCGCGGCTTTTCACGTTTCCCGCACCCACAAAAATCTGCGCGCCCGCATCATGCCCGCTTTGGGTAACTGATGCCGGTTCCGCGCGCACCGGAATATGCACGCATGTGTCTTACACTTCTAAGTTTTCGCCCTTCAGGCCGATAAATGCGCCGTCCACGCCGCCCTCTGCGTGCGCGATCAGCCACTTATTTCTTGCGGTGAGAAGCTTGTCCTCCGGCAGCTTTCCGGAAAGATGCGGCGGCTCGGTGTTTGTTCCCTTCGGAAGCACAACTACCACCTGGAAGCCCTTTTCTACCGCGTTGCACGGAGCATAATGAAGCGTGGTGCCGTAAAACTCCAGCACTGCTCCTGCCGGAGCCTCAAAAGCTTCCATCTTCGATGTATCGTATGTAAAATCATCCTCCACATCCTGCTCCGAACCGAGAATAAAAATCGCGCCCTCCAGCGGAATGTTAATCTCGGAATCACGATGATACTCTACGGCATTTAATTTGTGATTGTTGCCGTTGCAATAACCGATCTGAATCGGCATACCGCCGTATACACTGTCGCGGATCGTCTCATATTCCGCGCAGGCTTCCAGCTCCGGTGCAGATGCAACATAAACAACATCCTGCGGAAGCGGCGTATCCGCCAGGCGCTTCAAAAGGTCCGGAACTTCCAGGTTTAATACCCGTCCGTACTTGCGGAAAGCGCTGTCTGTTACGCTTTTAATCTGCATTTGAAAAACCTCCCTTTTTTATTTTACGAATTAGTTTACTTTCTAAACTAATTGTGGTATACTTATCATAACGCATCCAACGTATTTTTGCAAGACCTATTTCATAAAAAGGAGAAAAAATTATGCTTACCGGCAATCAGGAACTCATCCGCGACATCAACACACAGTCGGTCCTCCGCACCATCATCACGCATGGCGCTATTTCCCGTGCTTCCATTGCCTCCGAGCTTGGTCTGACAAAGGCGACGGTCTCCGCCATCGTACAGGTACTTCTCGACCGCGGCATCATTTTCGAGGCGGAAAGCAGCGACACCGCACCGGAGGGCAGAAAAGGCAGAAAGCCGATTTTTCTTCAGTTAAACAAAGACTGCGGCTATGTCGTCGCCATCGACCTTGCCACAGAAAATATTACCCTGATGACGGCAAACCTGCTGGGCGGGAACTGCCGTCTGACGCAGTTTCCCACACCGGAGAAAACAGAGCTTCTGCTTCCTCTTTTAAAGGAACGGATTGACCGGGCAATAAACGCGCTCCCGAAGACACGCTATGGGCTTCTCGGCATCGCCCTCGGCATTCATGGCGTTGTCCATCATAACAAAATCATTTTTCTTCCGTATTCTTCTTTCGGGGATATCGATTTTGTGTCACGCCTTGGCGATATCTACGGCGTGCCCGTCGTGATGGAAAATGAGGCGAATCTTTCCGCGCTGGGCGAATGGGCGCACTGCCACGATACCAATGAAATGCTCTACATCAGCGTCCACTCCGGTATCGGCGCCGGCATCATCATGAAAAACCAGCTCGTCAAGGGCAAAAACGGCTACGCCGGAGAATTTGGCCATACTATTATCGAGGTAGACGGACGTCCCTGTCCCTGCGGCAATCACGGCTGTCTGGAGCAATATGCCTCTGAGCGCGCACTGTTTGCGGAGCTCTCCGCCCAAAAGGGCTATCCGGTAAACGCAGAGGTCTACGGCAGGCTTTACCGCCAGGGCGATCCTGCCGCCGTGCGCGCCATGCAGCAGTTTATCAAATATATGTCCGTCGGCATCAACAATCTGCTGAACACCTTCAATCCGGACATCATCGTGCTCAACAGCTCGCTCACCATGTGCCACGCCGGACTGTGCGACGACATCGCGGCGCAGCTCCACAACAACATGAAGGACTACTGCCGCCTGGTTCCCTCCACCCTGCAGGACACCGCCGTGCTTCTTGGCGGCGTATACCTCATCCGGGAACGCTTTCTGTATCCGAACCGGATTTAAAGGCCCGGATTGCATTTACAATGGTTCAATGCTAAAATAATCCGTAGGAAGCAAAAGAGAGGTGCTTATATGCTGACAATTTTTTTTGGCGATATGGAAAACAGCGTCTACAATACCGCTGTCTATTTTAAAAATACCTATGAGCCGGAATGGTTCGATTCCGCCCTGGCAAAGCAGATGGTTAAAGATATAGATAAATCAGACGTTCTGAGCGGCGAATGTATCCAGAGCCCGGTCTTGGGACAGATTCCTCCTGAAAGGTTATCCGGTGGTGTAAAAACGCTGCTTCTTATGCTGAATGAACCGGATAAAATTTTCAACGCCTCCACGTGCGGGGATAACTGCGCAAAATGGATTCTGAAAATAGCGGAAAGCAAAAACCTGACCATCAATCTCCGGCATCTGATGGATTTTGGGAAAGACACAAAATTCACAATCGTTGTCGGGAACAGCGGAGAAATCGTGCATTCGATGAAAGAGCTGATTCCCGTTGCCTCTGAATATCTGAACAAAATGAAACAGGAGTAATATATTATCCCATCTTTGACAGTTGAGAAGGCTAAAACACCTCGCAAACCCAGTGTTTATGCTGGTTGCAAGGTGTTTTGCTCTTGTTTTGAAGTATGGTATTTTATTTTCTCCCTTTACTTTTTTTCTGGATTGTTTTCATTTGGCTTTTTGTAATGAATTGAAAGTCTGTTTCAAAACCACATGCTTCGTGTAAGGCATCGGTTAGTTTGTCCCGTGTATAAAGTGGCATGAACCCCTGTTCCTGTACATCAGCAAAATTCATGGATTTCAGTTTGTCCAGGATTGTTTCACAGGTATAGGCATTTCCCAAACTTTTTTCAAGGTAACGGTATATGACTAATGCAAGAAAACAGATCAGGAAATGTGCTTTGATACGCACATCGTCATGAAGAAATACAGGTCTTGCTTCAAAATCTGTTTTCATGATGCGGAAACATTCTTCGATTTCCCAACGGCCCTCGCTTACTTTTAAAATATCTTTTACGTCATCATCTAACAAATCTGTAGTTACAGCGTACATTCCATCATAGAGCGCTTCGGTTTCTATTTTATCTGTATCCAGATAATTCTTGATTTTAGCAGCTTCTCCTTCTTCTGTAACTGCAATCTTACCTATAAATCGTGCGGGATCGTTCGGGTTTCTGCGTTCTTTTTTTACTTTCCCGGAATGGAGCATTTTTTCGGCACGCTCTACCTGTGCGTCACGTATTGCTTTCTGATATTTTGCATATTTAGGAGAGTAAGTGACAATGAGACGCTGGTGCAGTGAATGAGGGGTATATGGTTCATCCTTATAATACAGGCCGGCATCATCCTCTGTAAGTCTGGAAAGATCTGCCGGAGAATCATCGGAAACACGTTTAAAGCCAGTTTTGTCCAGTGCCCATTTCCTGTCATCTTTATTCAGCTTTTTGATGGACTGGGTAACAATAAAAGCTCTCTGGCCTGCATGGTTTATTCTTTTAATGGCTTCTGAACCAAGTCCGGCATCACTGCAGTAAATAAATTTTGTACAACCAAAGTCCTGGAGGACTTTTTCTTCCAGAGGTTTTAGTGATGTTTGTTCATTCGCATTTCCGGGAAAAAGGGAAAAAGCAAGAGGAATTCCAGCTCCGTCCATAAACATCCCCATTTGAATGATTGGATTAGGCCGGTGTTCTTTTCCTTTCCCGTATTTTCTCTCCCCATCTTCCTGCTCGATCTCAAAGAAATAGTTTGTACAGTCATAATAAAGTATCTTATCATCTCGTTTTCCGAGAAGATGACTGTTTTTATAAACTTCAGACTGGATGAAATCGCATTCATTTCCCAGGACATCAAGAGCCCGGTATATATCATGTAATTGATAAGAAGGTTTTTCCAGGAATTCAGAAGCTATCTTAAAAGAAGAACGCTTACTTGCTGGTTCCAGAACCCTGGCATAGATCAGATCGGAAAGGATGGCATTGATATCATACTTAAATTTATATTTATCTCTGAGCTTTCGGCAAGTCTTATCAAGCTGGATACGATAGTAAAAGGCTTGTGGAAAAAGATATCCTCCGCGGTAAAAGACCTGCTGACTATAATCCAGCTTCTGGTCAGAGTGAAAAGTTATCTGAACCGACTTGGCCTGCTGTTCTTCTTTGTATCTGAGTGTTTCCAGTCTGGCTTCCTCTCTGGCCCATTTCATGACATCATCGCGGGTAGGACCGTGTTCTGGAAGAAGTTCTTTCAAGGTTCCGGATAACTGCGCAAAATGGATTCTGAAAATAGCGGAAAGCAAAAACCTGACCATCAATCTCCGGCATCTGATGGATTTTGGGAAAGACACAAAATTCACAATCGTTGTCGGGAACAGCGGAGAAATCGTGCATTCGATGAAAGAGCTGATTCCCGTTGCCTCTGAATATCTGAACAAAATGAAACAGGAGTAATATATTATGAAGGGCGCTCACAGAATCATTGTTGAATCAAAGAAAATCCGATACGATTTTACCATTAGAAGAAATATCACCATCCTCACCGGAGACAGCGGCTCCGGTAAAACCGTATTGATTGATTTTATCCGTGACTATAGAAGATACGGTACTGACAGCGGCATTGTAGTCTCCTGCGACCTCCCCTGCCGAACATTAGACAGCGAAGACTGGGAGCGGCAGTTGGAAGGCATATCCGGTTCCATCATTTTTATTGATGAAGGAAGCCGCTTTCTGGCTTCAAAAAAATTCGCGGAGCTTGCTTTGAAATCAGATAACTACTTTGTGCTCGCAACACGGGAAAAGCTGCCAATGCTTCCTTACAGTGTCCGGGAAATATACGGCTTCCGTGAATCCGGAAAATTTCACGAAGCGAAGCAGAAGTACAACGAAATATATAATCTTTATTAATATGGAGCTATTCCAAAAGAAAACTTGCCAGAAGTTATTTATCTTCAAGAATAGTAACAGCCGCCAAAAAAGTCATGCATCTGATCATCTGGGATTAGATAAAATCAACAAAAAAGTTCTCTTGCAAAGCATACAGCTATATGCTATCATGAATTTTGTCGAAACAAAGCAGGTGAATTTCCGTATCCGGAAATGAGAGGGAATCAGGAAAAGCCTGAGCGATGCGGTCACTGTGAGCAGGGAGCTTCCCCGGATATCCATTGCGGCGAATGCCGTGAGAAGGAGGGACAAGCGCAAATCTGTGAGCCAGGAAACCTGCCTGCCTTGTGCGAAAGAAGCTTCCATGCAAAGCATCCTCGCAGATTTGTTCGTATCTACGACACACGCAGCAGTTCCGTTTTCCGGTTCATGCAGCCGGCTGCAAAGCCCGGTCCCAACTACTGCGCACAAAACGATCTGTCTGGTATGCCTGTCTGTGAAGACAGGCTTTTTTGTTGCCATGCATCCGAAGGGAGCTGCCGGTGGCAGGTCCTGGAGGAGCCATAAAAAGTTCTCCAACTTTTCCGGGCATGCATCCAGACCAGGATTCTTTTTTATGGACTTCCAGTAACCAATCACTCATTTCATGATGTTGGGGCAAAAGTCCCGACCATAATATCTATGGAGGTGCAAGATGAAAAAAAGAAACCAATTACTGACACTGATTATGGCTGGCGTAATGGCGCTCTCCCCGGCAGCAGCTTTTGCTGAGGAAACAGAAGCCGAAACACAGGAAGCCGCTGTGGAAACCGAAGCTGCGGAGACAGAAGCTGACGGCACAGAAGCCGCAGATGGCGACGTATTTCCTTTCACGCTGGTGACAAAGGACGACCAGGAGGTCACCTTTACACATGTTCCGGAGCGTGTAATCAGCACCAATCCCAACACCGGAGAGCAGCTTATGGCGCTGGGTCTCGGCGACAAAATTATCGGAACCTGCTATAACAACGCCCAGCTTCCGGAGCAGTACCGCGAAGAATACGAATCAAAGCCGGTTATCTCTGACAACAACGGTTATCCGTCCCTGGAGGTAGTTCTGGACCTGGAACCGGATTTCATTTATGGAAGAAGCTCTGCTTTCAGCGATTCTGACACGGCGATTGCCACACATGATACCTTAAGCGATTACGGCATCATGTCCCTTTCTTCCATTGAAGGCTACAAGCTTGGCTGCGACGTGGAAGATGTTTATCAGGATTTTTACAACCTCGGCAAGATTTTCCAGGTTGAAGACAAAGCAAATGAAATCGTAGACGGTATGAAAGCCCAGATTGCGGCAGTCGAAGAAAAAATCGCCGGAACAGAGGAAGTGCGGGTATTCAACTTTGACAGCGAACGTGACGGCGGCGCCTACACACCCGGAAATAACTTCACCTCAAAGCTGATGCGTCACGCAGGCGGCGTCAATGTATTTGAGGACCTTGAAAAGACCTGGAACAACGTAAGCTGGGAAGCCGTTGTAGAGGCGGACCCGGAGGTTATCGTCATCAATGATTACGGCGATACGACCGCAGACGAGAAAATCCAGTTCCTGCTGGACAACGAAGCCCTTTCCGATGTAACCGCCATCAAGAACGAAAACTTCCTTGTTATCACGCTTCCGGAAGTATTCGCCAGCACCCGTGTGGGCGATACGATTGAAAAATTTGCCCAGGCATTCCATCCGGAGTGTTTTGAATAATTTCATATGAAACGGTTATGTAAATTCATGAGGGAACACGTGGGGATAACCTGCGTGTTCCTGCTAATACTATTGATTCTGTCGATGATTCTTGCCATCGGAATCGGGCCCGTCAGCATCCCTTTCCAAACGGTCTGGCAGGTGGTTCTTCATCATCTGACCGGCATAGGCGATGTTGAAGATATCCGGATGAGCACCCAGAACATCGTCTGGCATCTGCGGACGCCGCGGGTGCTGATGGGCGCTATGGTAGGTTCTGCGCTGACGCTTTCGGGCGTCGCCATGCAGTCGTTTACCAAAAATCCGCTGGCAAGTCCCTATGTGCTCGGCGTATCCTCCGGCGCAACCTTCGGCGCTTCGCTTGCCATCGTCACCGGAGCGCTCTCCTTCCTTGGCGCATACTCTGTCCAGGGCGGCGCTTTTATCGGCGCAATGGCGGCGATTTTAATTGTTTATTACATGGCGAAAAGCGGCAAAGAGGTGGCGCCCATCAAGCTGGTTCTGGTGGGAACGGCTATTTCCGCCATGTTTACCGCATTTTCAAACTTTCTCATTTACAAGGCCCCGGATGACAGCAAAATCCGGGAGGTGACGTTCTGGACGCTTGGCAGCGTAGCCAGTGCCCAGTGGGAAGAGCTTCTTCCCCTGTTTGTGGTACTGATACCGGGCTTTCTGTGCCTGTACGCTCTCTCAACCTCCATGAACGCGCTTCTTATGGGAGAGAGCAGCGCGGTGACGCTGGGAATCAATATCAATCTTGTGCGCAAAATCACCGTCTTTCTGTCTGCGGCGCTGACCGGCACGGCAGTGGCAGTAACCGGCAGCATCGGGTTCGTCGGACTTGTTATTCCGCATATCGTGCGGTCGATGGTCGGTGCGGACCACCGGAAGGTGATTCCGATTTCCACGCTGCTGGGAGCGATTTTCCTGGTCTGGGTGGACGTCGGTGCCAGAATGCTCGACCAGCCCAGCGAAATTCCTATCGGCATTATTACTTCCATGCTCGGAGCACCTGTCTTCCTGTGGATGATACGGGTACGGAAATATTCCTTCGGGAAATCTTAAAGGAGGCGGACCTATGCTCAGTGCAGAAAAAGTAAGCTACCGCACCCGGCAGGTGGAGATTATCCGGGATATTTCCCTCACCGTAAACCAGGGGGAATTCGTGGGCGTCATCGGTCCGAACGGAAGCGGAAAATCGACGCTGCTGAAAAATATCTACAAAATGCTTGTACCCGTTTCGGGAGATATTCTTCTGGACGGAAAAAGTCTTCTGAAAATGTCAAACCGGCAGATGGCGGAACGCATCGCGGTGGTTTCGCAGGAAAGCGAAGCAAATTTTGACTTCACCGTCGAAGAGGTCGTGCAGATGGGGCGCTATCCCAGAAAACGTCTGATAGAAGCCGCCAATGACCATGACCGCGAGATAGTCTGCCATTCGCTGGAAATGGTCGGAATGGAAGATTTTCTGGAGAGAAGCTTTCTGAGCCTGTCCGGCGGTGAAAAGCAGCGGGTACTGATTGCCCGCGCGCTGGCGCAGGAAACGGAAATGATTATTCTGGACGAGCCGACCAACCATCTGGATATCGGCAGCCAGATAAAAACGCTGTCGCTTCTGAAAGCGTCGAAAAAAACAGTGCTGACCGCACTGCACGATTTAAGTCTCGCTTCAAAATTCTGCGACCGCATCTACGTGCTCAAAGGCGGTCAGAACCTTTGCGACGGCAGACCGGACGACGTTATCAGCTCCGCGCTCGTGGAGGAGCTCTACCATATCCACGCGGATGTATTCCGGCGAAACGAAAAAATATTTATCGATTATGATTAACAGATAACAAGGGCAGCCTGGCTGCCCTGTTGCATCGCAGGAAATCGTTGCAGATGATTTGCAACGATTTCTTTTTCGTTGCACAACGATTGCAACGAAACCACTGTATTTAACACTATATTTCCGTCATTCCCATAAGCCACTCCAGCGCATTTACCCGCCGGATGCCTTCGTAATCCCCCTCCGGGTCCTCGTCCAGCGTAAGAAGAAATTTGGGATAGTGGTCATTTATTTTCTGCAACGGCGCCAGCTCCCGCCGCAGTGTCTGCTCATCGCGCACAGAAGCCGCCACCTGATAATATGTGATTCTCTTATAATCCATTGCCACAAAATCAACTTCAAGTTCATCCAGCCTGCCGACATATACATCATACCCTCTGCGTATCAGCTCCAGATAAACTACATTTTCCAGAATATGGCCCACATCAGCAGAACGGGCTCCCAGCAGCATATATCTCAGACCAATATCCACCACATAATATTTTTCCAACGTTTTCAGATACTGCTTTCCTTTTATATTATATCTTTTTGCCTGATAAATGATGTAGCTCTCCATTAACGCATCCAGATATTTTTCTACTGTTTTTGTATCAATTTTTCTGCCGTTCGACGTCATAGTGTCCGCAATTTTCTTTGTGGAAAGCGGACTTCCAATACTATCAAACAGAAATCGCACAATGCTTTCCAGCATCATCGTATCCGGAAACTTATTTCGTTTTGCAATATCTTTTACCACAATGGTGTTATAAATTCCATCAAGGTAATCCCGGATTTCTTTCGGTCGCCCTGCAAGCTCCAAGGTATACGGGAAAGAGCTGTTTTCCAGATATGTCACATACTTTTTCCCAAGCTCCTGCATATTTCCTGTGCTCATCACATATTCTTTAAATGATAACGGCAGCATCCTGATTTCCACATACCGTCCCGAAATCAGTGTGGCAATTTCCGACGACAGCATATAAGCATTTGAACCTGTCACATATAAATCAACATTCTTTTTAATAAACAGACTGTCCAGAACCCCGGCAAAATCATCGCAATGCTGTACTTCGTCAAGAAAAACATAGGTCATTTTATCCTGCACAAGGCGTTCCTTTATATATGCATGAAGTGCTTTGGGCTCCCGCAAATCATAAAAATCATAATCTTCCAGATTTACCGCAACTATCTGTTCGCCGGATACGCCATTTTTTCTCAGATAATCCTGATACATTTCCATCAGCGTTGATTTTCCACACCGACGGACTCCCGTGATGATTTTTATTATATTTTTGTCCCGAAATGCAATGAGTTTTTCAAGATACTCTTTTCTCTCTATCCGTCTGACAGCCACAGGCAATCCCTCCAATCCATTTGCTTCTGAAATTCCAAAATCATCCTTGCAAAAATATTTTTAGTATATTTTATCCCAAAACTTTTGGATTATCAATATTTTTAGGAAAATTTTTCCCAAAACTTCTGTTTTTCAATGCTATTTGGAATTTCCCCAATGTTCTGGAACGTTTCCGGCAAGCTTCCATGTTGCAAAATCTCCCCAAAAAACGCCGCCCGGATTTCTCCGCGCGGCATTTTCTTTTGTTTTAATGTAAACGATATTTAGTTCACCTTTATAATTGCTTTTACAAGATCGGTCTTGTTGTTGATGGCTTCCTCAAATGCCTCCTGGATATGGTCGAGGTCGAATTCGTGGGTTGCGATCTTCGCTACCGGGATAGCGCCGCTGGAAATCGCTGCGATTGCCTGCGGATATACATTTCTGTAACGGAATACAGACTTGATGGTTGCTTCCTTGTCCATAATCTGTGCGAAATTATAAGTGATTTCCTCTTTTGCGGAAATACCTACCAGCACGATGGTACCGCCGCGCTTTACGAAGAACGGAGTCTGCGCGATCGTCACCGGAGAGCCTGCCGTCTCAAATACCTTGTCGGCGCCCTTTCCGTCTGTCAGTCTCTTCACTTCCTCAAATACATCCACCTTACCGCTGTTGATCACATCGGTTGCGCCAAGCTCTTTTGCCTTTTCCAGACGTGCATCCACAAGGTCCGCCACGATAATTCTGCTTGCGCCGTGCGCCTTACAGCACATCATCGTCACCAGACCGATGCAGCCGCCGCCGAGAATCAGAACGGTATCGCCAAGCGTAACCTCGCCCTGGTTTGCAGCGTGCATACCAACGGAAAGCGGCTCAACCAGCGCACCCTCTTTCGTGGAAACGTTGTCCGGCAGCTTGAAGCACATATTCTCCGGGAACGCAATAAATTCCTCGTAGCATCCCTGTACCGGCGGTGTTGCCAGGAACACAACATCCGGGCAAAGATTGTAACGTCCCGATTTACAGAATTCACACTCGCCACAGGTGATGCCCGGCTCCAGCGCAACGCGGTCGCCCACCTTCAGCTCCTTGCATCCCTCGCCTACTTCCACAACAGTTCCCGCGCACTCATGTCCCAGCATGAATTCGTCGTCCGTTACCACATAGGAACCGCATCTTCCGGAATGGAAGTAATGCACGTCAGAACCGCAGATCCCGACATACTCCATTTTTACTACAACCTGTCCTGCTCCTGCCGTCGGCTTATCGATTTCCTTGATAATCATTTTATCGATGCCGTTCATAAAAGCTGCTCTCATTTTCATGTCTTTATGCTCCCTTTCTGTTTTTGTATTGTATGTAAAACGCATTGCCCGGCAGGCGGGTGCCTGCCAGGCAGCTATTTACAATATTTTACCTTGCCTTTTTCTCAGGACTTTCCTATACAGATTCATTATATCTTTTTATTACTTACTCTGCAAGTGCATCCTCTGTAAGTTCACCGTTATCGATATAAATCTGGATGAACTCATCAACGTTATCTGCGTTGATTTCCGGAGCTTCCACGAAATCTGCTACATCGGTGTACTCCATTTCGCCATTCAGAACCTTCTCCGCGTATTCCATGTTCAGATTTGCAATTTCTTCTGCATTCTGAAGAGCGGTAGCTGTAAGCAGACCTTCCTTAACCAACATACAACCCTGTGCTGTTCCGTCAACGCCGTATGCCAGGAAATTCGGTGTGCCGTCTTCGTTGATATACTCGGAGTTGTTGCGGATAGCCTCGATTGCACCTGCTGCCATGTTATCATTCATGGAAATGATTGCATCGATGTGGGTTCCGCCCTGTGTCCATGTCTCCATCAGAGTCATAGCCTCATCATTGTTCCAGTTTGCATAATCTTCGTAAAGAATCGTAACATCCGGGCGCTCTGAGAAGAAATAAGTATCCCATGCCTCACGGCGCTTTTCCGCGTGATAGTTTCCGGACGGTCCGCGAAGAACAACAACATTTCCATTCTCCGGAACTTCATCTACGGCACGGATTGCACCGCGGGAAGCCTGCTCAACCGGGTCCGCGTCAACGGTACCGGTACCTGCCATAACTGCATTGTCCACTTCCTCGTCGCCGGTCACACCGTCAAGGTCACTCTGATGTGTCGTCGGGTTCGTTGTGATAACCGGGATGCCTGCATCCGCAACCTGCTTTACATACGGAGCCTGTGCCGCATTGTTGTTGGACTGTACGATAACCAGGTCATATTCTTTTGTAATACAGTCTTCCAGAAGCGTTGCCATTGTGTTGTCATCTGCTTCACCGCTCACGCAGGTAAGCTCAATATCATCATACTGGTCTGCCGCCTTCTTCATGGAATCTGTCAGCCATGCCGCAAAAGTATCTGCACTTGCACGTGCGATGAAACAAACGCGATAGGTTTCTCCTTCTGCAAACGCTGTGAAGCCCGTCATGGATGTCGCCGCAACTGCCGCTGCGATTGTCATTGCCGCCAATTTTCTCATTTTCTTCATTTCTTCTTTCCCATCC
Source organism: Marvinbryantia formatexigens DSM 14469 (assembly GCF_025148285.1). NCBI lineage: Bacteria > Bacillati > Bacillota > Clostridia > Lachnospirales > Lachnospiraceae > Marvinbryantia > Marvinbryantia formatexigens. Next base: position 2,198,255 of record NZ_CP102268.1, on the reverse strand, counting down.
TTTCTTTTTTGTAGGTAAATATTGTAAAATAAACACTGCGTCCATGCAGTAACGCATTCTACTTAGCGGAGCTGTTTTCCTTCTTTGTATCGTCCACCGCCATAATCATCTTGCTCGTCTTGCGGCTCTTGCTCATGATATCAAATGCCACGGCAATAACGATAATTGCTCCTTCGATGATATTCTGTATGTAAGAGTTTACACCAAGCAGATTCATGATATTTTCCAGGATACCGATGATAAAAGCACCTGCCACCGTTCCCATAACCGTGCCGACACCGCCGGAGAAAGAGGTTCCGCCCACGATTGCCGCCGTCAGACCGGTCATTTCATAGCCGACCGCACCATTCGGAAGGCCCGAATTGTTTCTCGCCATAAAGATAACCCCGGCAAGACCGGCAAGCATACCGTTTATGAGATACGATTTGTAAATTACCAGCTTTCCGTTGATGCCGCTTGCTTCCGCCGCCTTGCGGTTGCCGCCGATTGCATACAGACTCCGCCCGTAACTGGTATGATTAAACATATACCAGACGGCTATCGTAATCACAATAACAATAATAACAGGAACCGGCATAAATCCAATCATGCCCTGTCCGATATTGACATATTTGCCAATCTGCAGGATATTTGCTCCGCCGGTAAAGTAAAGAGCAATACCGCGGGCAATCTGCTGCATACCCAGCGTTGCGATAAACGCCGGTACTTCAAACTGTGCAACGAAAATACCATTAAACAGGTTGCACGCCATACCTACCAGCAGCGCTACCAGAATCGCCAGCGCCATTGAACCGGTCGCTTTGTAGCAGGCTACTGAAAGCACACCTGCCAGCGCAAGTACAGAACCTACCGACAAATCCAGGAATCCGCTGACAATCAGAATCATTTCGCCATAAGCTATCAGAATACCAACGCAGAGCTGTCTGGCAATGTTCATCAGGTTGTTCGTTTTCAGGAAATACGGGCTGAGCAAAGAACAGACCAGAAACATTACAATCAAAACAATAAAAATGGAAAACCTCTGTAAAAAAGCGGAAAGCTGTTTATTTTTTTTCATTATTTATCTCCTTTCCCTGTCTTGCCGAAAAGACCGGTCGCATGCATCATAATGGTTTCCTGCGAAAATTCCTCTCTGCTCAGGCATCCCATGATCCTTCCCTGACACATCACATAAATTCTGTCACACATGCCAATCAGCTCCGGCAGCTCTGAGGACACCATAACAATCGTCTTTCCTTCTTTGACAATATCCGTCATCAGTTTGTATATCTCAAATTTTGCGCCTACATCAATTCCTCTTGTCGGCTCATCCAGAATCATAATCTCCGGATCGCAGAGCATCCATCTTGCCAGCAGAACCTTCTGCGCGTTTCCGCCGGACAGTGAGGCAATCAGTGTATCCAGAGACGGCGTTTTCACATTCATCTTCCGGAATATTTCTCCAACCTCTTTCCGCTCTTTGCCCCTGTGGTTCTTTCCGCCGTAGAAATAGCGTTTCAGCGATGCGATGCTGGCATTTTCCATAACGCTTCGCACCGGGATGATACCGTATTCTTTCCGGTCCTCCGACAGCATGATCAGCTTTTTCGCAATGGCGTCATGCGGGCTTTTAATCGTCACTTCCTGCCCGTCGATCTTCACTGTGCCGCTGTCCTTGCGGTCCATACCGAAAATCGCACGCATGACTTCGGTACGCCCCGCGCCTACCAGTCCGGCAAATCCAACAATTTCACCCTTGCGGGCATAAAAATTGATATCTGCAAACATGCCTTTGGAATTAAAATTCTGCACCTCGAAATTCTTTTCGCCAAGCGGAAGGATTTCCTTCGGATATGCATTGTCCATTTTCCGTCCAACCATACGGGCAATGACTGTTTCAATATCCAGATTCTCCGCCCTGTCCGAGGAAACCACCGCGCCGTCACGGATGATAGTGATATCATCGGCAATCTGGAATACCTCGTCCATTTTATGCGAGATATAGATGATGCTTACACCCTTTGCCTTCAGCTCCGCAATCTTCTCAAACAGCAGCTTTACCTCTTTCTGTGAGATGGAGGAAGTCGGCTCGTCCATGAGTACCACCTGGGCGTTATTATTAACCGCCTTAATAATCTCCAGCATCTGGATATCGGAAACGGTCAGTGTTTTCAGCTTCTGGTCTGGCGCATAGCTTAAATGCTCTTCTTCCAGAAACTTCTCCGCTTCGCGACGGACCTTTTTCCAGTCAACCTTCCCAAACTTATTTACCGGCAGACGCCCCATAAACAGGTTTTCTTCTACGGACAATTCCGATACATAGTTCAGCTCCTGGGCTATCATGGATATCCCGTACTCTCTTGCCTGGAGCGGATTTTTGATTTCGACCGGCTTTTCGTCTATGTAAATCTGCCCTTTGTCTGCCTTGTACAGACCGGTCAAAACCTTCATCAACGTGGATTTTCCTGCGCCGTTTTCCCCGCACAGTGCATGGACGGTGCCCTTTCGCACTGCAAAGTCGATATTACTCAGCGCTTTCACCCCAGGGAATGATTTTTCAATTCCGCTTACTCTCAATTTGATTTCATCCATATACTTCGTCCCCTACTTCCCTGAAAACGGATTAACTTGTTAACATAGTTATATACTCTTTTTACAATTTAGTCAATCATTTATTAACCATTTTACGCAAGTTTGTAAAATCACTCCAAATTTGGTATTATATTTTTGTATATTTTGCCCTATGGCTTTCTCTTTTTTCAGTGTTTTTTGATTTTTTTATATTCTTTAAATTTTTACTTAAGAAAAGTATTTTATTTAAGTCAAAAAATGGATATGCAAAGTGCATATCCATTTTCTTCGTTTTTGATGAATTTTGATAAATTTTTGACAAGCAGCACAAAATCATTCGCTGAGTTACTGTTCACCCCGTTCACAGTAACCTTCGCAAATCCATTTAAAATTCGCTTCGCGAATGGGATTTGCTCACATACCTGCTTTACATCTGCCGTACAAAATCGTCGACGAAATAAAGTGCTGCACCCACCGCTGACGGCTCGGTGCGGAATGAACAGATTTTCACATATTCTGCGCTGTTCTCAAACGGCGTCAGCTTCTTTACTATCTTTTTAAACTCCTCAATATAATCTTCCATACACGCGCCGACCATACCGCCGAGCACCACATCGCAGTCAAAACACATCCTCAGATTATTGACCGCCAATGCGAGATACTGCATATAATCCTCAAACGCACGACGATAGCCCCGGTTTCCGGTAGCCTTCATTTCATAGAAAAACTGCCGGATATCCCCATCTGTATAATCCGATAATACTCTCGCGGAACAGTACGCATTCAGACAGCCGCGCCGTCCGCAATAACACTCTTTTCCATTCGGCACGATCGTCATATGACCAAACTCGCCGCCCCGCCAGTTCCGTCCGGTATATACGCGGTTCATTAAGACAGCGCCGCCCACGCTGTTGCTCAGGGACAGATATACCATCGGCTGCAGCTTCCCACGCGCCTGCAGCTCCGTCCAGCCCGCCGCATTTGCATCATTGAACAGACGCACCGGATACGGCAGCTTTTTCTGCATCTGCACATAAAAATCGTCCGGAATATCGATGACCTTTGAATAAGAACTCGTATTTTCCCGCTCATTTACAATCGCCGGCAACGATATACCGACGCCAAGGAATTTCTCCGGGTCGACTTCATTTTTTTCCAGTATCATTCTCACATGATTCGCCAGCATTTCGTAGTAATCGTCCGCATCGCGAAACAGCACGTGCGTTTTTACCGAATCCAGAATGTTCAGCTTCAAATCGGTCAGAACCACCGATACATGCGTCTGCGTAACATCCATTCCCACTGCCAGCCTTGCCTCCGGCACAATGCTGAGCATATTTGCTTTGCGTCCGCCGGTGGATTCAAACTCCCCGGCATTAAAAATCAGCCCGCACTCCCTCAGATAATTCAGATTCTGCGTCACCGTCGGAAGGCTGATGCCAAGGTCCGCCGCAACCATCTGCCGCGAGCTTGTTTCATTTCTGTAAATATGGCGGTATACATCCCCGATGTTCCGCGCCGTTCCTCTGTAATCCTCCAATTTTTCTTCTCCTGATTCACAATGTTCAATATTAACTATAGACTATTTCAGCAAAAAGCGCAAATGAATTCGTATCTCTTTTTATGCTTGACTTGTTTAAATCCTCCGGCTAAAATAAGATTGTATCTTATTTTAGCCGGAGGAGGTTTTATTGTGAATTATATCAAACGAGACCTTGAAGACAAAATTCTCTCACTTTCCAAAGAATATTCCTGTCTATTGATTACCGGACCAAGACAGGTTGGCAAAACAACCGTCCTGCGCAGGCTAATGACACCGGAACGCAATTATGTTACGCTGGATGATTTAGAAGAGCGACGTATGGCTAAAAATGATCCGGCGCTGTTTTTGCAGGTTCACGACATTCCAATCTTCATTGACGAAGTACAATATGCGCCTGAGCTCTTTTCTTATATTAAAATTGCTATTGATAATGGTGCTGCCCCCGGCTCTTTCTGGCTGACCGGTTCCCAGGCATTTAAAATGATGGAACTTGCACAGGAATCGCTGGCCGGACGTGTAGCAATTCTGCATATGCCCGGCCTGTCTCAACATGAAATTTACGGTTCTGGACAAAATATGCCGTTTACCGTTGATTTAACTGCACTAAAAATGCGTAAGAGCATCGGTGCCCCTGTCAATATGGACGGAATCTATGAACGAATCTGGAAAGGTTCTCTTCCTGGGTATGTAAGCGGGAAATTCACTGACCGCAATGTATTCTATTCCAGCTACGTGCAGACCTATATTGACCGGGACGTCAGCGAATTGGTAGCTCTTGTGGATAAACTTCAATTTCAGGATTTTATCCGTGCCGCCGCCTGCCGGGTCGGGCAAATGCTGAATATCCACGACATTGCCCAGGATGTCGGTGTTTCAGACGATACCGCCAGGCGCTGGCTACAGGTCCTGGAGAAGTCCGATATTATCTTCTATCTTCGGCCCTACTCCAATAATTTGCTGAAACGCACCATAAAGACACCAAAAATGTATTTCTTCGACACTGGTCTTGTGTCTTATCTGACGCGGTATACCTCTCCGGAAATTTTACAAAACGGAGCGATAAATGGGGCGATTCTGGAAAACTATGTGGTTTCAGAGATTATAAAAACCTACCACAACGCTGCACAAGACTGTCTGCTTTGGTATTATCGTGACAAAAGCAGTAATGAGATAGACATGGTCATCGAAAATAATGGGCAGCTGCATCCTTTAGAGATAAAGCGCTCTGTCAATCCCGGAAGTGAACTGGTTGGAGCATTCTCCGTGTTGGATAAGGGCTCCGTACCAAGAGGCAAAGGCGCATTAATCTGCATGCGTCCAGAGCTTTCAGCTATTAATGCAGATAATTATACCGTACCAGTCTGGATGATCTAATGGGACAAAATCATTTTTGCCTGAGTTGGCTTGAGTTTTACTAAGAAATCAGTTAAAATTATTTCTGAAATATCACAGGCAGACCAGGACAGGAAAAAATGGAGGAGCCAGATGTACAAAATTCTTCTTGCCGACAACGAGGGCGTTGTTTTAGATGCTCTTATTAATATGATTCACAGTCATTTTCATGAGAACTGTGATATCCGTGTGTCGAAAACGGCGCTTTATACGCGGACGCTTGCGCGCAAGTTCGTCCCGGATATTGCCATCATTAATATTCAGATGCCCGGCATGAGAGGCTTTGAGGTAGTGCGTGAAATCCGCTCCTTTCATTTAAAATGCATCTTTATTACCGTGTCCGCCTCCGACAAAGCGTTTTACCATACAGAATCGAAAAATCTGAATATCCTTGCGCATATTACGAAACCGCTGTTTCGCGAAAAGGTGGTGCCGGTGCTGGAGACGGCAATTTCTATGGTCGCTCATTCCCAGAAACGCCAGCAGCAGAACCGCATGGTTCAGGAGCGCTTTGACGCTGCTGTGCCGGTAGTGGAGCACGGTCTGATTAACCAGTTGTTTTTCCCTGACAGCTATGCGAAGTCACTGAAACAATATAAGACGCTTCTGGGAATTTCCCAGAATTACGGACGCATTGTCACAATAACATTTGGTGAACTGCCGCCCTCTGCAGATGAACCGCACGCGCCGGCGGATGCCGGAGAGCCTGGCGGCTCCAGTACCCGGACTGCATCCGCAACAGTCCGCCAATCAGACTCTTTTGTGCAGTCCGCCGCTTCCGGAAGTTATGACCGCGCTGCCGCGCGTGCTCTTTTGATGCAGAAAAAAGATGCCCTGCAGAATCCGGTCGGTTCTGCCGTACATCTTCAGAAGGATTATATGAAATTCCGGGAAACTGTGCTGGAGAATCTTCCGCAGGCTGTCACCGGTCCCGTAATGGGTAATCATGTGCTTCTGATTGTCCCCTGTTGGAAAGAAACGGAAACCTCCAGAGAATACTCTGCTTTTCTCACCACACTGGATGCCCTCACGGAAACGCTGGAGGACATCTTCGAAGGTCTGTCCTTCTGTATCGAAGCTGCGCCGGTTGCGCCGCTTGCCGAACTGCAGGCTCCCATTTAAAAGCGTCTCCTGTTTTCCACGGGCAGCCCTTTTGGTCACTCTTATTCCAGGGAAAACAGGACATTCTCATGCAGAAAAGCTTTAACTCTCTTTTTGCCATTTATAGCGCAATTTATAGTTACTGTAGGTTCTGTAATCCAGATATCCTTCTTTCTGTAGTCTGCCTATCACAATATATGGCATCACATTCTGGGTTTTCGCATAACGCTGTATCGCTTCTATGGAAAAATCCTTTTTTTGAATAAATGCTTTATAGCTTTCCGGAGACAAAAGCTTTTCACCCGCAAAACAATCAGCCGCAGTTTCTTTATCGCAATCACTGCCATCATCTATAAACTTCAAACCTTTTCTCACATCACCGTTAACGATATGTCCAATTTCATGAAGCAGCGAAAACCAGAAAATGTCTGCAAAAGCTCCCCGTATTGTCAGCACCATCTGATATACCCCGTTACTTTTCTGCGCAATATAGCCCTGTACAGGAGCTCCCCTGAAATTTTTTGCAATCGAAAAATCTATTCCATATTTTTTCATAACATTCTTTAATTCTGTCTGAAAGCCAGCATCCTGCCGGCACATAATATCTTTTATCTCATTTACCAGACTATCCGTATATTTTTTCTCAAATCTTGCCGAAATATCCTGACTGCTTTCTTCAATCTGACACAACCGGATCCATGCCCCAAGCACATTCTGATTTACCGAGATATTTGCAGCCATCCGAAAAACACCGTCCGGAACCAGTTCCCTCAGATTCGCTATATTACTAATCTGCAAAGCCTTTCTCAACGAAAGAATGGAATCATCCCTGCTTTCCCGTACCGGAATCATCCCCTTCTGTCTCAGATATTTCACTATATCTCTCAACTCTTCCCTTGTGCGCCGCTCTTCATCGGTAATTGTCTGTCCCTCGTTTATTTCCAGAAGCTCCGCCTCATAATTTGCCTGAAGATTCAGCCAGAAGGACCCCGGAATTCCCAATGCATATTCCAATCCCGATGCAAAGCCTGCAGATATCCCCTTTTTTCCGGCAATCACATTACTTACATACGCAGCAGAAACCCCTGTGCGCAATGCCAGTTCTGCCTGTGAGATTCCGCGGTTTTCCAATACATCTGCGATTGTTTCTCCCGGATGAATCACTAAATCACGGGATATACCAGTTTTCTTTACTGCCATGATAGTCACTCACTCCCTCCACCTCAATTTCCGTACAAATCATGATTGTTTTCTGATCCGCATCCGGCTCAATAATCAGCCTTGCATTCGGTGCAACATGCAATGAATACCGAATCTGCCTGTACCCTTCCAATCGTTCTGGATTTCCCAGCCCCAGTTTCAGAAAATCTCCAAAGCATTCCGCTGCTGTCAGCCGGTCCATATGTTTTTTTATCGTCCTGACCCATTCATATGGTATCTTTCTCTTCATTTTATTATAATCTTCAAAGTACTTTTTTACTTTGTTATTAGCATACGTAATTTCCACTAATATATTTTCCTCATTATTAACCTTTTGGTTAATTATATTATTGCATAACTCCGTCTTCATGTCAACACATTCTTTTTATATTGTATCATGTTTTTTAAATTATGCAATATAATATTTATATATCACTCACTTTGTTTAAATCTTCTTTTGAAATATGTTATACATCCATTTGTTTTCACAACAGAAAAAGTATCGCAAAATCATCTCTCCAGGTGATAATGCGATACCCTCTTTTTCATATAGCACGAAAATAACCTGAGCCATTACCGGCACCCGCTACAACCGGTTGCGGAATTCATTTGCGGAGATTCCCGTCACCTTCTTAAACACGCGCGAGAAATGCGCCATGTCCACAAAGCCCACCTGCTCCGCCACATCGCCCACGCGAAGCGCCGGATCTTCCAGAAGCTTTTTCGCTTCCTCCACACGGATACTGTTCATCAGCTCGGAAAAGCTCTGCCCGGTATGACTGTTCAGCAGCTTGCTCAGATGCCACTGACTGACAAAAATACTGTCGGCGACATCGGTGAGCGTCACCTTGCGCCGGTAATTCTTCTGCATATATTCCAACGCCTTATTTACCAGAAAGCTTCCCGCCGGGGTTTTCGCCTCTCCCGTCTCCCGTAGAGCTTCCCCGGATTTCTGCCCCTGCTCCGGTCTCTTCACCGGATTGTTCTTCACCGGCATCTGCTCCCGACCGTTCATCTCCGGATTGCCCTTCACCGGTATCTGCTCCCGACCGTTCATCTCCGGATTATCCTTCACTGGCATCTGCTCCCGACCGTTCATCTCCGGATTGTCCTTCACCGGTATCTGCCCCCGACCGTTCATCTCTGTTCTTTTCTCCGGATTACTTTTTTCCTTTATCTGCCCCTGATTGCTCTTCTCCATCGTCTGCCCCGGAGGATTCTGCCCGGCTTCTGCGCCCGTCTGCCCGTCAATGCCCTTCTTCTGCAGATTCTGCACCATCGCGCACAGCGCTTCCTCCAGCTCCTCCATATTGGAGGGCTTCAGAATATAGCGCGTCACGCCAAGCCGGATTGCCTCCTGCGCCAGCTCAAAATCCCGGTAGCCGGTCAGTATCGTAAGCTGCGTGTCCTCAAACTCCGATTTAAGCGCTGCCGCCATCAGAAGCCCGTTCATTTTCGGCATATAAATATCCGAAAAAATAATGTCCGGGCGGCACTTCCGGATTACTTCCAGCCCTTCCATGCCGTCCTCCGCCGTGCCCACGACCTCGCACCCATACTTCTCCCACGGTATAAGCTGCGTAAGCCCTTTCACGATAATCGGTTCGTCGTCCACCACCACTACCTTATACATTCCGCGCTTCCTCCCGTCCTTCTGTCATCTGAGCCATCCGGATAGAAACCCGTCCTTCTGTCATCTGAGCCCTCCGGATAGCAACCCATCCTTCTTTCACCCAGGTCCTCCGGATAGCAACCCATCCTTCTTTCACCCAGGTCCTCCGGATATACAGTCTTCCATCACCATCATTCAGATCATCTGGCTATCCATCCTTCCGGCTCACGCCGCCCGCTGTCTCCTGTATGCATTTTACCCCTTGATGGCGCCTGCTGTCATCCCTTTTATAATATACTTCTGCAAAAATGCATAGACAATAATTACCGGTACGACCACAATCGTCACTGCCGCCGCCATCAGACCATAGTTGGTGCCCTCCATCGCGGTCAGCTCTTTAAGCAGGCGGGTAATTGCCCACTGCGGCTGGATGCGCAGGAAAAATGTCTGCGTAAACAAATCGTTATAGCTCCAGAGGAAAGAAAAAATCGCCACTGTAGCAAACGACGGCTTTGCCATCGGAACCACGATCCTTGTAAAAATCTTAAAGGTCGAGCAGCCCTCCATATATGCCGCTTCCTCCAGCTCGATAGGAAGCGAGCGGATATAGCCGGAGAGCACAATGATTGCAAAAGAAAGATTTCCGGCAATCTGCGGAAGAGCGCAGGAAAACAGAGAAATCCAGCGGTTGCTCGTATTTACCAGCCCCCAGGACGCCTCCATGCGGAACACCGGGACAATCGTGGAAAACGCCGGAAACATCATGCTGCCCACCACGACCGACATCAGAAAATCCCGCCCCTTAAACTGATAGCGGACCAGTGCAAACGCCGCAAGCCCCGCAAGCGCCATCACCGCCACCGTCACGGTTCCGGAGAGAATCAGGCTGTTCGCATAAGCGCCCAGAATCGGTACGCGTTCAAACGCCCGCTTATAATTTGCCAGCGTAAACAAATCCCCGACCGGCAGAGAAAACGAGTTGGCAAGGATTTCGTTTTTCACCTTAAAAGAATTTATTGCCACCCAGAACAGCGGATAAATTGTGGTAAGCGCCCAGAAAATCAGCACCGCGTACACCGGTATCTTCCACAGACTGCTTCCTGTTCCTGCTTTTTTACGCATCCTTCTCCCCCTCTCAGTAATCCTTTTCTTTAAATATCCGGTTTACAACCTTCGCCGACACCACGCCCAGCACTACAATCAGCACGGCAATCGCGCAGCCGTAATCCGTATTGCGCGTCTCCACCGCATGGTAATACATATAAGTGCTGGTCAGCCAGGTGGAATTGAGCGGCATTCCCTTCGGAAACATAATCCACGGCAAATCAAACGCCTTCAGTGCACCGGTAACGGCAAGCACCACGCAGGTACAGAGAACATTATGTAACAAAGGAAGGGTAATGTAACGGATACGCTGCCATCTGGTCGCCCCATCGATCGACGCCACTTCATATAAATCATCTGAGATATTGTTCAGCCCCGTCACAATAATCACAAAATAAAATCCAACATACTGCCACATGACTGGCAGCAGCATTGTCACAAGAGCACGGCTTTTATCCTTCCAGTCAATCAGCTCCGTTCTTCCCAGAAGCTCCAGAAGCTGGTTTACCATACCCTTGTCACGCAGAAATACCAGGTTAAACATCAACCCAAGCGCTGTTGCCGAAATCACAATCGGAAAGAAATAAACCACCCGGAAAAATTTTTTCCCGACAGTAATCTGATCAACCATAATCGCCAGCACCAGCGCGATCCCCACCTGGAAAACCACGGTCGAAGCCATCAGAATCAGCGTGTTTTTCAGTGCGATCCACAGATTTTTATCCTTCAGCATTTCGGCATAATTCGAATACCACGGATCCAGAAAGCCCTTGCTCTGCGCCGCCAGACCGCCGATATTCTGAAAGCTGTTGAGAATATTCATAACAAATGGATAATGCAGGAACACGACCATAAACGCAAACGCCGGAACCAGAAAAAACAGCAGCGGCTTTTTATTTCGATAAATATTTGCTCCCATTTTATGCCTCCTAGTGATGTAGAAAGGGGATACTGCCGGATATCATCCCATCCGGGTGTCCCGCGCCAAATACTCTGTCTGGGCAGACATTCCGTGTCCGGAAAGATATGATATCCGCAGCATCCCCGTTTTTACCCGCGTCCGGCATCCGCCTTTGCGCAAGCCTTACCGCAGGCTGTGCCGGTCATTACTGTTCATTGTAGATAGCGAGACCTTCCGCCACTGCATCCTCCGCTGTCACCTCGCCCGTCACAATCTGTGGCATTCCGTCGAAGGTGGATACTCTGCATTCGCCGTTAAACAGATCCTGTACCGCGCCTGTCAGAGAGGTTACGCCCGACATCATCTCCATCGCCTTAACCTGGAGGGAGTTAAATGCCGCTTCATCCACTTCCGGAGCTGCCTTCAATGCAGAAGCCGTGTGCTGTGCAAATTCTGCTACCATTTCATCGCTTGTCATATATTCCACAAAGCTGACTGCCGCTTCGCGCTTTGCCTCGTCTTCCCACGCCGCCGTGCTGATGTAATAGCCCATCGAAAGACCGCCGATTAAATCAGTTGCTTTTCTCTCGCCCTTGCCCGGAACATAGGTAACGGTAAACTTATCCAGCTTTTCCGTATCCAGCGTAGAAGCATCCTCCGGGTCAGACTGACATGCGCCAGCGATACCGCCAACCTTCCAGGAACCGTCAATCAGAAATGCCGCTTTGCCTTCGATAAACGCTGCAAATGTTTCGTCATCTGTTGCGGAAAGCGTGTTCTCCGGGAAATATCCCGCCTCGTACAGCGCCTTGATATCTTCCATACCGCTTACCCATGCGCCTGCCTCGTCAATCGACGCCGGAATGGTCAGATGATTTACCACGTCCCCGTTATTGAAAATGCAGTATTCCCACCAGTAATGCGGAATGTTTCCAAGCGCCGCCGCAATCGGAGAATAGCCCGCGTCCTTAATCTTCTGGCAATCCTCAAGGAATGCGTCCCAGGTGTAATCAGCGCCCGGTACCTCCACGCCTGCTGCCTCCAGCACTTCCGTGTTTACAAACATCGCTTCCCAGAATCCGTTTACCGGAACCGCATACCGGATGCCGTCCACAATGGAGGCGGGTATCAGCTCATCGTTCATATTTGCCGCATACTCCGGATAGGTCTCACGGATGGTATCAATAGAAACAACCTTGCCCGCTTCGATAAAGGAATTTGCGTCCGCGCCGTTAAAGAAAAACAGTACGTCGGGGTCCGCTCCTGTCTGGAAATCCATTTCCACACGCGCCTTAAAGGTTTCATCCGAGGTTGCGGAAGCATCGTTTACCTTGTTTCCGGTCGTTTCCTCCCACGCCGCCACGGCGTTCTTAAAGTTCTGCGCATTTCCGTCCTCGCCTGCAAACGTCGTCGTCACATTCAGCTCCACGCCCTCCGCCTGCACGGTTGCCGCTCCTGCCAGCATCGTCAGCACCATCACGCCTGCCGCCATACAACTTAATTTCTTCTTCATTTCCATACCTCCAGTCTTTCTTATTTTTCTTCGTTTCTGTAACCTTGTAGCTCTATTATGCCTTATTCTTCGTGAAATTTGAATAACTGGAGCTGTGATTTATTGTTTTTTCTTGTCATTCTTTACAAATGAGCTTTTGTCAAACGGAACTGTCAGTTTTGCAGCTACACGTCCCTCCGGGGTTTCTGTGATGGAAAGCCCGCACGGCTCCCCGAAAAGGATGCGCAGCCGCTGATTTACATTCGCAATGCCGAGGTTTCCGCTTTTTTCGCTCCGGCTGCTGTATTCCGGCGCCAGCAGGCGGTCTATCTTTTCCCGGTCCTCCTCCGTCATTTTCCCATCGTTCTGTGTCTCCAGATACAGATATGCCTCATCGCACCAGGCGCGAATCAAAATCATGCCGGATTTGCTCGGCACCACACCATGCTCAATGGCGTTTTCAATCACCGGCTGCAGAACCAGACGCGGCACCATGCAGTCCAACAATTCTTCCGGGATATCCGTCTTTACCGTAAGCCGCTCTCCCAGCCGCTCTTTTGTGATATACAGATAAGAATTCACATATTGCATTTCCTCCGAGAGGCGGACCTGCGGACACTTCCGGCGGTCCAGCGCGGCATCCAGCACATCAGACAGCGCTTCAATCATACGGGAAACCTTTTCGTCCCCGTTCAGACGCGCTTCCCAGTTGATTATCTCCAGCGTATTGTTCAGAAAATGCGGATTAATATGTGACTGCAGTGCCATAATCTTTGCCTCGCGCAGCGCCACCTCTTCCTCATAAATGCGGTCAAACTGCTGTTTAAGATGACACGACATTTCGTTGAAATTGTTCCTCAGGTAGGAAAACTCCTGGTTTGCAGAAATCTCCTGCACCTGGTAACCAATCTCCCCGTTTTCAATATGTCTCGCACCGTCGCTCAGAAGCTGCACCGGTATCGTCACCTGCCTGCGCACCGTGGAAATCACCACCAGAAGCAGCGGAATCAGACTGAGCAGCAGCCCGCCCATCACATATTGATATCCGTAGAAAGGATATTTTGTGATTTCCTTCTGCATCCGCATTACTGTCTCCAGCCGGAAACTGTTGCCGGAGCGGCTGTCGGAAACATACAGCCGTCCGCCATTCCACACATAGCCCGTGTCCATCCATTCCTGTCCGGCGTATGTCACACTTTGTTCAGTCTGCCCGGCATGTGCCTCTCCTTGCTCTGCTGCCTGCCCGGCAGCCGCTTCAGCGTATGTCTCATTTTGTTCTGCCTGTCCGGCGTCCAGCCACTCCTTCAGTTGCCTGCTGCGTTCGTCAAAATTCAGCTCCAGCTCATTGAGCTTTACGCAGACGCCGTCCCCGGAAGGATACTGCGACAGGCTCTGGAAACAGTACGCCTTATTCAGACGGATTGCCAGCACACCCTTTTTCTCAAAATGGCTGTCTACCAGATTCCGGACCAGGTAAAGTCTGCCGTCCCGCAGCAGAAATCCTATTTTCGTATCCAGATTTTCCGCATAACGCTGAATTTCTGCAAAATCACTGTCCTGGAAGGTTTTTGTTTTCTGGTAGCTTCCCTCCGCCCCTACATTGTAAACGCTGTAAAGCGTTTCCGGTTCGCTGTAAAACCACAGAAAAGTGCAGGACGCCGCCTCATTTTTCAGATAATGCGCCGCCAGATAATCCATGTATTCCCGCCTTGCCGCAATATCCGAAAGACCGCCTGCCTCCGCCCTTCTGTTTGTATCCAGAAGCTGCCCGTCATACGATGCCTGACGCGATGCTTCCACCGCCGCATTCAGACGCTCCATGCAAATCATATTGTTAAATTCCAACTGATTCCGGAAGTTCTCCGCAGTCGCTTCCCCGTTGTTTGACGCCACGTAAACTACCATGATGCCAAACATCACAGAAAAAGGAATCAGCCAGCAAAGCAGCAGAATCCCCACCAGCCTCCATTTCATAGAGTATCTTTTTCTGCTTTTGACTGATTCCTTCATAATTTGTATCCTTTCCGCAATTCCTCTAAATGCTGACCGGGTTCTGATGAAAGCCCTGGATTGCTCCATCCTTCGGATTCCCGCAATCCTCCCCATATTCGCAAATCGTCCCGCTCTCTGCGTTCGCGTTCCTTTTTTGCTCATATGGGTCGGCGTCTCTCATGCTTGTCCGCTGGCGTGAGCATGCTCACGCCGCATCCCTGCATGGAGACCGGGCTTTCATTGTATGTATGCGCTTAGAAATTCTTTAAAAATACGGCAATATTTCTTTGCCTCGTCCTCGTTTTTCATTTCGCAGAAAACACGCAGCAGCGGCTCCGTGCCGGAAAAACGCACGATAATCCAGCCGCCGTTTTCAAAGTAAACCTTGCAGCCGTCCAGCCAGGAGATTTTCTTCACCGGAATGTCAAATTCCGGGAGCCTTTTTTCTTCCATCAGAAGCCGCATCAGTTCACTCTTTTTCGCCTCCGGGAAGGAATAAGAGGTTTCTTCCATGTAAAGGTGCCCATACTGCTCCACGATTTCCGCATACAGCTCAGAAAGCCGTTTTCCGGACACCGCCACCATTTCCACAAGCAGCGCCGCCGCGTAAATACCGTCCTTGCCGTTGATATGTCCGCGCACCGTCAGACCGCCGGAGGACTCCCCGCCGATAACCGCGCCCGTCTCCGCCATTTTCGCCGAAATATGCTTAAAGCCCACCGGAACCTCATAGCATTTTTCCCCGAAGGATTCCGCAATCCGGTCCAGCATATGGGTGGTAGCCACGTTGCGCACCGCAGGTCCTGTCCAGCCCTTATATTTCAGCAGGTAATAATACAGCAGCACCAGAATATCGTTTGCGTGAAGATAACGCCCCTGGTCATCCACCACCCCAAGCCTGTCCGCATCGCCATCCGTGGCGATTCCGAGGTCACATTCCATTTCTGTGACATAGGTGCGAAGCTCCGTGAGCGCCTCCCTGCTCGGCGCCGGCATTCTGCGTCCGAACAGCGTATCGTGCGCCTCGTGAATCAGGTCAATCTCACACCGCGCCGTAGAAAGAATCGTCTTTATCGACGTCTGGCTGACGCCATACATCGGGTCGAGCACAATATGTAACCCACGGTCCCGGATTGCTCTCATATTGATTTTGTCAATAATATTGTCGAGGTACTCATTCAGCGGATTAAACTCCGTCACCAGCCCCTCCTTTTTTGCCTGCGCGTATTCTATGTACGCAATGTCGCCCTGCCGCTCCACTTCCGCGGCGATTGCTTCTATTTCGTCCGTCTGCTCCACACTGGCATCCCGCCCGCCATAGGTGAACACCTTAAATCCGTTATAGATTGCCGGATTATGGCTTGCCGTTACCATCATTCCGTAATGCATCTGATGCTTTTCCACATAAAACATCACAAGCGGCGTCGGTGAAGAGCGATTGACAAACAGACAGTGAATGCCCTCTGCGGCAAACACCTCACACGCCCATTTCACCGCTTCCTTTGAGAGAAATCTTCTGTCATAGCCAATGACAATTCCCTCGTCCGCCACGCCCTCGCGCTTCATTTTAACAGACATCGACTTCGCAAGAAGCTGGATATTCTGTCTTGTAAAACCATCCCCGATTACGGCACGCCAGCCGCCTGTTCCAAATTTTATCATAGTTAGTCCCGCTCCCTTCTCCTTCTAAGTGTCTCTCTTATATAAAATAACTTTTTCCCAATTTGCTGCATTCATGTCACATAAGTCAGGGCGAACACATTTGTTCCAAATATCATTGCATAAATTGCCCAGCAAATTTTATGTATCCGTTCGCTCTTTACTCGCCACATATTGTTATCCCATAACCGCTACGACCTCGTGCTCCGTTCCCGCCGCAAATACCGGAATCCTCTCAGCCTTTTCTCCATCCACCCGGATTTCCTTCACACCTTTTGAGACATGTGCCGGATTTTTCACAGATATCCGGTATGTGGCGCCCCGCCATTTGCGCACCGCCTCAAAACCGTCCCATTCCGGCGGAATACACGGGTCAATCTGCAGCTCCTCCATCTGCGGACGGATACCGAGCATATACCGGGTCGCCGAAAAATACGCCCAGCCGCCGCTCCCGGTCATAAACGGATGCCGCGCCCGCCCGAACGCCGTGTGCTCTTTTCCCATAATAAACTGACAGTAGGAATACGGCTCCGCCTCGCGGATTTCGATGATATCGTTCTGCCTGCACGGGCAGAGCGCCTCATAAAATTTCATCGCGCGGTCCCCTCTTCCGAGCCGGCACTCCGCCGCCCACGCCCAGGGATTCGGGTGGCTGAAAATCGCCCCGTTCTCCTTCACACCCGGATACACTCTGGTCACAAAGCCGACCTCTTCATCCGGCACCGTGTAGGACGGACCGTTCAGCATAATTCCATACTGCGTATACAGGTATTTATCAACACTGTCCATCGCCCGTTCACCCTGCTCCTGCGTTGCTGCTCCGGAGAGCACCGCCCAGGCGTTCGATTCCAGATGGATTTTCCCTTCCTTGTCCTCAGAGGTTCCGATGCGCCGTCCGCTTTTCGTAATACCGCGGATAAACCACTCCTTGTCCCAGAGCTGCGTCTGACATACTGTTTTTACATGCTTGTACATTGTGTGATATTTCGCAACATCCTCCGCAATCCCCTTCAGCTCCGCCGCTTCGAGGAAATGCTCCAGCGCCCACACATGCAGAAATGATACCAGCGCGCTCTCACCGCCGCCCAGATTCAGGCAGTCGTTCCAGTCCGCACGCAGCCCCAGGCAGACGCCGTGCGCGCCCACCTGTCTGGCGGAAAAGTCCAGAATCCGCTTCATGTGCTCATAAACCGTGCCCTCCCCCTCATCCGCGTAGGGAATTACTTCATCGAGAAATGACACTTCACCCGTCTCCCGGATATATTCCATGATAGATGGAATCAGCCACAGCGCATCGTCCGAGCAGGTATCCTTCAGCCCGTGAATGCGGTCCTTTTTATCCGGCACCGGAATGACCGTCGGCGAGGCAAACGGGCGCGCCTCCTCCTGCTCCTCAAACCATGCCGGGTCGAACAGATGCAGCCCGTAGCCCTCCGACACCAACCCATTTAAAAGCTGCACAATTCTCTGACGGCATTTTTCCGGATTGGAATGCGGAACCGTCATGGCATCCTGCGCGGTATCACGGTAGCCCAGCCCGGTGCGTCCGCCCACCTCGATAAAAGAAGCAAATCGCGAAAACAATATGTTGATTTCCGCCTGATACAGATTCCAGGTGTTCAGCATGGTATTCATATCGCCGGATGGCGTGCGTACCCGCAGTCTGGAAAGCTTGTCCTCCCAGTACGCCGCCAGTTTTTCCGCCGCTTCATCTACATTTTTCATTATACTATATTTTTTCCGGATTGTCCCCGCTTCCGCTCTCTTTCCTTCTCCGAGCATGAAGACCAGGCGGACCTCCTCTCCCGGCTTCAGAACAAGCCGCTTCTGCAAAACGCCGCAGTGATTTCCGCCCTTCTCGGTCGTGCCGCCGCAGAAGCCCCGCTCCACCGCAAGCGGGTTGCTCTCCGTCCGGTATCCGCCCAGAAATTTGTCGCGCACACAGTCAAAACCATCCGGGGTAAAGTTTGCCGTAAAATACTGATAACCAAATTCCTCATAAAATAAATCGTACTCAATAATACCGTCCTCACAGGAGGAGCCGGAAGCATACAGACTCATCTGGAAATTCTGATTGTCCATATCAATATGATGAAACGAAAACTCGCAGTAGGAAAAGACGCTTAACTGCCGCTCTCCGCTGCCCTCGTTTTTTATCTTTACATCCCACAGTTCCACATTGTCGCCCAACGGAATCATCAGCCGCTGCGACACCCGGATATCCCGGTACTCACATTCATATGTGGAGTAAGACAGCCCGTGCCTGCAGCAATAAGTTGCTTTATCCAGCGGTTTTCCAACCGGCTGCCAGGAAATGCTCCAGTAATCGCCGTCCGCATCATCCCGCAGATACACGTAATGCCCCGGACGGTCCATCGGTACCCCGTTCGGACGGAACCGCGTAATACGGTGATACTGCGGCGTCTTATAAAAAAGATAGCCTCCCGCCGTGTGGTTCACCACTGCGCACATATCCTCCACCCCGATGTAATTCGTCCAGGAAACCGGTACATCAACACGGTCGATGCAGTATTCCCGGTTCTTCTCGTCAAAGTAACCATATCTCATCTTTTCTTTCCCCCTTTTCCCTGCCGCTTCCCTTTTGCTTCCGGCGTTTCCGCTCTAATTTCCGTGCTTCCTGTCCTGATTCCGGCATTTCCACCCTGGTTCCGGCGTTTCTGCTCTGATTCCGGATTTTTCGCTCCGGCTCTGCGGCTGTAAAAATAGTAAATGCTTCTGTCCCCAGTATATTTATTATAACAAAAAACGGCGCTCTTGAAAGTGCCGTTTGTGTTATCTTTTGCCTGCGGTTGTATAAAGTAGTTACTGTTCACGCCGGACATTATATAAGCATAAAACCTTTTCCTGTTTTATCTCTTTTCCGGACCTTCTGCCAGTTACTCCGGAACATACTCTATAAGATTCTCCACGCTGCAGCAGAGAACCTTTGCAAGTTTTACCAGATACTCTGCCTGCGCCCTGTTAATGTTTTTTTGTCTCTGTTCATACTGCTGGATTGTCCGAAGAGGAATGCCGGCGTATTCCGCCAGCTCTCTCTGCGTCAGTCCCGCACGTTTCCGCAACAGTTTCAAATTTGTATCCGGTTTCGCCTTACGGTACAGTTCATTCATTTTATCAACAAATTGCCGGATATCCATCTCATGGTATGGAAAATACAATTCCTGTATTTCTTTTATCGGAATGTATCTTGTGATTTCAGAAAATGAAAGCGCCGTATACCATTGATAATAGGCAAGCGACCAGCCTGTCCAATATTCTTCGCTCCGGTTCATCGTATACTGCGGTTTTTCAAAAACCCTGTTTTCCCCTATGGTCCCAAGAACATCATACGCCAGCTCAACGCCCGATTTTCCGGCAAGCACTGCGGAATCGCCATTCTCAAACCACCGCGCCATTGGCGATTTCAAAAACAAGTTAAAAAACGACGTTATATCATATCCCAAATCATGTACGGCATAGTCAAGCATTCCCGCCAGCACCCTGCGCGCACTTTCCAGGTATAGTTCATCGTAAGCGCGAATCATCAGCTTTCATCTCCTCATCCATTATCTGAATAATATACAGATCTCCCTTCTGCCGCCGGTTTCTCTCAATATCAAAGTATTCTCTCCGGGCTGCCCTGTCACGCAGCTCTTTTTTTTGAAACCAGATATCCCTGCCAGCGGTTTCATACCCCAGAAACCGGAGTTGTCCAAATGCCTTTTTACTTTTTAGTACAAATTGTTGTCCCAGCTTTCCAAGATACATGGCATTTCTGAGCTGGCGATAAGAAATCGTTCCATTAATAAAATCCTGTGCAAATGAAAAATAGCTGTCATCGGCGCGATATCCGATAATAATATCATAACTTTGATAGTCTGTAAAAAAATTCTTTACGATATATTCCTTCGCCTCAAGTGCCAGACCCGAAGGAATATAAAATTCCCGATTCTGAAGTAATATTGCCAGCCAGTGCAGGATGCAGAATTGCTCCGCATTCAAGTCAAGAATTCTTAAATCGTCGCAGCAAATTTTGTACTGATTTGCATACCCGTCCTTTTCTCTGCCGACGCCCCATTCCTTTGCCATTGCGATATCTTCTGTGCAGTAAAATCCCTGTCCGTAATCATTATATGTCTTTCCGGCGCCATACAAGGGTTTTTCAATAATATGGTCTGAACCATGATATATCAGTTTTTCCATCACAAAACACCTCTTTTCACACCAATTATACTCCCAAAGAAGTAGTTCGTCAATTTTTATCTGACACTCCAAAAATAGCACACACCTTTGCCCAAATATATACCTGCTATAATATGCGCCCGCCGCGCACAAAACCCTCTCACATCCAGCTTTCGCCTTCCGCAGGAGGGTTTATGTAAATCATATTTCATTTCTCAGTCAAACGGCTTTGCAGCCCATATCCGTTTCCCCGTCTGACAGATTTATAAGTTACAGTTATTACACATCTGCCGGCAGTTCTGCCTTTGGCGCCTTCCGGACATCCTCTCTCAGGAGCTGATAGACCGTTGCCGCAATCGGAACGCCAAGAAGCATTCCGCCGATGCCCATAATGCCGCCTCCGATGGTAACGGCAGCGAGCACCCACAGAGCCGGCAGACCGATAGAAGAACCCACCACGCGGGGGTAGATCAGATTTCCCTCCACCTGCTGCAGCACGGCAATAAAAATGAGGAAAATAATTGCTTTGGCGGGGGATACCGTCAGAATCATAAACGCGCCCACGCCCGCTCCGATATAAGCGCCCGCAACCGGAATCAGCGCGGTGAAAGCAACCAGCGCGCCGACCATCGCCGCATAGGGCAGGCGCATCAGAAGCATTCCCACTGTGCAGAGCACGCCAAGGATGACCGCCTCCGTGCACTGTCCGACAATATAATTCCGGAAGCAGTCGTTCATGACGCTGAAAAAGTGAAGGCACGTTTCATATGGGCGCTTCTTCATGTAGCGGCGCATCAGACGCTTCGCCTGGCTTCCCAGCTTTTCCTTCCCCAGCAGAAGGTAGATGGCAAATATAATTGCCATAAAGAGCGTGACAAGCCGCGATACCGCCGAAGACACAACGCTGATTACCATATCCATCACATTTCCGATGCCGGAGAGCAGCCCTTTTACCAGCTCCCCGATTCTCGACTGCCAGTCCACATTCGAAAAGGCATTCATCACATCCTCCGGCAGTACATCGAGCTTTTCAACCGCTTCCACCAGATCCTCCATCACACCCGGAAGAGTGGAAAGAATCAGTTGTATGCAGGAATAAAGCTGCGGAACGACCAGACCGATAACCAGCACTATAATTGCCGCCAGCGTTGCAAACGCAAGCACCATACAGACGGGACGTCTGCTTTTGCCGATAATCGCACGGTCCGAATGCACAAAAAACCGCTTTTCGTAAAAATCCATCAGGATATTGACAATATATGCCACAGCGCAGCCCAGAATGAGCGGTGTCGCCGCCCCAAGCAGCGCTGCCAGCAGACTGGCGGCATTTTTCCAGTAAAAAATACACAGATACAGAACAAATATACTGACGCCTGCCCGAAAGCAAGTCTTCCATTCCAGCTTCATATCGCTCACTTCTCCTGACTGCTCCGGCAGCCGTTTTGCCCTGCCCCGGAAATTTCTTTTATAAAACCGTTTTCCATCTTCCCGCTTCAGCGTCTGTAATAATTGATCAGACATCCGTCCAGGATAATGGTCCGCTCGTCATCCGTCATTTCGCCAAGCTTTAAGGTAAACTCCTTCATGGTATCGCCAACCACAAAAGCCTCCACCTCCGTGGCTTTGTTTTCCACCGCCTCACGGATATCCGGGATAAACAGATAATCGCCGTTCTTAAACGGAAGCTCGCCCTCATCAATGAGGAAGGGCAGCATACCCCAGTTAATCAGATTGGAGCGGTAACGCTTTGTCGCATAGCTGTTGGCAATATTTGCCCAGCCGCCCAGCACCTTCTGGCAGGAAGCCGCCTGCTCACGCGCAGAGCCGTCGCCCGGCTTTACGGCAAAAATCGTGCTGCCAAAACCGGTATTCTTCTTGCATGTATCCGGGAAGGTTTCTTTTATCTTCTGCATCACTTTGCAGATTTCCGGGAACGCCTCGCCGATGCACTCGCCTGCCTCGCGGGCTTTTTCCACCTTCTGGATTTCCTTCGCGCGTCCCACATACGCCGGATCCTTTCTGGAGAGCGTGAACTCTGCCAGACCGAGCGGGTTGGAACGGTAGGAGGAGGTCTCGCCGGACGGAATCAGTTCATCCGTCGTCGTCACCGGGTCGTGAATCTCAGAAACCACCTGCAGCACCAGATTCTGCGTAAGCTGCGGCATCGCCGGCCAGTCCTTGATATTCGGACCAAACTTAATCTCCACGGACGGGTCCGCCACGCCCTTGCTGTCAAATACGCGGTTCTTATAAATCGTGCTGTCAAAGAAATACTTCGGGTTCGTAAAGTGCGCATCCACATCCGTCGCCGCCGTCAGATAACCCTTATTTGCCGCCGTAGCCGCAATCGAGCGCGCGTCCATCAGCGCGACAGAAGAAATCTGTCCGCTCTGCAGCTTGCTTCCCTCGCGGTTCGGGAAGTTTCTTGTAGAATGACGGATACTGAACGCATTATTTGCCGGCGTATCGCCCGCGCCGAAGCACGGTCCGCAGAAAGCAGTCTTTACGATGGCGCCGGTCGCCATCAGATCAGCCAGTCTGCCGTTCTTCGCAAGCTCCATATAAATCGGCGTGCTCGCCGGATAAATGCTCAGCGTAAATTCGTCCGCTCCGATAGAAGCGCCCTTCAGAATGTCCGCCGCCGCACAGATATTTTCAAATCCGCCGCCCGCGCAGCCCGCAATGATTCCCTGATCCACATACAGTCTGCCGTCGCGCACCTTGTCGCGCAGCTTAAAGTCAACCGCACCGTCAAGGCTCACCAGCGCGCGCTTTTCCACATCCGCCAGAATGTCGTCCAGATTTGCGTTCAGCTCCTCGATCGTGTAGGTGTTGCTCGGATGGAACGGCATCGCAATCATCGGACGTATCTCGGAAAGGTCCACATAAATCATGCCGTCATAGTAAGCAACGCTGCCCGGCTGCAGCTCCTTATAATCCTCCGGGCGCTCGTGAATCTCATAAAATTCCTTAATCGTGTCGTCCGTCTTCCAGATGGAGGAAAGGCAGGTAGTTTCCGTCGTCATAACGTCGATACCGATACGGAAATCTGCGCTTAAATTCGCAACACCCGGTCCCACAAACTCCATTACCTTATTATTTACATAACCATTGGCAAATACCGCGCCGATAATCGCCAGCGCCACATCCTGCGGACCCACGCCTGTAACCGGCTTTCCAGTCAGATATACGCCGACCACCTTCGGCATGTTGATATCATACGTCTTGCAGAGGAGCTGCTTTACCAGCTCCGGACCGCCCTCGCCCATCGCCATCGTGCCCAGCGCACCATAGCGGGTGTGGGAATCGGAACCAAGAATCATTTTGCCGCCGCCTGCCAGCATCTCGCGGGCAAACTGGTGGATAACCGCCTGATGAGGCGGAACATAAACGCCGCCGTACTTTTTCGCGCAGCTAAGACCAAACATGTGGTCATCCTCGTTGATGGTGCCGCCGACCGCGCAGAGACTGTTGTGACAGTTTGTCAGCACATAGGGTATCGGAAATTTCTCCAGCCCCGACGCGCGCGCCGTCTGGATGATGCCCACAAACGTGATGTCGTGGGAGGTCAGCTTATCAAACTTAATCTGCAGCTTCTCCATATTTCCGGATACATTGTGGCTCTCCAGAATGTCGTAGGCAATCGTCGCCTTCGCAGCCTCCTCTCTGGATACTGCGCTTCCTGTGCGCTGCGCAATGATTTTCTGCGCATCCGCATTATCTTCAATAATCTCAGCGCCGTTTACCAGATAGGCGCCGCCGTCATACAATTTTATCATAATCTTCCTCCGTTTTTATCCTGCGCTCCAGCGCAATCTTTCGCAGGGCGCTGTCCGCCTCCTGCCCGCGGGGTGTCCGCTATCCGCAAAGATGCAGCCGCCCTTAATATTCTTCCCGCTCCATGTACTTCATGTAATTGGATACCATGAGCGCGATGCGGAAAGTCAGCGCATCCTCAAACACACGCACATCCAGCCCGGTGCTCTTCTGCAGCTTTTCCAGACGGTACACCAGGGTATTGCGGTGTATGTAAAGCTGTCTGGAGGTCTCCGAAACGTTCAGGCTGTTCTCAAAAAATTTGTTGATTGTCGTCAACGTTTCCTCGTCCAGCGAATCCGGAAGCTGCCGTCCGCCGAACACCTCATTCATAAACATTTCGCACAGCGGAAGCGGAAGCTGATAAATCAGACGACCGATGCCGAGCGTATTGTAAGCGATAACTTTTTTATCCTCATAGAAAATCTTTCCTACATCCAGCGCCATCTTCGCCTCCTTGTAGGATTTGGAAATGGAGCGGATCTCATGGATAATCGTGCCGTAGGCAACCCGCACCTGCGACATCGCCTCGCTGTTTAACATATCCAGCAGCGTTTTCGCCACCTGCTCCGCCGCCTCGTAGTCCTCGTCTTCCTCCAGCTCCTTCACCAGAATGATGCTCTTTTCGTCCACCGCCGTGATAAAATCGCGCGGATTTCCGCCAAACATCGTTTTTACCAGCTCTCGCGCGTTGATATCCTTCTCCTGGCGCGTCTCAATCAGATAAACAATGCGCTTTGCTTCAATATCGATGTGAAGCTTTTTCGCGCGGTTGTAGATATCCACCAGCAGAAGATTGTCCAGCAGAAGATTCTGGATAAAGTTGTTTTTATCAAAACGCTCTTTGTATGCAATAATCAGATTCTGAATCTGGCTGACGCCGATTTTGCCGATCATGTAGGCGTCCTCGCCATTGCCCCGCGCTACCAGAATGTACGCCGGAACGCCGTCGTCCAGAATTTTGAAAAAGTGATACCCCTGCATTACCTGGCTGTCCGCCGCTGAATTTACGAAAAACTGAATCGCCTCGCGCTGGACGTCATCCTCCGGCATCGTGGAAGCGACAACATTTCCCTCTAAATCCGAAACGCACAGATCAATTCTTGTGATCGCGCGCAGTTCATCTATGGATGTCTGTATTACCTGCCCTGAAATCATGTGTTCCCTCCTGACATTATGTCGTTATTACTATCTTTATGCGATGAATTTTATTACTTTCATTTTATGATAAATCATTTTTTTTATTTTCGCAACTGCTAACTGCCCTTCCAGAGGCAATTTCACAAAAATTTTACTAACTACTCAGCCATGCGTCAAATATCAGAAACAAATGCGTCATAGTAGTTGCAAATTTTAAGCCATGCGGCAAATATCAGAAACGAATGCGTCATGCCTGCATAACAGATTTTATGGTGTGCCCGCGCGCTCCTTTAAATACTGGTTTAAATAGCTAATATTATAAAGCGGAAAATTAGTGAGCCAGTCCTGTTCCATGAAACCGGACATGGATACCCTGACGGCATTCTTCACCCCATACTTCTGTACAAAAACCTTCAGACTTTTTGCCTGCAGATTTTCCTCTGCCTTGACTTCCAGCGGAACGATACATTCATCTGTCTGAATCAGAAAATCCACCTCAGATGTGGCATTTTCCGCCGTCCAGTAAAAGATATCATTTTCCGGCTTAACAATCAGCTGCTGTAAAACATATTGTTCTGTCAAAGCCCCCTTAAATTCTTCAAAAAGCCTGTTTCCTTCTAAAATAATTTTTGCATTCAGACGCGACATGGCGCCTAACAGACCAATATCCAGAACGAACAGCTTAAGTGCCGAAAAATTCTGATATGCTCTGAGTGGAAAATCCGGTTTTTTCACCCGATTGATCCTATATACTAATCCCACATCCATCAGCCATGTAATGGCTACCTCATATTCCCTCGCCCTCGCTCCTTCACGGATAAGTCCGTATATAAACTTTTTATTTTCTTTCGCAAGCTGCGCCGGAATGGAATTCCACAACATTCTGATTCTTGTAACAATTTCCTTTGGAGCATGCTTGGACAAATCGTTTTCATAAGCAAACAGCAGCCTGTTCTGAATGTCTCTTACGCTATTTACATCTCTGTTTGTCACAAATTCCAGTACAGCCTCCGGCATCCCTCCAACATAATAATAATACTAGGCGTTTGCGAAACGCCACAGCCCGCATAAAATCGGGCTTTTTTCTTTGATAAAACAGAACAACTCCTCACAGGTTTGTGGTAAAATTTAAGTGACCAAACAAAAATCAACCATATCCACCTGAAAGGAGTTGTACCTATATGATACCATACAATCAGCTTTCTTTGGCAGATATTTTTTCAGATTGCCAGGAAATTTTTGAATCTGACAGACCTCAGTTTCTGTCCCTCTTACAACAGCACATTGACCTTGATGAAATTGTTCCTGCTTCTTTCCGGAAGCATTTCTATGCATCAACGGGCAGATCCCGTAAATACCCTCTGAACGCTTTTTTATGGGCGCTTATCATCCAGCGGATTTTTTCTGTCCCTACTGACTCCCTGCTCCTTGTTTTCCTTCAGTATTCCCGGCATCTCCGTGAATTCTGTGGTTTCAACAAGGTTCCAGATGCTTCTAAAATCACCCGGTTCAAGCAGGATTTTCTTGAAGATCTGCAGCTCCTTTTTCACCACCTGGTCGATCTTACTGAGCCAGTCTGTCAGGCAATCGATTCTGCCAGGGCTGATATGACCATCTTTGATTCCTCTGGCATAGAGGCCTGGGTTACGGAAAACAATCCCAAATATTCCAACCGTATTATCAAACAGCTCAAAGCATATGCAAAGACCATGCATTTTGATCAGAACTATGACCCTTACAAGGCTGCTTACGGCTCCATGCCTTCCCATGCTGCCGCAAATTCCGATATTAAGCAGCTTTACATTGACGGGCATTTTTGTTATGCCTACAAATTTGGCATTGTCACAAATGGTCTGGGCATTGTCCGGCATATCGACCTCTACAATAAGGATTTTTTTGATAAGCATCCTGAAATTATTCCTGGAAAGAAGTCCGGTTCTCCGGATGAGGATAAATCGGTCCATGATGCCAGGCTGCTTATCCCTACTTTACAGGACCTGTTTGCTGCACATCCCCTCATCAGCCCGGATATTTTTTTAGGAGATGCCGCCTTTGACTCCGCCAGACTTTATAAAGAGCTTCTTTCAGGAGACACCTTTGGCATGGATGCTGACGGTAATGGCATTCACTTTCAAAAAGCCTACATCCCATTAAATTCCCGTTCCGGACTGGAAAACAGTGACTGTTCCGTAAATGAAAATGGGATCCCCTGTTGTCCGGATGACCCATCCCTTCCCATGAAATATGAAGGGACCAGTAAGCGGAAGAACGGCATTGTGCGCTATAAATTCAGCTGTCCAAAAGTCAGATGGGAAAAGAATCCTTCCACAGGAAAATATCACCGTGTCTGTCACTGTGACACTCCCTGCACATCTTCACCATGCGGAAGAATGGTATACCTTTACCCGGAAAAAGACTTCCGTACTTATCCCGGCACTGTGCGTGGGACTGAAGAATGGAACGATACATACAGGATCAGAACCACTGTGGAACGCTCCATCAGCCACTTCAAAGACAGCTTTGGGATCGCCGGCCGCAAGACGCAAAATGAGAAAACGCTTCATGCTGATCTGATCCTGGCCGGCATCACACAGCTTATCGGAGTGATTCTGGCTGATAAGATCGAACAGCATCAGTACATCCGAAGCCTTAAACCCCTAATTGCATAGAAGTTACTATTTTTAAAACAAGTTTTTTCATTTCCCTCTATAAATGCGCCCATTTCCTGTTCAATTCCAACTTATATCATGATCCACCATGTTTTTCCGTTCTTTTCAATCTCAGATATTCTAAACTCCCAAGCTTCGGCACTAATTAGAGCTATATCCGGAACCTGTTTCGCAATTACCTAAATAATAATACTTCAGGTAGTCGGTGTACTTTGTTTTAAAAACCCGCATCATA
Source organism: Marvinbryantia formatexigens DSM 14469 (assembly GCF_025148285.1). Taxonomy (NCBI): domain Bacteria; kingdom Bacillati; phylum Bacillota; class Clostridia; order Lachnospirales; family Lachnospiraceae; genus Marvinbryantia; species Marvinbryantia formatexigens. The sequence continues at coordinate 2,169,667 of NZ_CP102268.1, read as the reverse complement.
TCCGTATCATTCCTGTCTAATATTTCCAACAGCTTCTCTTCTTTGCATGCCAGCAAAAACTCCCGGAATGTCAATGGATACAAATCACAAAAATCAACTTTTCCTACCGGAAAGGAGGTTCCTTCATGCAGCGCAATTCCCAGGAGAGAGCCTGCCGCTATAATATGATACTGGGGTGCAATCTCCTGAAAATACTTCAGAGACTTTAATGCCCTTGGTATTTCCTGTACTTCATCAAAAATAATCAGTGTCTTTTCCGGTTCAATTTTAAATCCTACTTCTATTTCCAGCATTTCAATAATTCTGTCAATATCAAATGCTTCCCGGAACACCTCTTCCATTCGTTCATTTTCATCCATACTGATATAAGCACATTTCTCATAATACAGCCTGCCAAATTCTTTCATGATCCATGTTTTTCCTACCTGGCGTGCCCCGCGCAGCACCAATGGCTTCCTGTTGGCTCTGTATTTCCATGATTCCAGCAGCTTCATTGCTTCTCTGTACATTGCATCACCTTCCTGCTCAGGTCTTCTTAAGAATATTATACACAATCCACCCTCTTCTTACAACTCAGAATCACATTTTTCAAATGACTTTTCCTTGTATTTACACATTTTCCGAATGACTTTTTCTTGTATCATCACATTTTTCAAACAACTTGCATGATATTTTCTGTTTTGCTACGTACTTAGCACTCCCACATCTCCGCTTCGCTCCGGTCCGCGCTGAACGGATGTCCACCGGACATCCAGCGCCCTGCCATGCTAGTGAATATTCAGGTACACATCCTCCGCCCGGTGGAAACCGTCCTCTATGATGCTCTCGTCCATGTTTTCCGCGGTGACAGCCTTTGGCTCAATATAATAGCACGGCACATCGTAGGTTCCGTCAAAGGCGGTCCTTCCATCCGTTTCTTTTGTGATGTCCTCGTCCCGTCCGATTTTCACCGCAAATTCCGCCGCCTTCTTTGCCAGCTCCTCCACCGGCTTATATACCGTCATGGTCTGGGTGCCTTCCACGATTCGCTGGCAGGCGGAAAGCTCCGCATCCTGCGCCACCACTACCACCTTTCCGGCGAGCCGGTTTTCCGCAAGCGCGCGGATCGCCTGGCTGGCAAGGTCGTCGTTTCCGCACATTACGCCCACAATATCATCCGTCTGCTCAAGCCCCTCGTTTACCATATCATAGGCAAGCTCCGCCAGCCAGTTATCACAATAATTTGTGTACACAATCTGCAGACCCGTCCCGTCAATCGCTTCCGTAAAGCCTTTCACGACATCCTTTACATTATTATCCGTCGGAGAGCCGTTAATGGTAAAAATATTTCCGCCCTCCGGACATCTCTCTGCCAGCTCCTCGCCCATCAGCGTTCCCACCATCTCATTATCAAAGGAAATATACAAATCCGTATTGGCATTGTCTATCAGGCGGTCGTAGCTGATAATCTTTATGCCTTCCTCCTGCGCCTTTTTCATCACGTCCGTCAGGGCATCTCCGTCGATTGCGATGACCACAATGACATCCATCTTCTTTTTAATAAAATACTCAATCTGGGAAACCTGCTCCTGCACATCGCCGTTTGCCACCTGCACATTTACCTGCGCGCCCAGGCTCTGCGCCGTGGACACAAACATATCGCGGTCGCGCGTCCAGCGCTCAATCACAAAAGAATCAAAGCTCAGTCCGATCTGCAGCGGGATGTCCTGCTCCACCTGCTTCTCCTTCTCCTGCCCGCTGTAGCTGCAGCCCGCCAGCAGAAGCGTCAGCGCCGCAAAAAGCATTCCTGCCCGTATCTGTTTTCCTTTTTTCATCCGTAATACCTCTCTCTGTACTCCCTCGGCGTTATCCCGGTGTGCTTCTTAAAGATTCTGCTGAAATAATTCGGGTCCGTGTAGCCGCTCATCACACCGATTTCTTTAATGGAAAGCTCCGGATTTTCCAGCAGCTCCTTCGCCTTACCGATGCGGATATTCGTCAGATACTCCGTAAAGTTTTCTCCGGATTCTTCCTTAAATATCTTGCTGAAATAATACGGACTGACATTCACCTCTTTCGACACGTCGTCCAGCGAAATTTCCCGGCTGTAATTCTCCTGCATGTAGCTGCGCGCCTTCTCCACCAGCGATTCCGAGCGGTCCTCGTTTTTGTCGCGGATGCTGCAGCATGTCTGCATCATTTTTTCCAGAAACCAGGTTCGGATATCCTCATAATCCTCCAGCGCCATCACCGTATCCAGATACCCCCGGCGGGAATTAAAGCCATAATTTACCGCGCCCACATGAAACGCCTCACGCTCGCCCCATGTGACAAATTCCAGCACCTTCAGCCGGATATTGTTTTTGTCCTCCGGGTAACATTTCACCATCCAGTCAAAAAACTGGTTTGCCGCCGACACCATCGCGTTCAGATCCCCCTTCAGCAGCATCCGGAAAAGCTTGTTTTCCGTATCCACCGGAAAGGATTCCTCATAGGTGCCCTCCAGGCGCAGATCCTCCGCATGGACCACGCGGCTGATCTGGTCGCTGAGCGCGCGCACCGCCTCCTGGTAGGAGCCGCTCAGCTCCTCTATTCTGCGGATTTTACCGATTCCCACGCGGAATTTTGCATTCAGACGCTCCTCCAGACGGTTCGCCATCTCGCGCGCCGTTTCGATGATGCGTATGCGCTCATCATAGGAAATCTCGTCTCCGTCGTGCGGCACCGCGGCAACCACCCGGTTTGACATCACCGGTCCTGTCACACAATGAAAATAGGACTTAATAATTGCGCAAAGCTCCGGATAAAATTCCTGCGCCCGGACATTCATACCGACCGGGCTGATAAGCCTGCCGTTCTCCACCGATTCGCCAAACTGGATAAGCATCACGTAGCCATACTCTTCCCGGATATCCAGAAGCAGTCTGTAATACTCCATATCGCTGGCGTCGTTCTGAAACATCACATTATTCACAAAGCTGCTCTCCACCACCGGAACGATGATTTCCAGCTTCTCCTGTATCTGAAGCTGGTCGCTGCGCACCTTGCGGTTTTGATCCACCTTTTTCATCGCCTCTTCCACCACGGAAATAACCGTGCTCTTTGTGATGGGCTTCGTCAGATATTTTTCCACGCCCAGATTGAGCGCTTCCTTCGCATAGTCAAATTTATCGTATGCAGAAATCACATAAAATAATGCCGACGTGTTAAATTTCCTTATCTCCCGGATTGCCTGGATACCGTTGATACCCGGCATCTGGATGTCCATAAACACAATGTCCGGATGACAGATTTCCGCCTGTTCAATAACGATCCGCCCCGATTTCGCCGTCACTACCTCACACTGTCCGCCAAAATTTCTGGAAATAATATTTTTCAGAGATTCCAGCATAATTCCCTCATCATCAGCTATTAAAATCCGATACATCCGTTCCTCCTGCCTTTGTTTCCAGCGGAAGCAAAATCGTCACTTCCGTTCCCTTTCCCAGTCCCTCACTGTAAATGTCAAAAAGATTCTCCCGTTTATAATAAAGCTTCAGGCGGTTCATCACATTATCCAGACCGATTCCGGTGGAATCGCCTTCCCTGCGTTCCTGCCGTATGTTTCCGGAAAGCACCGCCTGTATCTGCGCCTCTGTCATTCCGGAGCCGTTATCCCGCACCGTCACGCGCAGCTGTCCCCTCTCGCGGGCGACCCGCAGCCAGATTCCGGCATTTTCCATGCGGTCGCGGACGCCGTGCTGCACGGCATTTTCCACGATCGGCTGCAGAAGCATACTCGGCACGCGGATGTTTTCCACATCCCCGTCAATTTCTTTTTTATAGCACAAATCCCCCGCATAGCGCACATTCAATATGTAAATATAGTTATCCACCGCCTCGATTTCCTCATAGAGATTAGCGTCCTCCCCCATTTTTCTCACATTATAGCGGAAGAGGTCCGCCATTTTTGATACGAAAACGGCTGTGCGCTCGGCGTCCTCCATTGCCGCAAGCTGCGCCCCGGCGTTTAGGCAGTTAAACAGAAAATGCGGATTAATCTGCGCCTGCAGAAATTTTAGCTGCGCGTCCTTCAAATGCGCCTCCATAGAGAGCTCGCGCTCCTTCATCATCGCCTCGTTTTCCATGCTGACGCGCTGCTTTTCAATATACTCCTTAATGCTGTCCACCATCTGATGGAACGCATTTGTCACAATGCCCACCTCATCATTGGCGACGACCGCCGGAAATTCCACTTCAAAATTTCCCTTCGCCACCTGGTTTGCCGCCACAGAAAGTCCTGTCAGCGGCTCAATCATGCTCCGTATGAGAACCACCGCCATAAACATGCAGATTGCGCCGACCACGCCAATCATAAGAATACTCATGATTTCCAGGACGCTCATCACCCGCAGAAGGACCTGATAATTGGCGGAATTAAGGTGAAAACGCAGGTTGTTCAGCTTGTACATATAAGAATTAATGTACTCGTAAAGCTGTGTTTCCTCCTCATAGAGCGACTTATATTTCTCCACGTTGCGCCCGCGCTTCGCCTGAACCGTATCGTTGGTGCAGGTAAGGTAGGTCTCCGACATATTGCGGATATTTTTCTCCAGCATTTTCACTTCGCTGTCCATGTTCTGGCTGTTCAGCCGCTCAATCATCGTCCGGTATTCCTGCTCATAGCGGTAATAATCCTCCAGCGCGGCGGAGCTTTTGGTGTTCAGATATTCATATACATTATCCTGAATCTGCTCCAGCGTCTCCGACAGCTCATTCACCGTCACATTACTGGAAAAAACGGCGTCGATGCGCTGCACCGTCCGGTTAATCTGCTGGTAGATAAACAGGTTCATCAGCAAAATGCAGACCATCATGAGAACCTGTGTCCAGATAATCTTGGTCTGGATGGATTTGTCCTTCCAGATTGTCCTCTTCAGATTTTTCCACATATCACTCCCCCTGTCCGCTATCCCCGGCAGAAAATCTCCGGATATTCCGGCTGTTTATGATATTCAGCCCGACGTTAAAGTAGTTGCTCACATGACCCAGTGTGTGATATTCCTCAAGGGCGTTCACACTGTAGCGCCCGATTTCCTCCGTGCTGAAGGAAACCGTTGCCGTGATCGTCCCCTTCTCTATCGCGTTTAGAATAACGTCTGAAGTGAAATATCCGATGACATCCACATTTTCCACCTGGTTGTAATCCACCACCGCCTGGCAGGCGCATTCCGTAATTACCTCGTCCAGGCAGACCAGAATATCGGGTATCTTCCCCTGGTTTACAAAGATTTCGCGGATGGCTTCCTCCGAATCAAAATTTCCCAGGATGTCGATGTCATACGAGGAAATATCCACCGTGCGCCCTTCGCCGGCGCCTTCCTTTACCACGTTGGAAATCTGCGAGAGCACCAGATTGGTGCCGGTGTCCCGCGTATGCGAATTTACCAGAATAAGCACGCTGGTATGTTCTTTTTTCAGGAGCTTTAAAATTTCTTCCCCGTACGCAGTCCCCATCTGATAGCTGTTGATTCCCACGAAGCTGATACGCTCGCTTTCCGAGTCGTCCTCCAGCGCCGTCACCACCGGTATGTTATTTTCCGTCGCTTCCTGTATGAGGTCGCGTATCTTCTGCTCCCCGGTCGGCTGCATGATAATGCCGTCCACCTGCGATGCAATACTGATTCTCAGATAATCCTCCAGCGTGTAGTCTGTCATGGTATCCGAACCCACCAGCTCCAGATACGCTCCGTTTTTCAGCGCTTCCTCCCTGGCACTTTCATATACCTCTTTCCACAGACCGGAGCGCACGTCGTCCGCCAGCAGCACATAATGCCGGTCGTACCGTTCCTGCGTTCCCGTTTCCTGCAGGTCGATGCTGCGCGTACTGCTCTGGAAATAAATCCACATGCCCGCTGTCAGTATGATACATAGTAAAATTCCTGCCGTAACCGGAAAAAATGTTTTTTTCATGTTTTTTCTCTTTCACTTGTCTGTATGTATGCATAACAACTAAAAATGGGAGATGCCGCGCTGGCATCTCCCGGAATATGTGATGTACTAGTTTGTAATGGTAAGTTCTGTTTCTTTGTCGAATACGTGAATCTTGCTTGCATCCAACGCAAATTTTACAGTGTCGCCTGTTCTTGCGGTAGTTGTCGGGCTTACACGTGCTGTCATCGGGAAGTTCTCCAGATCGAAATACAGGAATACTTCTGCACCGAGCAGCTCGTATACTCTGATGGTAGCTTCTACAGTGGTGTCCGGTGACTGTGCCAGGAACGCCGGGTCATCATGTACATCCTCCGGACGGATACCCATAACAACAGTCTTTCCTGCATAACCGCCATCGATAAGAGCTTTTGCCTTTTCCGGCGGAAGCTTGATATCGAAGCTGCCAACCTTCAGATCTACATCTTTGCCCTTTACATTAACAACTGCATCCATGAAGTTCATCTGCGGAGAACCGATGAATCCGGCTACGAACAGGTTGCCCGGATTGTTGTAAAGGTTCTGCGGAGAATCTACCTGCTGAACGATACCGTCTTTCATAACAACGATTCTGGTACCAAGTGTCATAGCCTCGGTCTGGTCATGTGTTACGTAGATGATAGTAGCGCCCAGTCTCTGATGCAGCTTGGAAATCTCAATACGCATCTGAACACGAAGCTTTGCATCCAGGTTTGACAGCGGCTCGTCCATAAGGAATACCTTCGGGTCACGAACGATAGCACGTCCCATAGCAACACGCTGTCTCTGACCACCGGAAAGAGCCTTCGGCTTACGGTCTAACAGTTTGTCCAGGTCAAGAATCTTTGCTGCTTCTCTAACCATCTTGTCGATCTGGTCCTTCGGAACCTTTCTCAGTTTCAGACCAAATGCCATGTTATCATAAACAGTCATATGCGGATACAGAGCGTAGTTCTGGAATACCATTGCGATATCTCTGTCCTTCGGCTCCACATCGTTTACAACTCTGTCACCGATTTTCAGAGTACCCTCTGAAATCTCTTCCAGACCAGCGATCATACGAAGAGTTGTGGACTTACCACATCCGGACGGACCTACAAAGATGATGAATTCTTTATCTTCAATCTCCAGGTTGAAATCTTTAACCGCTTCAAATCCGTTCGGGTATCTTTTGTAAATGTGCTCCAAAGATAAACTTGCCATTTTTTACTTTCCTCCTAGAATTTTTATCAAGTTGTCACGCAAACCCCTTGTTTGCCTATGCAAAGAGTATAACTTATTTTCCCGAAATGTGCTATACCACTAATAAACAAATTTTTTTTAATTGGCTTGTCACATCTGCCCATGTGCGACAGACCGGTTTTTGACAACAGGCAGTTTGACGAAAGTATTTTTAAATTTTATACACAATGCACGAAAACCCCTTTTTGCAGGGTATGTATTCCCTCATTATCCATCATTGCAGCAATCATCAGGAGGCTATCCGGCAGGCGTCGCCGCTCCTGCATCTCTTTTAGCCCAGTGGGCGCGTGGTTGCAACGAAATTTACCACCTCAGATAACCTCTTGATAATATTATCTTATCCCGAATGCTCCCTTTTGTAAATTACTTCTTTATTTCTCAGATAATTTTTCAGTCTGGCTTCGCTTATCTTCCAGCCTGTTATGATAGAATTCTTATATTCCCTCTTTTCTTTTCCCGTACGCATTTTTAATACAAGTAATATATAGCTTTCCTTATATGTAATCTTTTTAATTATCAGCCCGGTATCCGGTCTTTTGTCTCTGATAATATAATCCGGCTGCTCTAAAATTTTCTTTATATAGCACAAGGAATCATCATATATCTCTGGATGTCTTTCCCGTATATGCTCTATCTGCCTGTCCGTAATAACAACTTCATCGCACACACAATCCTCGCCGAATACTTTATAAACAGACCTGTCAAGAAAACCCAGATTATGTACCGGTCCGTTTTTTGTTTCATTGCTTTGATTATCCCGTATCTTACCCCTGCCCTTTCTCTTCTTTAATTTCAAAACCTGTCTCTATAAACAGATTATCATATGCAAATTAAAATGTCAATATATGTTTTGTAAAATCATTTTTATTGTTTTTATATGCAATAAGTTGCTATCATGTGTGGGATATAATATTGTCAAAAGATACCCATTTGACATCCCTTCGCGACGTATGTATAATAAGCTCATGAATTACATTGTATTTGATTTGGAATGGAACCAGTGCCCGGACGGCAAGGAACACGAGATGCGCGAGCTTCCATTTGAAATACTGGAAATCGGCGCCATAAAACTGAATAGTGAAAAAATCGAGACAGACCGTTTTCATGAGTATATCAGACCAACGGTCTATACGCGTATGCACAATAAAACGCAGGAAATTGTGCACATCCGGCAGGAGGTTCTGGAAAATGCCGATTTCTTCCCGGCGGTGCTTGAAAGATTCCGCGAGTGGTGCGGTCCGGATGCGCATTACTGCACCTGGGGCTCGCTGGACCTCCTGGAGCTGCAGCGGAATATCCGCTATCATAAGCTGACCGGTTTCTTTCCGTTTCCGCTGAAGTTCTATGACATCCAGAAGATTTTCAGCCTCGCCTTTGAGGATGGAAAAAGCCGGCGCACACTGGAGCACGCCGTGGATATGCTCAATATTGAAAAAAACGTCCCGTTTCATGAAGCGCTTTCCGACGCCTGGTATACGGCTGCCGTGATGCGCTTTTTGCCGGACGATACGCTGCATTCCTATTATTCCATCGATTATTTCCGGATTCCGCAGCGCAGGAGCGAGGAAATTTATGAGACATTCCAGAATTACTCCAAATATGTCTCAAAAAAATTTCCTTCCCGGACAGCCGCCATGAAGGACCGGGTCGTCCGCTCCACCACCTGCTATCTCTGCGGAAAAAAAGCAGTCAAAAAGATTCCCTGGTTTACCGGCGGAAGCAAAAATTACCGCTGCCTCTCCTACTGCGAGGAGCACGGCTGGCTGAAGGGCAAAATCCGCATAAAAAAAGCAGAAGACGGCAAAGGCTGCTTCTGCGTAAAGACCTTAAAGCTTGTCAGCGAAGAACGCGCGCGGGAAATCATCGCCCGCTACGAAGAACACGCGGAAAAAAATATTGTTCCATAAAGAAATACCGGCACCATCCCATGCGCTTTCCGGCAAATGTTTTTATATTCCTTCATCCCCGGCTCAGCCCATATTGGCGAACCGCTCCACTGCTTTCGTAAAGCTTTCAATGGTTTTGTCGGCATCCCCGTGCTCTATCCCATCGCGCACGCAATGCTTTATGTGTCCCTCCAGAACTACCTGTCCCGCCTTGTGAAGCGCTGATTTTGCCGCATTAATCTGGGACAGGATGTCTTCGCAGGGCACGTCCTCATCCACCATTCTGTCGATTGCCTGCACCTGCCCGATAATTTTTCTGAGACGACGGTGCAGATTATCCGTGTCCATACACTGTTTCATTTTCTTCCTCCTCACCATAGCCTGCGCAGGCTATTCCGCTGTTTCCGTTCCATCCGGCACGCCCGCTGCTTTTGTACTCATAAAACATACAGCCCCGTGCTTTTGCGGCAGCCTCCCAGACCGCCGCAAGCCCTGAGGCTGCATGACTGTTTCTTTATTTTGTGCTCTTAAAATTCTCCACAAGCTGCTCTACCTCGGTAAGCAGGCAGTCCAGCTTTCCGTAGAAAGCGTCGTTGTTCGTCGGATTATCCAGCTCCGCTTCCAGCTTTTCAAACAAATCCACGATAGCCTTCATACGCTTCTTTCCGTTTCCGTCTTTATAAAGCATATAACGGCTTCTCTCGTTCTCCTCCGGCGTCATCTTTTTCAGAACAACCTCTACATTCGGTTTCTCGCCGATATAGCGGTATGTGATGGACGGCGACGCATGATTGAGCAGGTTCTGCAGATAATAAATATCGTTTGTGCTCTTATAATATCTCCACGCAAAGGTCTTGCGCATGGTCTGCGCGCCAATGGAATTCAGTCCCATCTCTTTTCCGACGCTCTTGAACACACGGTACGCCTGCTCTCTGGAAAGCGGCGCCGAAGAGCTTGCATGACCCTGTATCAGATATGCATCCGGGTCTTTCCCTTCCGTATAATTTGTGATAATCTCCTTGAGGTCCTTCGGAATCGTAAAGGTACGTTTAATATTCTTTGTACCGATAGAAGCCTCAATTTTATCCTTCCCGCGGATATCCTTATTTTTAAACTTCAGAATCTCCTGAAGCTGCATACCTGTTCCTACGCCGATTTCAAATAAAATGTAATATTTATCATCCACCTCACGCAATGCTTCTTTAAATTTCTTCAGTGTCTCCTCATCTTTGATCGGTGATACCCAATTCATATTTTTTCCTCCCTTATTAAAATTATTTATTTATAAAAGCATTTATGCTTTGTTTAACTAATCCAGAGGATTTTCATCCTCCTCAACCGGAACCTCAATATATTCATCCTCCGGCTCCTGCTCTCCGGCTGTCTCCGGCGGCACCTGACCTGTGCCATTCTGCCGCATCGACCGGTCTTTTCCGCTGGAAGCTTTCTGCCGCGTCTCCTGTTCTTCGTCGTCGGAAGTTTTTTGTGACATTTCTTCGTCGCTTTCTTCGTCCAGATAAAAATCAGAGATACTTTCCAGCTCCTCCAGTTCCTTCTCCTGGCGGCGGCGCTTTTCCTTTTCTTCCTCCAGCTCCTGCCGAAGCTGCGCTTCCCTGAGCTCCGCCTCCACCTGGGCTGCAGATTTCCGCTCGATTTCCTCCTCAAGCTGCCGTCTGAGCTTCAGCTCTTCCTCGCGCAGCTCCATCATTTTCATATATTTCCGCTTGCGGTTTATGGAAACCAGCAGCAGCGGAACAAAAATCAGCAGAAGAACCGCCCCGATAATGCAGGCAATCACCGTATTTTCCTCGATAAAGGTATCCATCCCGCTGTAGAGCATCAGCGCGCCGCCTGCAATCGTTCCCAGAATGCCGCTGACTGCGCCGCCCACTCCGCCGGAACTCTCTGCAGCTTCTGTCTCGGTAACTGCCTCCGTCTGAACCTCCGTGGGAGCCTCTGTCTCCCATTCTCCGGTATACGTAAACGGCACGCTTCCCAGAATCTGTCCCTCATAGGAGTAGGATAAGGTGCGGATGCCAAAATCCATCGTCTTCTTCAACGCGGATGCCTCCACGCCCGCCGGAAGCGTCACCTTCGTCTCCGCCGCCATTTCAAACGGCGCTGCCGAAAAATCCGCCTGCTTTATTTTCTCCAGCTCGGCGGCATCCTCTATGCCGGTAATCTCGATATCCGCGCTGTTCGTATTGGCAATCTGCGCGTCGTGGAAATTGGCAAAGCCGTAATCGAGCAGCACCTTTGTGTCATCATAAGAGACATACTGTCCGGGGCAGCGCAGCACCACGCTGATAATCGTCATCCCGTCGCGCTCCGCCGCTGTAACCAGCGTATTCCACGCCTCGTCGGTGTAGCCGTTTTTTCCGCCGATGCAGCCGTCGTACAGCATTCCCTCTTCGGAAATCATTTTGTGATGATTGATAAAATACCGGACCTCATCGACCAGATTCGTCTCCGGAAAATTATATTCCACCGTGCCGATAATTTCACGGAATTTTTCGTTTTTCAGCGCCGCCTGCATAATCAGCGCCATATCCTTTGCGCACACATAATGATTCTCATCATGAAGCCCGTGCACATTTACAAAATGTGTATTCGTGCAGCCCAGCTCCTGCGCCTTTTCATTCATCATCCCGACAAAGGTTTCGATATCGCCGCCGATATGCTCCGCCACCGCATTGGAAATCTCATTTGCCGAGGCAAGCATGATTCCGTACAGGCACTGCTCCAGCGTCAGCTCCTCCCCTGCGGTAAGTCCAAGATGCGAGCTTCCATACTCGATACTGTAAACCGCATTCTCGGAAAACGTGACAACATCACTTAAATTTCCCTTCTCTAATGCAATAAGTGTCGTCATGATTTTTGTGATGCTCGCCGGATACTCCTGCTTCTCAATGCTCTTCGCATAAAGAATTGCTCCGGTATCGGCATCCATCAGTATGGCTGTCTCTGCATTTACGGGGTCGCCCTGCGGCCAGTTCGGGATATTATTTGACTGGATTTCATCATAATAAGCCGCAAGATGCTCCGTCTCCGGCTCTGTCTCCTCCGAATACGCATCGTCCACATATTCCTCCCCGGTATCCTCCGCCAGACTCTGCAGCGGAACCAGCCCGCATATCAGCAGAACAGACAGAAAAAGCGGCAGGAAAAATTTTCCCTTTTTCATCATTTATCTCCCAGATTCGCATTTTCAAAAATTACATCACATATTATAACAAATCTTCTCCCATTTTACAAGAAGAAATTTGTAATTATTAAAAAATATTTTTGCCGCACCATAACAGTTCAGCCAAACTGCCCTGTTACATGCAAAAATCCATTAAAAATCGCTTCGCGCCGCACTGCGCGGCGTCCGAAGCGGTTGCGGTTTTTCCGCGATTGTGCTATATTCATATAGTAAGGAAACATTTTGTAACCCGCCAGCAAAGAGTTCAGCAGACCCGTTGCTGAAAGACACTTTTAGCTTTTATATGGAGGCAGACTTATGATAGAGAAATGGAAGGTTACTGTTCCGGTGCTTACCGGAAATGAAGAGAGAAACGCTTATATTTACCTGCCGGAATCTTATTACAACGGCAATGAGGACACGCGCTATCCGGTTCTTTATATGTTCGACGGACACAACGTCTTTTTTGATTCCGACGCCACCTACGGAAAAAGCTGGGGCATGAAGGAATACATGGAATCCACCGGCACCCAGATGATCATCGCCGCTGTAGAATGCAATCACAGCCCCGACCACGGACGGCTGAAGGAATATTCCCCCTATAATTTCTCCGACCCGGCATATGGAAAAATCACCGGGTACGGCGACCAGACGATGGAATGGATGATACATACCTTCAAGCAGGACATCGACCGCCGGTTCCGCACGCTGGCGGACCGCGACCACACCTATATCGCAGGAAGCTCGATGGGCGGTCTGATGAGTCTTTACGCTGTTCTGGAATACAACCAGACCTTTTCGCGCGCTGCCGCGCTTTCGCCATCGATCTGGGTAGCTCCCGCAAAGCTTGACAAGCTTATCCGCGAGGCGCAGCTTCTGCCGGATACCATCGTCTATATTGATTACGGCGAGCACGAAATGAAAATGCGTCCCGGCATGGACCGTCACTTTAAAAATATCGTAGCGCGGCTGCTCGAACGTTCCATACTGCTTGTGAGCCGTATCGTTCCGGGCGGTACACATTGTGAGGCGTGCTGGGAGAAACAGATCCCATTCTTTATGAGCACTATCACATATCCCGAAACCAGCAGGGAAGGGCAGGAATAGGCCGGAACAGGCTGATACCAGCCAGAAAGCACTACCGGTGCAGACCGGAAAACAGCAGCAGGGAAGGACAGGAATAAATGGAAATCCAGTATTACAGACAGTACAGTCACAAATTAAACCGTGATATGGAATGGAAGGTATACGGTCACGGCGGACGTCCCGTTCTTTTCATTCCATGCCAGGACGGACGCTTTTTCGATTTTGAAAACTTTCACATGACCGATGTCTGGGCGCCGTGGATAGACGCCGGACAGGTGATGGTCTTTTCCATCGATACCATCGACACCGAGACCTGGTCCAACAGCCAGGGCGACCCACGCTGGCGCATCTGCCGCCACGAACAGTGGATAGCGTATATCACCGACGAAATGGTTCCCTTCATGCGCAATATGGTAAACGAGCGCAACGGCTGGACCGGTTATCCCGATGTCATTGTCTTTGGCTGCAGTCTGGGCGCCGCCCATGCGGCAAATCTTTATTTCCGCCGCCCGGATCTGTTTGACGGTCTGCTGGCATTAAGCGGCATCTACACTGCCGGATACGGCTTCGGCTCCTATATGGACGAGCTTGTATACAATAATTCGCCCGTCCACTATCTTGCGAATATGCCGGCGGACCATCCTTATATTGACTTATACAACAAAAAGAAAGCCATTATCTGCGCCGGGCAGGGTCCCTGGGAGCTGCCGGATTCCACCCGCGAGCTGGACGGCATCCTGAAAAGCAAGGGCATAAACGCCTGGGTGGATTACTGGGGCTTCGACTGCTCGCACGACTGGTACTGGTGGTACCGCCAGGTAGAATATTTTGTCCCGCATCTGCTGGGACGCCCCGGTGCCGCAGAAAGTAATATGTAACATCCGCGAAACGGAAGGAGCGAAAAGCAACTACTGCAGAACAGAGCCAAAGCCGCATCTTCTGCACAGCCGACGCAGGGCAGAGCCGCGCCGGACAGGTCGGCGCCGGGTGGATGAGCAGATAACAGGTCGGCGCCGCACAGGAAACAATAAGAGGAAGGATACACATTATGAAAAATTTTATCTTTATTTCACCAAATTTTCCGGCAAACTACTGGATGTTCTGCCGGGAGCTGAAGAAAAACGGGCTGAATGTACTCGGCATCGGCGACCAGCCCTACGATGAGCTGACAGCGGATTTGAAAAACAGCCTCAACGAATATTACAAGGTGAGCAATCTGGAAAATGATGACGAGGTATACCGTGCCGTTGCATTTTTCATTTACAAGCACGGACGCATCGACTGGCTGGAATCCAACAACGAATACTGGCTGGAGCGCGACGCACGGCTGCGCACCGACTTTAACATCACCAGCGGATTCCAGGTATCCGATATCCCTCACATAAAGTATAAGTCACAGATGAAGGCTTTCTATGCCGCCGCCGGCATCCCCACCGCGCGCTATCATATGGTAGATACGCTGGCAAACTGCCTGGAATTTGCGTCACAGGTGAATTATCCGGTCGTCGCAAAACCGGACAACGGCGTCGGTGCTTCCCACACCTTTAAAATCGAAAACAGCGACCAGATGGGACAGTTCTTTTCCCTAAAGTGGCCCGATACCTCTTATATTATGGAAGAATTTGTGGATGGCGAGGTGAATTCCTACGATGCAATCATTGATTCGAAGGGACAGCCGATGTTTGAGACAGGTAATATTACGCCGATGTCGATTATGGATATCGTAAATAAAAATGACAATTCCATCTTCTACATTCTGAAGCACCTTCCGGACGATACGCGCAAAGCCGGACGCGCCACGGTAAAAAGCTTCGGCGTAAAAAGCCGCTTTGTTCATTTTGAATTTTTCCGCCTTCTGAAGGACCAGGAAGGGCTTGGCAAAAAGGGCGACCTGGTGGCTCTGGAGGTCAACATGCGTCCGAGCGGCGGCGTCACCCCGGATATGATTGATTTCGCCCACAACACCGACGTATACAAAATCTGGGCGGACATGATTGCCTTCGACCGCTCCACCATGCCGGCCGGCACCTCCTCCTACTGCGCGTTCGCCGGAAGACGCGACGGCAAGGCTTTTGCGCTCAGTCACGCTGACATCGCCGAAAAATACCGGGCAAATATCAAAATGATGGAGCGCATCCCCGACGTTCTCTCCGGTGCGATGGGCAACCAGATGTATGTTGCCGTATTCCAGTCCCGTGAAGAAATGGATGAATTCTATAACGACATTTTAAGGTGTCAGGGTCCGGAGGTCTGAGTCCGCACCCTGCCCATGCAGGAATAAACAGGTCTGAGTCCGCACCCTGCCCACGCAGGAGTGAGCAGGTCTGAATCCGCACCCTGCCCGCGCAGGGGCGGGCGGGAGCACAGAGCCGCTTCACCACATCTTAAATTCCATTCCCGCCAGCCGGAACACGGCTTCCATAAAGAAATAATCCGCGTAGTTCATGGTAACGTGATGCTTTTTATCATGATAGGAAGCCGAACAGTTCTGCACGATCGCGTCGCAGTCCGTTCCCCAGTCTGCGCGCGCTGCCGCGATTGTCTTCAGGATTTTGCAGGCGTTTTCCAGATAACGCTGCTTTTCCTCGCCCTCTGTCTGCTCCGCCAGAGACAGAAGTCCTCCCGCGATCACGCAGGCGCCGCAGGAATCCTCCCACGCCGGCTCTGCAGGCTGGCAGAAATCCACAGGAATAATGCCATCCTCCGGAATGTGCGCAATACAGTATTGCGCCACCTTCTTTGCCATCTCCAGATACTCCTTCTTTCCGGTGTGCCGGTAGCTGATCATAAAACCATAAACCGCCCAGCCCTGTCCTCTCGTCCACGCAGAGCCCTCCGCATAGCCCTGCCCGCCATAGCTCTTTACCCTTTCTCCGGTTTCCGGATCAAACTCCACAATATGGCAGACGGAGCCGTCCTCCCGCACAAAATTCTTCCGCACCGTATCGGCGTGCAGCATGGCAATGTGGCGGAAACGCGGGTCCTTCGTCTCCTCCGACGCCCAGTAAAGCAGGGAAATATTAAACATACAGTCGATAATCGCCCAGCCTCTGGTGTCATCCGTGCTGCCGGAAATGTCGTTCCATGCCCGGATATAATTCCCCGCCGGATTAAATCTTCCCGCCAGAAGCGCGGCGGCATGAAGCGCCGTGGTTTTTGCCTGTCTGCGCCCGGTAATCCGGTAATCCGCGACAGCCGTCGGCTGAAACATAAAGCCCACATCATGGTGCAATCCCAGAAAAGTCTGAAAGCACTCTGTCATTTTATCCTCAGAAACGCGCGCAATCTCTGCATAGCGTTCCTCTTTTGTATACAGATACAGCAGCCACATCATGCCGCCCCAGAATCCGTTTGTCCACCAGCTCAGCCCGTCATCCGCATTCCAGCTTCTGCTTTTGTCCGAACGGTCATCGTAATCCCCGTTTTCGTCTGTCGTATACGGTATCTTTTCTTTATTTTTCTCGCTCACCCAGCGCATTTTTTCCACAATCCGCGCCGCCGTCTCCCCGGCCCATTTTTTCTCTTCCATCCCAGATTTCCATCCTTTCTATATGTGACATTTATGCCCGCGCGGCTGCGCCTTCGCTTTACGCCCCGGTTCTCCTGTGCGTCGCCCGTCAAATACACCTTCAGCCGCATGTTTAATGTTACTGTTTACAGCAGCCTCAATCTTTGCCGTTCATGACTTCTCTGCATCCCGTCTTCTTTTACGGAATTCGTTCGGCGTTTCATGATAGTAGCGCTGAAAAATTTCCGCAAAATTCCTTGCATCCTTAAAGCCCACGCGCGCGGCAATTTCGTATGCCTTCATATCCGTTTTCAAAAGCAGCGCCATCGAGTGCTGAAGGCGGACCCGGTTCAGATATTCCTTAAAATTTTCTCCGGCATTCTTCTTGAAAAAGCTGCTGAAATAATACTGGTTCATGTGTACCACATCCGCCAGCACCTGCAGCGTCAGGTTCTCGTCATAATGATTTTCAATATAAGCCTTCGCCTTCAGAAAATCCTGGTTTTCCACGCCGACCACCGTGCTCTGAAGCTGATGGATATACCCTGCCGCCATCTCATAATAAACTTGTTTCATTTCACAATAAGTTGCACACGCCCTGCCCTTTTCCAGCAGCCCCCGCATATCGGGATTTCTGCCGGGCAGTCCCAGATTATGGAATTTCTCCTCCAGCATACGAATCAGCGTGCAGAGATAAAAATAGGCGTCCTCCTTTTTTCCCCTGGCAACCCGCGCCAGCAGCGCTGTATACTGCTCATATTGTTTTTTCAGCATCGGTTCGTTCTGGGCAATCACAGAATCAATCATACGCTCGCGGAGCTGCATAAACCGCTTCCATTCTTCCTCGCTCTCCTCCTGCAGAAAATAAATGGAATCCTCCGACGGCTCCACAAAAAACAGATACCCCTGCGCATTCTCCGTATTTCCCGCCACAAAGCCAAGTCTCTGATGATACCGCTCTATTGCCAGGGCTTCAAGATTTTTCAAAATCTTCCGGCACTCCTCCCGGTCCGTCGTATTCAGCCGCAGCACCGCCTGTTTTCTCAAATAAACCAGTTCCCCCAATCCCTGCTCCGACAGATACTCTCCCAGAGCGCTCTGAAGGGAAAACTCTATCAGCCTCCGCGTCTGCTCGTTTTCCTCTCCCTGCCAGAATATTTTTACATAAACCGGCGTGCCCTCCGCCGGCTTTGCGGCTGTTTCCGTTTTCCGGCGCTGCGTCGGCAGATATGCTTCCTCCTGTCCGCGCGCAGTATGGATACATTTTTCCAGCGCCCGCAGAAGCTCCTCCCGGATTACCGGCTTCAGCAGATATTCCACTGCTCCGTACTGCACGGCCGCCCTCGCATATTCAAATTCCTGGAAGCCGCTGATAAAAATGACCTTTGTATCCAGTCCCATATCACGGCAGGTTTTCAGTATCTCCACACCGGTCATCTCCGGCATGGAGATATCGAGAAGCGCCAGATCCGGTTTCTGTTCCAGGATGCCCTTCATTGCGCTCTTTCCGTCTGTGTATTCTCCCACAATCTCAATGCCAAGCTGCCCGAAATCCAGCAATTTCTGGATACCCCGGATAATCATCGGTTCATCATCCGCCAATATCATTCTCATTTTTCGTATCCTCCCTGCAAATCAGCGGCATCATTACACGGACCATCGTCCCGATTCCCACCGTACTTGTGACTGTTACGCCATATTTTTCTCCATACAGCAGGCATATTCTGTCATGCACATTTTTTAAGCCGATGCTCTGCCAGTTATATTCATCTTTGATGCCCGGCTCTTCGCTCTTTAAGAGCTGATGCAGCTTTTCAAGCGCTTTTTCATCCATTCCGACGCCGGTATCCATCACGCTGATACAAAGATTCCCGTCCTCCGCATGCGCCTCCACGCTGATGCTTCCCTTTCCGCGCGGCTTTATCCCGTGTACATAGGCATTTTCCACGATCGGCTGCAGAATCAGCCTGGGAACCATCACCCCGTCCAGGCCGTCCTCCTGCGTCCGGAGCTGGATTTTTCCGGTAATGCGGCAGTTCAGAAGATAAACATACTTTTTCACGATATCCAGCTCTTTCTCCAGCGGAACCATATCCTTCACCGGTCCAATCAGATAATGAATCTGCTCTGCCAGCGCCTCAATCATTTCCGGCACATTCTGATTTCCCTCCTCCAGCGCCGTCATGCGGATAATCTCCAGCGTATTGTACAGAAAATGTGGATAAATCTGTGATTTCAGCGCGGTAAGCTCCGCCTCCTTCTGCCGTATCTGCACCACATACACCTGGTCGATGTACCTCTTCAGCGCGGCGCTCATCTGATTAAAGCGCTGCGAGAGAATACCGATTTCGTCTCCCGAACTGACCGGAAGCTGAATATTAAAATCTCCCTTTTCTATCTTTTCCATCTCCTGCATCATTGCCTGCATCGGTTTCGTCAGACGCCCGGAGAAATAAACCGATGCCGCCAGCAGCGCCGCAACCGACGCTCCCAGAAACAGGTAAATAATTTTCTGTACATTATAAATCTGGGAAAATGCAACCGCAGTATTCATCACAGCGATTACCTGCAGACCGTATTCATTCTCCCTGGATTTTACCACAAACTGTTTTTGTGAATTTTCAAAACCCATATCCAGCTTCTGCCCGATACAGGCGCTGTCGCTGCTGTACAGACAGTTCCGGTTTTCATCCAGCACATAAAAATCTTCGTTTCCACTGAATTTCACACTCGCAAAAATCCGCGAAATTCTTCTTATGTCAACGTCAAGAAACAGTGTCCCGACGTAGGGTGTATTGCCGACCTCGCCGCGCAGATCAAAATAATTCCGCGCTATCGTAAACACCGGATTTTTCAGACCGCTGAAGTACCCCGTCTGGTGCGTGGGAATCAGAATCAGATTGCGGCTCTCTCTGTCCAGATTCCCAAATTCCATTTTCTCCTCAAATAATTCTTCATCTTTAAAAAAGGTGCTGTAGCGGCTGTAGTGAAACGCCAGCTTCTGCCCGTTTAAATCCGGCGCGATAAAATGAGCGCCCTGCATGTACTGATCTGCCCCGTCCAGGTACTTCAGAAATTCCTGCATCTCCGACGCCCGGTTCTCCTCCATCGTTTCCGGTTCATACCCTTCACCGTACAACATCTGCCGGAAATTATCGAAGGTCAGATAATCCCTTCTGGCGTACTCGCCCTGGGAAGCGTTGTAATTGTACGGCATCTTCGATATCGTATTATAAGTGTCCAGAACCTCTTCCAGGCTATTGCCCACATACTCCGCCGCCTGCGTGTACTGTGCCTGCAGCGCCTGGCGGTAATCAGAAATCATACTGTTCAGAATCACCGTCGCCAGTATCAGCATCGGAAACAGACCTACCAGAATAATTGTAATTGCAAATTTATGATACAGACTGAGCTTACGGATACATTTCTTCACTTTTCTGCCCTCCGCATTTTTCTTATACCTATCTTAACATGTCTGTATCTGCAAAAGCAAACCCTCTGTCTGCCTTTTTCAGCCTTTTGCCGCTCCCGCCGTGATTCCTTTCACAAAATATTTCTGGAAAGCACAGAAAATACACAATGCCGGAACAATCGAAATCACCGTGCCCGCAAATACAATATCCCATCTGGCTGTATACTGTCCTACAAAGGCGGCGATTTCTACCGTGATGGTCTTTGCCTTGCCGCTCGGCAGCACCAGATACGGCATCAGATAATCGTTCCAGATGTTCAGCCCGTTTAAAATTACCATTGAGCCGGTGCAGGGACCCAGCAGTGGGAACGTCACCTTCCAGAAGGTCTGAAACGGCGTGCAGCCGTCGATCATCGCCGCCTCCTCGATCTCCAGCGGGATCCCCTTTAAGAAGCTGCAGTACAGCAGACATCCAAACGCGATCGACCCGGAAATATACACAACAACGGGTCCCGCCATATTCCCGAAAAGATGAAAAATCCGCAGCTCCTTAAACAGCGGGAACATATACAGATGGAAGGGAATCATCATTCCCGCCAGGAAATACGTATACAAAAAAGCGGTCACTTTACTTTTCCTGCGCTCAATTCCGTATGCCGCCATCGGCACGATGCAGACGATCAGCATCTCCGAAACCACCGTGAGAACCACGGAATGTATAATTGCCGTCGCAAAATCCGACTGCGCAAACAAATCCTTAAAGTTCTGTATGTAGAAGGATGTCGGCAAAGCGGACGGATTCTTCAGAATATCGCCGTTGCTCTTGAATGCGGAAATCAGTGCAAAAAATACCGGATACAGAAACACGATCGCCAGAATTACCGCCGCTATCAGAAGTACAATATCCGAAGGTTTCACTCTTTTTCTTCCACGTTCCATTACATCTGCACCTCCCTGCTTCTCAAAAATTTCTGCTGCAGCGTATTTAAAATAATAATGATAAACAGCAGCATGATACCCACCGCCGTACCGAAGCCCTGGCGTCCTTCGTTGAATCCGACCTTATACAGCAGATATACCAGCGTTTCCGAGGTGAAGCCCGGACCGCCGTCCGTCATGACATTAATCTGGTCAAATACCTTCAGTCCGTTTATCAGCGATAACGTAAAGTTAATCGTAAACGCGCCGGAAATCATCGGCACTGTGATGGATTTAAAGCGCTGCCATGCGCTCGCCCCGTCTATCTGCGCCGCCTCGATCAGATCCGTGGAAACGCTCTGCAGCGACGCCAGGTAAATGATCATATAATATCCGGCGCCCTTCCACACGAGCACCACGCCAATCATAATCAGCGTAAGACTTGTATTTCCCAGCCAGTCCTGCCGGAACTGTCCCAGCCCGATACTGTTTAAAATGGAGTTGATGCTTCCGAAATTATAATTGTACATGATCTTCCAGATAAAACCGGAAACAATGCCGCTGATCAGCACCGGAATGTAAAACGCGCTCCGGAAGAAATTTTTTCCCCAGCGAATGTGGTCCACCATCAGCGCCAGCACCAGCGCAAAAAAGTTTTCAAACAACGAGATAAAGACTGTTAAAATAACCGTATTTTTTAATGCGTTTCCAAATCGTGCGCTGGTAAATATTTCTTTGTAGTTCGCAAGACCGATAAATTTTACATCGGGGCTGATTCCATCCCACGAGGTGAAACTGTAATACACACTGGATATCGTAGGAACAATCAGAAACAGTGTAAAGAAAATAAATGCCGGCGCGATAAACATGAACGCAACCTTATCAAATCCCTTTTTCTTTGTGTTCATAATCTTCTTTCCTTTTTTATTACTGCCCGGTCATGAGCTTCATGCCGGGCAGTATCTATGTTGCTTATATACAGTTACGTTCTGATTTTTATTCAATCCCTTCGCCTGTCAGCGGGTTGAAGCTCTGCATACTTACCTGCCAGGTTTTGTTCAGCTCTTCACATGCAGAGTCAATGTCTCTGGTTCCCTGCAGCACTTCGATCGCCGTCTTGTAGGTGAAGTTACGGAAATCGGGCGGAAGCTCATTGTTGCCCACGCGTCCGTTCCACATCGGCGCCAGATCATCCGCACTGTTTGTCGCATCAATTACTTCCTGGAAAACATCCATTACGTTCATCTCCGGCTGTTCCACCGTTGCCGGGATTGCACTCAGTGTCTCGCAGTATACCTTATAGTTTTCCGGCTGATAGAAAAATCTGATAAATTCCTCTGCCGCCGCTTTTTTGTTCGCATCCTGCGCCGCTTCCGCGGAGATCGCCAGACCGCTGGCTCCGCCGCCTCCAACCAGGCGCAGCTTCCCGTCCGGGCTCGGCACTGCGAACCAGCCGATTTCAAAATCCGGGTCCGCCGATGCTATCTGAGAAAACATATGGGTTCCGGAGTACATCATCGCCGCCATGTCATTTACCAGGAAGGTCGTGATCTGCGCATCCGGTGTGGATACCCAGCCATCCTGCGCATAGCTCATAATCGTCTGAAGCTCCTCCAGCGCCGCCTTAAAGGTCGGGTCACTGAAATCTTTTGTACCCTCATAGCAATGCTCGATGAAATCCGGGTCCTGACTGAGTACCTGGTCATTATATACCTTATGGAACAGGAAGCCCATATGCCAGATGTCCTGTCCGCCCACAACCAGCGGCGCCATATCGCCTTTTTCCTTGATCGCCTCGCAGAGCGCGATAAATTCGTCGTAGGTAGCCGGTTCCGTAAAACCGTTTTCGTCAAAGTATTTTTTGTTGTAGATAATACCGTTTGTATTTTCTCCGGAAAGCGGTACCGTGTACACCTGTCCGTCAAAATCCGTGGTCGTCTTAAACAGGCTTACAATATCCTCCGGCAGCGGCGCCAGCTTGCCGGCGCGCACATAAAGCGCGGTATCTCTCATCTCCATAACGTCCGGAAACTCTCCGACGCTGTCCTTTGTCTTGATAAACTCGCTGTAAGCGCCTCCGTTGCCCGGCTCAATCGTAACGGTAATATCCGGATATGCCTCGTTAAAGCGGTTTACAATTTCGTTCATGGAAGCCTTTGCGCCCTCGTCGCCATCCGCAAAAATAAATGTCAGCTCTGTCGGCTCCGTTACAACTGATTCTGCATTTACGCTCATACCTGCCAGCATGGATACTGCCATCGCAGCCGCACCAAGCATCGCTAATCTCTTCTTCATAAAATTTTCCTCCCTTTATGCTTTTTTCTGATTCCGGTTGGCCCTCCGTTTTTGTGATTTCAATATAACAAATTTTTTTGTGCAGAAAAACCGGATTTTTTTAGTTTAAACTCCAGTTTTTTAAGAATCCGCTGCTGCTCACAGCACTTCCCCCGCCGCAGCAGATATTTGAGGCTGACGTACTTTTTCTTCTTCCTCAGTGTTGTATGTAAAGAAATCAAAATCCGCATATTGTCCGGCGCCCGTCAGATCCTGGCAGCAGATCCCAAGCATACTGCCGGTAAACCATCCCTGTCTGCATGCCTCGTCCGACATGTAGCTGCAGTCGTCCTCCGGTCCGATTTTCTGATAATCCTCTGTGCCTGCCGCATAATAAAACTGAATCCTGTCATAATGGATTTCCGCTTTCAAAAAAACAGGCACATCCTCCGGCAGCGGCACCGGTTCCACCGGATAGGTGTAGACTTTATTTTCTGCGCGCAGCAACGTGATGCATTTCCCGCAGTCCTCATCCCTGCTGATGTGCAGATACATATAATTTTCCGTATCGTACATGCAGATCAAGCCTGCCATCTGTTTAAAATTCTGCGGCTCAAATTCCACTTTGCAGGAGCAGGAGCAGACAAATTCCGTCCGCCGTCTGGCAATCAGGCTCTGCCGGAACAGCGACGCCAGCCCCTCGCGACCATACATGCGCAGCCAGCCGGGACGCGCCGTCAGAGATACATATTCCTCTGTCATTGGAATGCGCAGAGACTGAAATTCCGGGCTGATATCCGCGCCGTCAAAATCCTCCCGCTCGCAGAAAATTTCCGCTGCTCCCGGCTCCGGGGCTGCCTCCGCGACTGGCTTGACCGGTTCATCTTCTGCTTCATCCCCTGCTCCCGGCTCCAAAGCTTGCTCAACCGGCTTGTTTTCCGCCGTGTCCGCGGTCTCCTGCTCCAGGGCTGCCTCCACAGCTGCCTCAGCCGGCGTTTTTTCCGCTATATCTGCCGTCTCATACTCCGGCATTGTCCGGACAGCTTCCGCTCCGGCTATCTCCGTCACCAAATCCGGCAGGACGCTTTCGCTGTCTATTTCCAGCCAGCCGTCCTCCGTCCAGTACACCTTCTGGATCGCCGTCTCCCGTCCCAGCGGATATCTGCGCACTCCGGGAAATTTTTTCGCATCCGCCGGATTTCTGTTTTCCAGCGCACGCCCGCACAGATAAACCGCATACCACTGTCCGTCCGGCGTTTCCACAAAATCCGCGTGCCCCGCTTTCTGAAGCGGATACTCCGGGCTGTGCCTGGTCGTCATAATGGACCACGCCTCTCCCTCGCGTGTGCGGACGCACTTCGGGCTTTTATACATCTCATAGGGTCCCCAGATACTTCGGGAGCGCAGAATGCTCTGCCCGTGCCCCTCTCCGGTTCCGGTATCCGCCGCCACCAGATAATACCAGCCGTCATGTTTTAAAATGTGCGGCCCTTCCAGAAAAATATCGGATGCCGCATAAATTTCCTTTATTTCCCCGACTAGCTTTTTCCTTTCCGGGTCGTATTCCTGCAGGACGATCCGCCCGGCATATTTTTTCGGAACCCGGTGGTCCGTCACCATGCTGACCATGTATTTCTTTCCATCCGTATCATGGAACAGCGAAGGGTCAAATCCCATATTGTGCAGCGGCACCGGCTCCGACCACGGTCCCATGATATTCTCCGCCGTAATCAGATAATTTCTCGTATCATACATATTGCAGTAAAAAGAATTCACCACCGTATACGCCAGATAGAAAATGCCCTTATCATACGTAAGACAGGGCGCCCAGATTCCCTGCGACGGTCCAATTCCCTGCAGATTTACCTGCCCGGCGTCCTGCAGCGCATAGGTACAGATTTCCCAGTGGACAAGATCCCTGGAATGGTTGATCTGTATCCCCGGCCACCATTCAAAGGTAGAGGTGGCAATATAATAATCCACCCCGGCCCTTATAATTGAAGGGTCCGGATGAAAGCCTCTCAGTATCGGATTTTTAACCTGCATGATTATTTTCTCCTTCCCGCTGCATCTGCCGCCGCCAGAAATGCTTCCACCGTATACATATTGGCTCTCCATATTCCTTCTGTCCTTTCATTGTGAAGTATGCTTTAGCAACTCAATTTCATGGTTATCAGATTTTACAAACACAGCCGAATGGGGAAGAAGAAGCGTTTCATTCACCGGATACTGGTATTGTTTTTCCCCCTCCTGCTCCACGTAAAATGGGTAAGATGTATGGTTGATGATAATCTCCCCATTTGCGAAATACGCCCGTTCTATATTCTTCTGCAGCTTTGTTTCCATCCCTGCCGTATCCTTTAGAATATCTGCAAGAATATTTCCCTTCATCATCTCCAGAGGATACAGCTCATTATTCTTCTGTTCCACCGGAACATGAGGGATGAACTTTGTGTTGTAAGCATATCCATAGCTAAAGCCAAACGCATACTGATAACCTTTCCCGGTCTGATACTGTGTAACGCAGGGCTCCCCGTCAGACAGATATGCCGCAACGCATTTCCCGCCGGAATAAGTGCAGAAATTTCTGCTCTTTACCATGCCTGCCTCCTGATAACGAATTGCGTCCGGCTGATGCCTGTATGCTTCCACGCCAAAGCAATTCTTTGCCAGCGCACTGTCCGGACCATAGAGTACAATACCCCCATGCTCACACCATGCCCGAAGCGTCTCTTCAAACTCCGGATCCGGATTCATCTCATAGCAGTCATTGTCCGGAATAATCAATACCCGGTAACTGTCCAGAAAATGTTCTTTACACAAGTTTTTGCTGTCTGTCACATCTGCTTCTGCTCCCAGATCCCGGCACGCCTTGTACCATCCCAGCAGATCCAGCCGCCGCTCCTTGTTTCCCTCCGTGCGCATTGTTTCATAAGCCGCCATTGCAGAAGGAAACAAAATCGCGATATCCGATTTCTTTTTTGCTCCAAGCTGCGGGATTACTTCTTTCGCCCATTCATTCGCGCGCCCCAGGGAATCATTGAAGTACCCTTCCATCCGATGAAGCAATCCGCCGTCATCCAGACCGCACATGCCGTAAGAAGTATAGCCTGACGCACCGCTTGCCACGATGGAGGCTACAATCTCACATGGAGTCAGCACTGTATAGATATCATTGTACAGATACCTCCCCCAGTAAATTCCGCCTATAAATTCTCTTCCACTGTTCATGCTGCGCATCATGCTGTGATGACAGGAAGTTACATAAGCTTCCGGATCTCCGTCAGGCGTTACCGGAACCGAAAGAAAATGTGCGCAATCCACATATTCCGCAAGACGATAGATATCGATTCCTCTTGCCGCCGTATCCCAGAGATCAGCAAATCCTACACCTGTCAGCCTGGATCCATCCACATTCAGGAAATAGCCCCACTGCGCCATATCCGGACATAGATAAAGAGACTCATCAATCCTGTGCAGCCGCTCCTTCATATCCTGAAAATAAAGACACAGCTCTTTGCATTGCCATTTCCGGTTATCCATCAGCATCCTTGCCTTCGGAGTCTGATTCCTTACATCCTCTTCTGAAAATGTAAGACAATCCGGATATCTGCACTCGAACCAGTAATCTTCCTTCTCCAATGTATCAAAGCCTGTCTTTTCCACACCATAAACCTGGTTAAATAGTCCGATATCCCCCTGATACTCATTTTCAAGCCAATGAAGGTAACGCTTTCTTCCTTCTTCGTCAAAGCTTGGAGCTACAATTGGATCCCACATACTGCAGATTGGTTTTCCCTCTCTTCCATTTACCGTAACTGTCACATAATTCTCCCCATAGGATTCCAACACTCTTGCCACATGTTCCTCCATAGAAGCTTTCGCTTTATCAGACCAGTAACGGTACCATTTTCCATCGTTTCCATCTTTATCGATGACCGATTCGCCGTAAATCGGAGGACTGAACCGGATGTTGGGATAGAGATTATCTCCGTTGAGATAAAGCGCCAGAAATTCATGGGACATTCCCATATTCTTCAGTTCCCGCTGCATATACTCATGCATGGCGACAAACTGACTTGCTTCCTTTCCTTCATAACGTTCTTTAAAGTCTTCCCATGCCTTTGTGTCCAGCATGACACTGTTGAATCCCAATTTCTTCAAGAGCGCAATATTTTCTTTCACAAATTTTTTGTCATCATATGCCGGACGGTAAAAATTGCCAAACCAGATATTGATGTACGGTTCTCCTGTTTTTTTGTCTATTATCATACTTTACTCCAAATCCTCCCTGCCATTATTGCTGTTCACTCTGCTCACAGTAACCTGCCATTTACAGCCTCTGTACATATGGGGTCGTCGTAACAGGACTGCCCGTCTGAATTGTTACTGCCCGTCGTGTCTTTTGAAACACCTGATTCTCTGTGTTTTTCAAATCATACCGTATATTTCTCTTTTACAAAATGTGAAATTTAAAGCAAAAACTGCAGTTTTTTTAGAAACTGCAGTTTTTGAGATGCCGCTTTATCGCTTATGTATGTGAAATAACGATCCGGTTTTCTCCCTCTTTGATCCTGCAATACCTAATTTTCTCCTCCAGGAGAAGCGGCACGGATCCGTATTCTTTCCCGCTGATAATAATCACTTCATTTTCCGACTGTTTTACCTCTCTGATACCGGAATAGTCTTCCTGCGGCCATTCGCCCTCCTCCGCAAACGGATATTCTTTCCGGTAATCGTATACCCGGTACGGAAATACCTTCGGCTTTCCGTCCTCCCCGCATTCATAAATTGCCTGAATCTTTTCATCATAATATGCCCGGATCGGCTGATACCTGCCCCAGTCCTTTGGTTGTTTAATTTTTCCGCACACTTCATAGGATTCATCCTCAAAAACCACATGGGACGGGTCTTCCAGAATATCCTCCATTGCGATCATCTGCGAGGGATGCTTTCCTTTTCCATATTTCAGATCCAGCCACATCGTAATTTCCTGCATCGTTGCCAGAGTAATATCCTCATCCGGAAGTACAGAATCCAGGAACTGCTCATAATATTCATTGCACTGTATGTGATGTGTATCATGGTCCTCCTGATGCACCAGAAATACAAAGTATTCGTTGTGCTCCATATTTTTCTTATATTCTTCCAACATCCGTTTATAGTATTCTTTTTCCGTCTGCAGAATGTTATGAAAAAAGATATCGTCTGCATCCGTGCTGAATACAGCCGCTCCGCTTATCCCCTCCGGGCAGTGCACCGTATTCAGGATATCGCGGACGGTCCACTGGAATCCCCATATTTCACTGTCCGGATCCGGTCTTCTGAAATTTTCCGTGTCCATTTTGTATACGTCCCAGGGACAGCCTCTGTGATACATGCTGGTGTCGCAGGTTCCGTGGTCATACCCCAGCCCCCATAATCCCCGGATCCCATATTTTTCACAGCTTTTCACAAAATGACTTCCGACGCTTCCGACCCACTGATCAATTCCGGCGATCTGCGTGTAATAGGGGAAGTGATGTTCGGTCATCGCCTTCATTTTTCCGAAAAACTCATCCGTCTCCTCCTGTGTATGCCTGGTATTGTAATTGTCCGTATTCTTAAAAAAGTTTGACGTAGGCATAATGCCGTAATCATCGCCAAATGCCTCATGCCAGCGAATCAACTGCTCTTTTTTAAAGAAACCTGTGACAGGGTCAATCAGCCACGTCACCGGAATACCATGCCTGCGGTATACTGGCAGAAGCTCCTTTGCCGCTTTGTCAAACCCGTTTCCGGCAGCATCATGTTTTTTCGTAATATCCGAATCCTCGTATGCAGAAGGATCATACCCATAATGAAAATTGCTGCTGATTACCATACAGAGAAAAAATTCCTTCTCTCCAAAAACCACACACGGAATCCGGTACTGTTTTTCTCTTATCCGCACAGCCGCAATTCCTCTGCCCTTCCCCACGCACATTGCGCTCATGCGGATTCCGTGCGCGCAGGCTTCCACCGTAATGTCACTCAGTAATTTTGTCGCGGAAAACCGTATCTCTTCCGGTCGGAGGTCGTCTCCGTAAAAATACCATTCATTTCTTTTTCCAATAATTCCTACAATTTTGGGTGTCAGCTTCATTTCAATCTCCTCTCTCAAATCTGTATTTACGATTTTACCGCCCCGGACGCCAGTCCGTTTACAATATCCTTTTGCATCAGGATATAGAAAATAATCATCGGCAGACTGATAATTATTACCGCCGCCGTTACATACTCCCACTGTGTATTATACTGACCGGAAAAATACATCAGTCCCGCCGGCATCGTTTTGGAATCCTTTGTAGTGAGGACAATAATCGGGAGCAGCAAATCATTCCATATATTAATCGCATTAATAATGATCAATGTACTCATGACCGGTTTAATCAGCGGTCTGACAATCTGAAACATCATGCGGACCGTCCCGCACCCGTCAATACTCGCGGCCTCTTCAATCTCAACCGGCAGCCCCTTTATAAAATTCGAAATCAACAGTACCCCCATCGGAATAGAAAAGGCAGTATACACAAAAATCAGCCCCAGCGGGTTATTCACCAGTCCCAGCCTCGTAATCATTCCGAACAGCGGAATAATCGCCATCTGTATCGGAAACATGATCCCGCTGAGCAGAAGCATAAACAGGGCGCCTTTTCCGGCAAATTTCATTCTTGCAAACGGATACGCCGTAATGATGTTCAGAAAGTAAATTGCCACCAGACTTCCCCCAGTCACAATAATACTGTTAATAAGGGAACGTCCAAAGTTTCCTTTTACCCAGGCAGTCACATAGTTGCCAAGATAAAGACTCTCCGGCATGGATAATCCGGATGTGCGTATTTCCGCAGAGGTCTTGAAAGAATTCATCAAAACCATGAACACAGGGTACATATACAGCAGCGCCAGCACCGTAATCAGACTATAGCCGCATATGCTCAGAGCTTTTTTCCGCATATTTTTCATGCCTCCTTTTCACGCGTAACTTTGAGCTGAATCAGTGAAACAATCAGTACCAGCACAAACAGAATCGTCGATTCCGCCGATGCATATCCATAATAATGGGCGGAACCTCCGAATGCCTCATTAAAAATACGCACGGTCATCAGCTCAGAGCTGTTAAACGGTCCTCCCTTTGTCATAACGTAGGTTAGGTCAAAGGCCTTGATGCAGCCGATCGTCGTCAGCAATATTACAACGGAAATCGTCGGCTTCAGCAGCGGCAGCGTAATGTAACGTATCTGCTGCCATGTAGTCGCACCGTCGATCCTGGCGCTCTCGTACACATCCGCCGGAATAGACTGCAGCCCCGCCAGGAGAATGATCATATTATTTCCCTGCCCTTTCCAGATATCTACAAAGATCACCGCATACAGCGCCAGCTTATAATTCCCCAGGAAATCCACCACCGGAAGTCCCAGCAGCTTTGAAATAGCGCTGAAAATTCCGTTTGTCGGGTCAAACATAAAGCTCCAGGTATATCCGATCGCAACTGTGCTCATCACGACAGGAATAAAAAAGCAGGCCCGGTAAAAATTTTTAAACCGTATTTTATTCAGGACAAGCGCAAGCGAAACCGAAATAAAAAGGCCAATGGTATTGTAACAGAGAACCAGCTTTATATTATTGACAATGGAGGCCCAGAATTTTTTATCATTGGTAAATATATTAATGTAATTTTTCCATCCCACAAAATTCAGTTTCGGCTGAAATCCGTCATAATTTGTAAAGCTGTATACAAAGGTAGTCATCACCGGGATCACAAAAAAAACGGTAAATATCAGCAGCCCTGGCAAGATAAGCAAATAGGGTTCCAGCTGCTTTTTTCGGTTTTTTTGCTTCATATTTTCTCCTTTCCGGCAGAAAAAGGGCCGGGAGTTTTCCCCCAGCCCCCATAAATCAGCCTATTTTGTTAAAGAATCCTGCAGCATCTGGTCCATTTCCGCTACGACCTCATCCGAAGTCTTCACTCCCGCAAACACAGCCGCCAGCCCATCAGTAGCCGCATCCTGGGCAGCCCCCGGATGAAGATTCGTATTCATCGGCGTGATACATTCTCCAATCTGCTTTGCCGCTCCGGAATCGCCTCCTGTAACGCCCTCAACCGTAGTGCCGATCACTGCCGCTTTTTCCACATACACACTGTAATTTTCCGGCGTGAAGAAGAAATTGATAAAATCAATTGCCTGATCCACATGTTCCCCCTGCTTATATGCCGCCATACTGAATGTATATCCGCCCTGCGCACAGATATCCTCCTGCGGCTCTTCATTATAAGGCTGCTTACAGAACCCATATGTAAAATCCGGATCTGCCGCCTCTACTTCCGTAAGGAAAAAGCTTCCGTTCGGGCAGAACAGGGCTTCCTGGTTGTACCAGAGCTGCACGGCGCTGTCCTGTGATGTCCCAAGCACATTTTCCGGGTAATAACCTGCGTCATAGTATTCTTTCGCCGTATCAAATGCCCATCTGACCTCCTCTACATCAGAAAGCGTTGCTTCCCCAATCTGGAACCTGTCAAACAGCGTCGGGTCCGCCTCTCCTGCCTTGCCCCACAGCGTCCAGAGCGTCATCCACGCCGTCCATCCATCCTGCAGACCATTTGCAATCGGCACATATCCGGCCTCCTTTGCAGTCTCGCAGCAGTTTCTGAATTCACCGATAGTAGTCGGGACCTCCAGCCCAAGCTTCTCCAGCATATCTGCATTGTACCACAGTCCCCAGCAATCAGCTGCCACCGGGATTCCCTGAATCTCGCCTTCATACGCAGACACCTGGTCAAGTCCCTCCTTGAGATATCCTACCGCCGGCTGACCGGTCAGATCCGCCACATAGTCTCCGGAAGCATAATTCTTTTTATTGTCCTCCTGATAACGGATGGACATCAGATCCGCCGCTTCACCGGAAGCCATTCTTGCCATATAGACTGTATCATACTGATCCGATTCCAGAAGCTCGATTTCGATCTTTACATTTGGATTCGCCTCTTCATACAGATCCGCCACTGCCCGGAGGCCGTCTTCATTATTGTCCAGCCATCCCATATAAGTCAGTGTAATTTCCTCTTCTGCAAAAACAGTTCCTCCTGCGCACATTGCCGCTAATGCAGATACTGCAAACAACCGTTTCCCCCATTTTTTCATGTCCATGCTTCTCCTTTCGTGTGCACTGCACTTTTTTGATGGTGTTATTATAAACTTTCCCGTGCATGCAAAAAAGCGCTCCTATTCCCGAAAAGGTGCCTGTTTTCCATTTCCCACCTGATTCCGATACTCACCCGGAGTAACTCCCACTTCCTTTTTAAATACCCTGATAAACTGTTTCGGACTTGCATATCCGGTCAGCTCCGCTACTTCATATATTTTCAGATCAAACTGCATCAGATATTTTTTTGCATGCTCCATGCGCACGTACAGAAGATAACTGGTATAATTTTCTCCTGTTTCCCGTTTGAACAAATCGCTGAGATATTTGGGGCTTAAATAAACCTGATCCGCCAGCGCATTTAAATTAATATTTTCCGCATAATGCTCCTGAATATATCTTTTGATTTCCTGAACGATCCGCGAGGAGCCTGTCTCACCGGTTCTTTGATCCTCCCTTGTCAGTTCCTGCAATATAACCTTTACTTTTTCCAGAAGTTCTTCGCTGCTGCTGCAGTCATTTACACTGAAAATCTGTTCATTCAGGATGTCGTCAAGAACCGGCGGTAAAAAACCGTCCGTCCTCATCTGGGCAATCGCCAGACGAAGCAGTCCCTGGAAATACCGCGCTACATCCTGCGGGATAATCATCTTCCGGGCACACCATGTCATCTGACCGCGCAGCTTTTCTTCCGCTTCTTCCGCTTTTCTCTGTTCAAGCAGAGCGCACAGCTCAGATTCCACGTGATTCTGAAGTAAATCAATGGTAAACGGAACCATTTCCTCTCCGCTCCATCTTTGTATCTGCTGCTTCTTCGTTCTGTAAAAGCTCATTCCCTGGCACTGCTTTGCCTGCCTAAAAAGCCCGGACAGACTGTCCGTATCCGACACAGTGTCGCTGACATAAAGGCAGCTTCCCTCTATCCCCAGCTCCTTCATCTGCTCCAGAAGAAAATGATTTATAAAATGAATATCCGATACCTTCTCCGTCTGCAGCAGAATACATATTTCATTGCCATCTGCTGTCACAAAACCCGTCTGATTTTTTTCCAGCCAGCCCTCTGCTGCCCGGATTCCCTGCTGCCGTATTTCGCTTCCGCATATCGCCGGGAGCTGGAGTAACACTACTGTGAAAAAACAGCTTTCTTTCAGACTCTGCCGCAGCACTCCCTCTTCTCCCCTGTTATTCCGGTAAAAAAACTGATAAAGAGCGTCTCTGATTCTTTCCGCATTTTTCCTTGAAAGGCTCTGCCTTTTTTCCTGAAACAGCGCCGCCATTTTCTCCAGCACAGAATAAATTTCTCTGCTGTTTACCGGTTTCAATATATAATCAGAAACTCCCAGCCGCAGTGCCTCCTGCGCATACTCAAATTCTCCGTATCCGCTCAGTACCACATATTTCGTATCCGGCAGCTTATCCAGCAGCCGTTCGATCATTTCCAGCCCTGTTCCGTCCGGCATACGAATATCTGTGATAATGACATCCGGCCGGCACGCAAGCGCCGTATTTACCGCCTCCTCCAGGCTTTTTGCTTCTCCCGCTGCCACATAATCCTGTGCCCGTCTCTTAATGATACTCTTTATCCCTTTTAATATAATGGGTTCATCATCCACAACCATAATTCTAAGCATGACTTTCCTCCCGGCTGCACGGCAGCAGCAGTCGAACCTCCGTCCCTTTTCCCGGTTTGCTTGTTATTTTTAATCCGTATTTTTCTCCATACCTCAGCTTTATCCGCTGATGCACATTTTTCAGACCGATACTCTGCCCGGGCCGTTCCGTCTCCTCTCCCTGCTCCAGATTTTTTATAACGCCCGCCAGCGTTTCCGGATCCATCCCCTGCCCATCATCCGCGATAAGAATTTCCATATCAGAATTTTCCTCCCGCACTCTGATTCGAAGATGGATTCCGCTCCCGGCTCCTCCTGTGCCATGTAAGATAGCGTTCTCGACAACCGGCTGGATGCTCAGCTTTACGATCCGGTTATCTGCCAACTTCTCCGGACAATCCACACTCAGAGATATACAATGGTCATACCGGACATTCTGGATCTGTACATAATTCTCTACACAGGCCAGCTCCTCGCTCAGGCGTACCATTGCATCTCTGGTCGTAAGTGTAAACCGCATAAACTTGCCCAGATCCGTCACCATCTCCGCCACATCCGTATCGTCGTTAATTTCCGCCATCATCGTAATGCTCTCCAGCGTATTATACAGAAAATGCGGATTAATCTGGTTCTGCAGCGCCTGAAGATTTGCGTCTCTTTCCTGGAGCTTCAGCTTATATTCCCTTGTGATCAAATCGTCGATCGCATCCAGCATAGAGTTAAAGCAGTCTGTCAGCTCTCCTACCTCATCTCTGC
This sequence comes from Marvinbryantia formatexigens DSM 14469, assembly GCF_025148285.1. Classification (NCBI taxonomy): domain Bacteria; kingdom Bacillati; phylum Bacillota; class Clostridia; order Lachnospirales; family Lachnospiraceae; genus Marvinbryantia; species Marvinbryantia formatexigens. The sequence goes on along the minus strand of NZ_CP102268.1, from coordinate 2,134,701 downwards.
CTCCGGCTTCTTTTACTTTCGCCTTAAAGTTTCCATGCTTTACCTGCATCATTGCGTCGCGAAGATGCACCAGCGGAGCTGTCAGCTGCCGTGAAGCCACTACCGTTGCTGCCAGAACTGCCGCACTGACCAGAATCAAGATAAGCGTCGTCAGCCCGGCCATCTGATTCAGCCCCGACATGACTACCTCTTCCTTCTGAAATATCCAGGTCACCAGGCCATTGTCACTTTTTGCAGATACACTGAGCAGGTAACGATCCCCATCAATTATTACACTTCCTTCGCTGTCATCCCTTCCGGTCTCAGAAAAATACTCTGAAAAAGCTTCCAACTGCTCTTCCGGTATCGTTCCGTTCAGCATGGAACCATCCTGCAGTGTAACCGCAATATACGCATCTGAGACATCACTGTTTTTTTCTGTCATTTCCAGAATCAGCCCGCTGTCCATTTCCAGAATAGCATAGCCGATCGGTGTATTTGTATTTACTTCTTTAATTACACGCACATAGCTGAAAACATTTTTGCGGGTACGGTTCACATAGCTCTGGGGGTGCGTGGGAATTATCAGAAATTCCTCATCCATAGATGCAATATAGCTTCTGAAGTAATCCGTATCGCGATAATATCCTCCGTTGCTCTTATTATAAACCACATTTCCATCCAGGTCTGTAATAAACACCGACTGGATTTCCTGATCCTGAATCAGCATATTAAACAGAAAGTCATTCATAATATCATTGTTTTCCCTGGTCATTACACTCCGGTCTCCATGTATGGATATATCATAAAGGATTTCCTGTATCTGATTGTTGTAATATGGATACAGTGAAATCCGTTTTACGGCAGTCAGATATGTATCAAGGTTCGTTTCAATCTGGTCGCTGACCATATCATATACCCGTACTGTGCTTTCCTCCAGGTTTTGCTGATACCACTTGAACACTACCAGGTTTACGCCCAGCAGAGGAATAATGACACAGACACAAAATACTGCTGCTATCTTTACTCTCAGAGAATGAAAATTTTTCACGGCCGGCCCCTCCCAGGAAATTATTCTGCCCGCAGGCAATGAAAAACAGCTCCGTCAAACGCATGCATAGCTTCGATCTGCAGATATCCTTCCTCTCCCAGAGAGGCACTGATTGCGTTATCTGCAAACATGCTGCTGATATGATAACCTCTCAGATTTTTCTGATACCCTGCAATTATCCCCTCATGCTGAAAGCTGTGTACGACCAGAAGCGCTCCTTCTTCGCTGAGCAATTCAACGATCTGATACCCCTCCGGCTTTGCATAAGAACGTACCACGGATCCGCTGCGGCTCACTCTTGCATTTCTGATAATCGGCGTACATTTTCTGTAAAGAGCGATTGCTTCTTCTATCAGCGCCCATATCTTCCGGCAGCACAGTAAATCCCATCGTCTGTGTTTCACTGTCCAGAAGATACAAAAGAACCATATTATTTACCTTATATGAACGATAAATCTGCTTCACTGCATTTTCCTCCTTCTGCTAAATATTTTTATTATATTCAATTATCCAAGGAATGCACAGTCCATTTTTTATCAAAAAAGTGCCGTTTTTCCTGTTTTTGTAATTCCCGGCAAATACCCGCAGGCATGAATATCTGCTTCGTGGTATATCAGAAAGACATTCCACATTATACGGTGCTGGACTGTTTGTGTACTGGTTGCTGCCTGTCCTCTCTCTGTCGGTCAAGACAGGGATTTGCAGAATCGAGTAGGAGGAATTTCTCTTAAATGAGAAATTCCGACCTCTCACACCACCGTGCGTACCGTTCGGTACACGGCGGTTCAATCAACTTAACAAGTGACACACCTCTCGGTGTAGTAATCCAGCATTGAGACTAATCCAAATGAGGTTAGTCTCTTTGTACTTATAGCTTTCTGTATCCAGCCATTGTGTGCGAGACGAGCGTATTTATCGCCACAATAAGCGATATTGTATGCCGCCCATCTTGGTACATCAAGTTTCATCAGATTCTTTGCTCTGTTCTGGGGAGTTTTCCAGTGTTTCCATATACACATGCGCAATCTAATATCTGATGTTTCCGTCCAGTTCTCTACAGAGCGTTTTCATGCTTCCTATCCTGAAGTAGTTTATCCATCCTCTGATGAGTTGGTTGAGTTTCTCCACTTTATAGCTGTTGCTAACGCCCCAGCTACGGCAGGTGAGTTCTTTCATCTTCTTCTTAAATTTCTCAGCTGATTTTGCATGTGGTTTAGCCTTGTATTGGTGTGCCATTGGGTCATAGTAGAATCCGAATCCAAGGTATTTTAACCCTTGTGGTCTGTCTGCTTTGCTCTTGGTCATGTTGACCTTGAGTCCCAGTTTCTCTTCGATGAAACGTGATATATTTCTCATCACCCGCTTTGCAGACATTTCGCTTCCTACCATGATAATGCAGTCATCCGCATATCTTACAAAGTTCAACCCTCGCTTTTCCATTTCCTTATCGAGTTCATTGAGCATGATGTTTGCTAACAGCGGAGAAAGATTTCCTCCTTGTGGTGTTCCCACAACTGATTCCCTGTACTCATCATCTATCATGATTCCGCTTACAAGATATTTCCTTACAATAGAGATAACATCTCCATCTTTGATTGTTCTGCCAATTAAAGTCATTAACTTGTCATGGTTTACTGTGTCAAAGAACTTTTCCAGGTCAATATCTACAATCCAGTCATTTCCGTCATTCATCATGTCGAGTGCCGCAAGGATTGCCTGCTGTGCACATCTGTTTGGTCTAAATCCATAACTGTGGTCATGAAACTGTTCTTCATAGATTGGTGTTAACACTTGTGCTATGGCTTGTTGTACAAATCTGTCTGTTACTGTTGGTACTCCCAGATTTCTGACACCGCCATCCGTCTTTGGTATCTCCACTCTTCGTACTGGCTGAGGCTTATATTTCCTTGTCCTCAGCTGTTCCTTGATGATTTCGCCGTTCTTTGCAAGGTGCTCCTTAAGTTCCGTGTACTTCATTCCGTCCACTCCCTCTGCACCTTTGTTTCGTACGACTTGCAGGTACGCTCTGTTGAGATTATCTCTGGATAATATCTGCTCCATTAGACTACTTGTGTCCATGCGTTCTTTCCTTTCCGTCTCGCTTGATTTGACCATCTTTTCCCCGATTGGTTACGGCGGATGTCTGTCTCTTCTGCAACACGAGACCTACTCAAACTGATTGATTGTTCGCCCCTTCGCTCCATCTCCATTACTGAGACTTCCTCACTACTATGGACTCTGCTGACTTCTCACAGTTCGTTGTTACTAGGCTGATGGAACCTCTGTGAGACCTCCACGCTTAAGGTGCACGCTCTTTCTCTCCATATATCCGCCGCATTTACTCTGCTACTACAAACGTGATAGTTATTAGACTTCGTTGCTTTCTGCCAGCTTATCTCTCGTAGCCTAGCCTTATATGCGATTTCTGTCCGTCGGACCAGAGATTTGCCTACAGCTTCCTTCAGATTCCACCTCGCGATGGACACCCTTGCTGTTCAGCTATACATTTCCCACTATCCGGGCATGTTCGGGACTTGCACCCGTTAGAGCGCGCCCATGACGCGCAAACAGAAAAGGCGCAGAGGTCATTCCTCCACGCCTTCATACTCAAAGAACTGTGTAGCCGTCATGCATTTTGGATGTTCCATATCGAGACTTAAAAAGTCTTTATCTCCGGTCAGGATCACATCTACATCGGAGACGATAGCGGCATTCAGTATTGGCTGGTCTTTTGCATCACGTATCAGCTTTTCCGCATAGTCAACTGCAGGGATCAGCTCATAAGACATCTCTGCAAGAAGTACTTCCGCATCCGGCAGATATTTGGGTGCCTTACGGTTCAGAATGTCCCGCAGCTCTGCTATATTGCGGTCACAAAGAACCATTTCATGGTTCTGGGCAATATAGAGCAGAGCCTTTGCGGGCTTTGACCGTGGAAAGAGCAATGCAGAAAAAAGGATGTTTGTATCAATCAGAATCCGCACGATTATCTTTCCTTTCCGTACCGTATTTCATCCACAAGTGCCTGAATATCATCTTCATTATAAACACCCATTTCCTCAGCGACACCGGAAAAGGCAGCCTGTGCTTTGCGTATTGCCTGGGCGGAAGCATTGCAGACTACAATTTCACCATTTGGCTTCTGCAGAAACAGAATTTTATCACCAGATTTCAGACCGAGCAGACGGCGAATTTCAACCGGAACTGTGATCTGACCGTTTGAAGAAATTTTTGCAAGGTTCATAAAATCATCCTTTCTATTCTTGAAATCTAAAGAAAATTTGAGGTTAATTTTATTATATCCAATTCACGTTAGAAAGTAAACGGAGTAAAAGAAAAATTATAAGAAACCTTATAAGAAACCAATTCTTATATATCCCATTTCTACGTTGGTCTGCGCTGAGCGCGCCGCGCCCGGTCACAGGCGATCCACTCGTCGAGTGTGAGCGGCGTGTAATCAGAGTACATACAGAAACAATTTATCATGTTGCAGGGAATTGCGCGGACGCTGCCGTCCTGCACCTCGCGCACAGTATTTTGTGTGATATCGCCAAACTGCTCCAGCAGCCGCTGATCTATCGTATCGTGCACATGCCCGTGCAGCATATACACCAGCGGATTCCCTTTGGAATCCACGCGGTATTGCCCGTTGTAGCACATGATGGGATAGTGGCAGAGCACCACCTTCCGTTTGCTGTCATGTAGCTCCTCGTAAGGCTTAATCCACACAAACCGGTCGGCGTTGTATTTTTTGTTTTTCAGAAACCGGTCATGATTGCCTTGGATGAGATGCAGACGCCCGTTAAGCTGCTCCAGCAGTTCGTTCGTCTCCTCTGCTTTTCCCCAGGACAGGTCGCCCAGAATGATGACATCATCGTTTTTCCGCACTTTGTCATTCCACCGCTTCAGCATATACGCGTTCATTTCGTCCGCATTGGCAAAGCCGCGGTTATCCATCTTCGTATTCAGAGTCCCGTGAAAAAAGTGGGAATCCGCAATATAATATCTCATAACATCCTCCGGTCACTTAAAATCTCATGATTTGTCTCACATCAGTCTGTGACGGACGGATGGCAACGGCTTCCGCCACATCTATATCCGAGCTCTGGCGTGTCATTTGAATTTCTTCGCGCCACCGTCCGCTCTCTTTTATGCCGTCATCAGAAGCACTCTCTGTCCAGGAAATCAAATACAGTTGAAAAATACAGCTCCGGATCCATCTGATATGCCTGCCCGTGTCCGGCGCCCTCCACAACCAGCAGCTCCTTCGGCGCCGTGCACGCCTCATACACCTCATAGACCATTTCTGTATGTACAAAGTTATCCTCAGAGCCGTGTATAAATACTGTCGGCACACTGCTTTTTTCCACCTGCTTCACCGCGGACGCCTCTTTAAAATCATAGCCTGCCCGGATATTGGCTACCAGATTCGCTGCATCCATAACCGGGAATGTGGGCAGATGGAACAGATACGCCAGCTCATCCGCAAAAATATCCCACACCGAGGTATAACCGCAGTCCTCCACGATTCCCTTCACATTCTCTGGAAGCTCCTCGCCGGAGACCATCATCACCGTCGCGCCGCCCATCGACACGCCGTGCAGAATAATTTCCGCCTGCGAATCCCTCTCAAGAATAAAATCAATCCACTGCAGGACGTCCTTCCGGTCCAGCCAGCCCATACCAATATATTTTCCCTCGCTCTCTCCATGAGCGCGCATATCGGGCGTCAGCACATGATAGCCCTGTACGCCGTAGAAGCTGGCTATATTCTGCATATCCGACCGCTGCCCCGTGTAGCCGTGAATCGCAAGCAGCCACCGATGACTGTCCTCATCCCCGGAAAACAAATCCCCTTTCAGCAAAAGACCGTCCTCCGATGTAATCGACACCTCCTCCACAGCCGTTTCCGCCAGCCACTCCTCCTTCTGCGCATTTATCGCGGCAAGATTTTCCGCCATGATATTTCCCGCCTCATCCGAAATCTCTGCGGGCGGCGCAACATCTTTTTCCACATTCTCCTCGCGCACAATCGCAAAATCCACCAGATAATTTCCGGCAAACAACAGTACCGCTGCCGCTAATACCACCAGAATCAGCAGCAGTTTCAACCAAAATTTTTTCTTCATAAACAATCTCCTCTGATTAATATGATACAAAATCTTAACCAGTATAACATACTTTAAGAGATTTCTGAAGCTTTAATATGCTTTTGCTTTGTTTGCTTTATCTCCTGTGTAGAGCTGATAGTACCTTACCTGCTCCTCAATCAGCTTATCATATGTGCCCTGCTCGACGATATTTCTGTTTCTCATAATCCTCACGCACAAAGGATTTCACCAGATACCCACAGATACATAACAACGACAGAAGCTGTAGCTTTCGCCACAGCTCCAATTTATGATATTGCCTGCATTACAGCCATGAGGCTTATCCCCGGTCAATCAGTTTCTCACCTTAACCTGCTTCATGGATTTCAGCACATTTCTATGCCTAAAGGAAAGTTATTCATTTACTTAAAACATTTCAAGAACAAAACCATTAACTATTTATAATTGAAAGTTCAGATAATACCAAAAACAATTCACAATCGGAGATGTTATCCAGCACCATATATACTCAACTTTTTTGAAGGCAGGATTTGAACCCGCGACATCATGGTTAGCTGCCATGTGCGCTGCCAGCTGCGCCACTTCTATATTGAGCAATCCAATTTTTCAGAATTGGTATATTCTTCTTGTAACATAACCCCGTTACAGGGAAACTAAGTTCGGAATTTTCGTAATGCAGGCAATATTTTATGCTATTTCAATAAAAGTAGTCGCATTGGATACCTTGATCTGTGTATCCAATTCCGTAAGCATCGTGTTTCTCTTTTCTTCCAGCAGCTCTAACTTCTTCTTTATATCCAATGGATTCACAAGCTCTGTAGTATTTTCTTTTACATACGCATCAACAACTCCTAATGGTTTATCATCCCTTGCCTTGGCATCACGCCCCAAAATACTCAAACGCATATTTTCCGCCGTTGCCTGAAGCTGGTTATTCTTTATATCACAAAAACGAACGCGCTCATTATACTCATCATTTAATTTGTCTCTCAATTTGCCTTCGAAATCTGCCTCCCCATCATAAGAATCCATGCCTCGAAGCCTGCTTCTGAGTGAGATTGCACCCGCAACTGTAAAAGTGCCGTAGGAAGTCTTAACTTCTGTCTTCGCATTAGAATCCACGATTGCAGCGTCAATTTTCTGGAAGCGTTCGATCAAATCGTTAATCTGTTGATAAGCCGCCTCTGCTTCTTTCGCATATTCCTCCCTATTAATTCGCTTTGCATATACTTTTTCCTCATTTGGCTTAGCTGTATCTACGAAACTTGCTTTCTCAATCTTATCATTGATTTTCTTCACTAACAGGTCTCTTTCGTCCAGTGCCTGTGTTACTAACATTTTTTCGCTCATACGAAGTCCTCCCTTAAATCATTTCCATACTTATGTCCTGGAAATAATTTTAAGGGATGCTGCCTCATTTGTCATTGAACTTGTAGTATAAAATTTTTATATCCGAATCACAAACGGCATCATAACTTTCGCCACAACTTTCATCTTCAAATTTTTCTCTTTCTACGCTGCCGCATTTGCATTGATTGTATCTATAACCTTCTTGATTCCCATCCACACGTTCAAATCTGTGAATATCTCCACCACACTTCCCCGATCAGTAAAAGGTGATTCCTGAAGAACAGAAAGATCTTTCATCATTCCATTATGAACAATATATTCCACTATCTGATTCACAAAATAAATCTGTCTGCTGTCAAGACTTGTATTTGTTAAGTACTCCGAGAATGCTTCTTTGGCGGCATTCATATCCAATCCTACAATTTCACGGACAAATTCACCAAGCGGCTTGGTTCCAAATTCATTTTCATAATCCTGCTTTGTACCAACCTCATGCCATAATACTTCTTCTAACGTTTCAACATCCGTTGATGTCAGAGGTTGATTTGTCTTTAATTTTGCGATTGCAATATTATCCTGATGTTGTCTGATATAATACTCCGCTTTTGCCTTGTAATTATTGAGTTCATCATTTTCGAGTTCCGATTCTTTCCATTCCGTTGAAAGCAATTCATCTGTAAAATTCGTTACGTATTTGCTCGTTCCCGAAGGAATATACTTCATCAAATTACGGAGTTTTTCTCTGATTTCTTCAAATTCGTTAATCCCGGCATTATCTACATAATCTGTATTCAAAATCTTATTGATCAGATCCGACTGTGCCTGAATTTCAGGAATATTTGCCACACTTGCAATTCCGGCGACTTTTTTGTGCAAATCTGACCGGGCTTTTGAATACCTTTTTCCAACTAAGTATGCTAATTCAATTCCATACATCAGTGCATCAAACCGAACAGCGCTTGCTTCATCCTCATCCGGTAACATCAAAGGCGCTACTTCTTCTCTGACAATCAAGGTATCCTCATATGTAAGCGCATTATAATTTGATTCTGAAGAATACATATCCACATACTTTAAATGCTGACGTACAGCAAAGTTATCCCTTGGCAGTTCTTGTACTTTTTCACTCATTTGCTGAACCAATGCATCACGATATGCAATCAGTCTGTCAGTTTGATATTCGATATCCTGAAGCTTATAGGAAATTTCAAACTTCAAATTAAAAATCGCTCCTTGAAGCGCAATCATGTTTGCCGTAGCTTTTCCTTTATTCATTCGGAAAAATTCAAAATTCTTGCAAAAATCAAAGATATAAAATTTCTGCTTATCTTCTCCATCAATCAGACCAGGGCAGAGTCTTGTACCACGTCCAATCATCTGCCAAAATTTTGCTTTACTCATTACTTTTTTAAAAAATACCAGGTTCAAAACTTCCGGTACATCAATCCCCGTATCCAACATATCTACAGAAATTGCAATCTGAGGCATCTTCTTCGGATCAGAAAACTCATCTATCGCACTCTGTGCATACGTCATATAATTATCTATTACTTTTGCATAATCCGTGAGATGTGGATACTCCTTATGAAAGACTTCCAGTATCTTTTCAGCATGGTCATGATTCTTTGCAAAAATAATCGTCTTACCAAGTTTCTGCCCGTAATCAATCTTAATGCCCTCCGTCATCAAAATATGCAAAACCTTTTTTATCGTGTCCTCATTGAATATCCATGTATTAAGAGCTGACGAACTTATTGATTCCGGCAGATTCCCATGTTCATCTGTAAAAGTTTCCTCGTATGTCTGCTTGTCTTCTTCTGACAACTCATCATATACGATTCCCTGTTCTATAAACTTTAATTCCGATTCAACGGAAACGTAGTCAACAAGATATCCGTCTTTTACAGCCTGTGCCAGATCATATCCATATGTCGGAACACCGTTCTCTAATTCAAAAACCTCATATGTATTTTTATCAATTTCGTCTTTTGGTGTAGCTGTAAGACCAATCAACGGGGCATCAAAATAGGCAAAGATATCTCTGTACTTGTTATAAATGGATCTATGTGCCTCATCACATATCACAAGATCAAAGTGTCCACATGTGAAGAGTTTTCCTTTATCATCGCATGTCGTATCAATGCAATTCATCATCGTCTGATAAGTTGAGAAAACACAATGTGCATTGTAATTATCTTTTTCTTCAACGAGATTTGTACACGATAAATTCGGCAGCATATTCACAAAACTTCTTTTCGCCTGTGTAACCAGTGAATTCCTATCCGCAAGAAAAAGAATATTCCTGATCCAGCCTGCTTTCAGCAGGCAGTCGCACAATGCAATGACTGTTCTTGTCTTTCCGGAACCTGTTGCCATTACAAGCAAAGCTTTCCTTCGATTCTTTTCACCAAAACTGCTGCAAACCGCCTTAATTGCAGATTCCTGATAGTACCGTCCGGCAATATTCTTATTCACTACAACATGTTTCAGACTTGTTCTTGTCATCATTAAATTGAACCATTTCTCCAAATCCCTTTTTGAATAAATAGCCGAACATTTTCTCTCCGGATATTGTCCATCAATAATATGTGTTTCAAATCCGTTCGTAAGGAAAACAACAGGTCTTCTTTTGTATTTTTGCTCTAATAGATCAGCATAAAGCTTTGCCTGCTGTCTTCCCTTCGAAACGTCCACACAGGTTCTCTTAGCCTCAACAATCGCCAATGGGCGGTGCATATCATCATAAAGAACATAGTCTGCAAAACCGACTTCTGACTGGTTAGGCATTCCGGAAAGTTCTACTTCATTTCTCCAATCCCTTCCTTCCACCCAGCCTGCATCTGTAAGCATAGAATCAATATATAGCTTTCTGGTTTTATATTCTGATAAATCCAACGGTTTAGGAACATATGTTTGCTGTTGTTCCTGCCTGCGGGAAGATAATTCTTCCTTTAAAGAAGCATTTTCCGCAATTAATTTCTGCAAGTCAAGCTCTTGTCTGGCAGATTTTTCTTGTTCTTTTGCCAATTCTGTTTTTACAGCTATCGCTGCATCTTTGGATTCCCTTGCTTTCTCAATCCGGGAAGTAATGAGCGTTTTATCAAAAGAATGTTCTTCATACTGATCCGAATAACAATACGCAATAAAATCTAAATAGATAAACAAATTCTCAAGACAAAGCATTGCCTCATCTTTTCCTAATTTTTTATTACTGTGCGCCGCATTGTTTCCACATCTCCTTATATAATCCATGCGTTTCCACAAATCCGGACCCACAATATGCCTGTATTCCTCTGCATTCATAAGACTTTGCAGATTATCCTGATACGGCATTTCAAGATCAGAATCCACTGAATACATCCATTTAATCGCAAACTCCATTGCCCGGCGGCTATTGAGAATACTGGCCTCCGGGTCCATAAGAATAATCTTCTCTGCTGATATGGCTACATCTGCAAATCCCGAAAATTTTGAATCTTTCTTTAGGTAGTCAAAATTGGTCTTCATAGAATACCTCCCATAAACAGTCCTTTTGTGGCATCTATTATTACCGCTAATCATTTAGCGTGGTTTAACATAATAATGACATATATCCATTACCATAACTTTTGATTTGTCGACTTGTTTTACAAAGTCCACATACTCATCCTGCAACTGTTTTGATGGCAGGATATAGTCCATTTTCATAAACGGTTTTTGAGTGACTTTTTTTAAATCCCCAGCATCTTGGAGTCTTGTAAAATCAATCTGTTTCATCATTTCGCAGAGAAAAACCAAGCACAAACTATCATCATAAAAGTCACTAATGTACATTGCGTTATCGGTAATCCAAACAGGACCCTTCACCAAATGAACATTCCCGCTCTGAAATCCGACTCTTCCAATGACAATTGTGTCTTGTTCATATAAAACCTCGTCTGTATACCAAGAAATACCATTTCCACCATACGCAGGGATACCATCTTCAAAACGTTTATCGTTAGCTACAGCTTTCCCATTTGATATTTTAAATAGCTCACTGCCTTTTTTTGTCCTAAACCCTTTTGAATTGATTCTTGAATCCCCAAACATCTCGATAAATCGGGCTTTGATGAGATTGTCTAAAAATTGTAATTCATGTTCTCTTAATTTTATAATTCCATATAATTTATCAAGCCTTTCACAGATTAAAATCTGTTCCTTCTTATCAATTTCAGCCACCTCATATTTAGATACATAATCATCCGTTTTCAAATTATGAAGACCCGTCGTTTTATTCTCAAAAGATTTTGTACCACCGCGCTGATAATTTGCAAATAAAGAATAGAATACATATCTCGGATACCACACTTCTTGGTTTTTTACTCGGAGTAATCCAGTAAAGTTATTAAATAAATAAGTATTATCTTCTCCATCAAAATAAATGACTCTTCCAACTGGAAACTTATCACTTCCACCTGACTTTTCAATAATAATATCTCCCTTTCGGAGAAATTTTTCATCTATATTTTTCTTTGTAATCGTTCTGGTAACTATATCACTGTAATTAATTACCCCTTCATTTGTGAAATTGGTGGTTCTAAGAACCGGGATACCATCTCCAGTTTCATCATCAGTTCCCCATTCACCAGATATGGCTTTACCTGTAATTTCAATTAATTTTACCATCTACATTCGTCCCCACAAACCCGGATTGTTTTAAGCAATGAATTTTTGATGGGATGTTTTTACATTTGTTTGGTTTACAATAGCATATTGCATGGTCGTATCTATTTGAGAGTGACCCAATATCTTTTGCACCTGTTCAATCGGCATACCTTTATCGATAGCTCTTGTTGCCATTGTTCTGCGGAATTTATGGGGATGGATTTTTTCCATATTCAATTTTCTACCAAGGGAACGGATACGAATTTCCACGCCACTAATTTTCAACCGATCGTGAGGTTCATCTAATGATACAAAAAGTGCTGGATTATCATCAGCCCTTGTCTTCAAATAATTTTGTAGATGAAGTTTAGCCTTGGCATCAAAATATACTTTTCGTTCTTTATCTCCTTTTCCAAAAACAATACACTCTCTAGCTTCAAAATCTACATCTGAAATATTTAAATTCACTAACTCACCCACACGTATTCCTGTAGAATACAGCAAATCAATCATAGCCAGATCTCTGGAACATTCACAACTGTCCCGAAGTAATTCTATTGCTTCATCAGAAATTGTTTCTTTCACGGGTTGCTTTGTTTTTATTTTATGAATACGCTTCATCGGACTTTTCAAAATATAGTCTTCTTCCTCTAACCATGAGAAAAAACTGGAAATATTTCGCCGAATATTGTCCACTGTAACTTTGCTGCAATTATTGATTTTCTGATAATCAACAAGATATTTTCTGATTTCTTCCGTGGAAATCTTTCGTATAGGTTGTTCTATGTTTCGAAGCATTCGTTCTACTGTAGAGCTATAATATTGAATAGTTCTGGCGGAACATCCTTCAATCTTTTTCGCATCTAAAAACAACTGTAGATACTCAAGATTTGAAGTCTCCTCTTTATGCACAGAATTTTCCGAAAATGTTTGCAATAAAACCTCCTGCAATTTTTTCATCTGCGAAACGTTTAAATAATCTGCCATTTTGTTAATAATTAATACAATCTTTTCTTCCATGTTGGTACTCCTTTCATCTAGTACCAACATTCTACTCTAAAAACTTTTAAATGACTTTATTTTCTAAATAACATTCCAGGAGATACGATGGATTTTCATAGTACATACTGCTGTTATAATCATCAATTTTGCTACTTATAAACGAATTATAAACCTCCAATAGTGCATCAATAATTTCTATCTTTTCGCACTTTGCTACAGCCTTTATCAGCCTTTTATATACTTTGCCAACATCCCAATACGATGGAATGGCATATTTACACGCTGCTACATTATCAAAGCTTCCCGTTTTAATACCAGCTTCTTTGATAAAATCATCACTGACACGTTCTATGTTATCACTATGATAAACATCCGCTAAATCATAGATTTTCGCAAGGTTCTTTTTGCCTAATGCATTTACAACCTCTGCTCTTGTATTTTTTGTCTTTCTTGCAATATAATCAATCAAACTGCACGTAAAAAACAAATCATTATCCTTTACTGGCTCCCGCCCCGCATTTTCCATTACACAACCTCCTCAAATCCTCTATATTCAAGACATTTTAATGCTTCTTTTGTACAGAAATTAATCTGGTGTGTCGGATACTTAAATTTTGCCAGTACCCAAAACTGTTCTCTCGTAATAGTTCCATCCATATAATCAGAAACATAATTGTAGATCTGATCATTTGCCATTGCTCCGATCACAATATCGTATGTATGTTTCTTCCCACTCCTACAATCAATGATAAAATCCAGCCATTCATCCGTCATTTCTTTAAATTCCTTGATTTGCAGATCAGATTTCAATCGCACATCATAAATAGACACAATTTTAGTATGATATCGTCTTGCCCACCTCTGTGCCTGTTCTTTAATAATTGTGCAGTAAAATCCTTCCCCAAAATCTTTTGTATTTCTCCCGACACGAATTTTGGGATTTTCAACCGGTATATAGCCACCATGATATACTGTCATTTTCGCCATTTCCCATCCTCCTTCCTATCCAAAATACTTCTGCATTAAACTGTCAAATAATAACTGTGTCTGATCCAATGCTTTCTGTACGGCAATTTTTGATTTGTCGACTTGAGCAACGAATTCATAATATCTTTTTTGCACTTCAATTGGAGGCTTAATAATCTGGAATTTCGACACAATAGGAACATTTAAGTTCGGCATCGTCTGTCCAACAGCCATGTCTTCAATCGTCTTTCTAAATGACGGAAATGAGATTGTTTTCTGTATATAGTCTGCTGTTACTTCACCTTTGGTTCTAATTAGCAAACTACCAGTTCCACATAAGAAACCTTCAGATGTAACAACAGCACAACGTCCCATTTCTCCCCTACGCCCCATAACTACATCGTCCGTATGCAAATGATATGCTTCAAGTTCATCATATTTTTTATCAGATATTGTCAGCTTGCTATCTGGAACTACTTTTCCACCCACTATATGCGATGGATTTAAGAGAGGATGTCCACCTTCAATGTAATCTTCTTTGTGCAATAATGAGCCGAAAGGACCAATCTTTATCTCCGCCAACTCGGAAAGTGCTACTTTTCTAAATCCATGTGGATTTTCAACTGGATCCCCAAACATCTCGACAAATCGGGCTTTGACAAGTTCGTCCAATTTTTCAAGTTGCTGATAGTAATTATCAATAATTTGCTCCACGCTTTGTAATCTATGAACAATAGACTGCTGATTTGATAGACATGGTAGCTTAATTTCTATCTTCAACAAATCTGATTTCGTCAAACTCGGTATTGTTACAGTTTTATTTAACTGTTTAAAGTCAAAATGCTTGCAAAAATAGTATAAATATCTAGGAATCAACACTTCCCGTTTGGCTTCCAAACCAAATGCCGTATCAACATTCCAAAACGGCTCATCAACAAAAATAGGATTGTTAATGCTACCTTTTCTCCCAATAATTACTGTTTCCGCACTGCAAATATAATCATCTGCATATCCCATAATTCCACCGCTACCATAAACAGGATACTTTCCGTCTGGATTTTCTACCCTTCTTTGATTACGGCCATTTTTTATTTCAAGAACATCATTAAATATCACTATATCGTCCCCACAAACCCGGATTTGTGTTTCCTTTCCTACTACTTATTTCAAATCTGGTCAAGTCTTACAATAAACTTTCTCCAAAGCCTTGACATATAATTAAATTATGTTATTATTAATAATAGTCAACTTGTGACGGATTAAAGCTGGGTTCCCGAATGGGAGTAGGCATTTCAGTTGCTTAGAATCCTTTGCTCCTGGGGTTGGCTATTTTTTTGTCAATTTTTGTTTTAAATTGTCAAGTATTGTACTTGGTGCTTTTTCTATTTCACCATATATAAAATCAATCGCTTGCTGCGAATAACTATACTGTGGCTGAGCAGATATTTGATATGTAAAACACATTCTTTCATTTTCCTTTAAGCAAAAATACGCCGTAAAATTTTGAAAGTGGTACATATTTAATTCTGCTTCTTTTCCATTATACAACATAGCAATTTTATTTTTCTTCAAACGCTTGTTTATTTCCTTAATACAAGCCTTCGCATTGTATTTATGAGTTTCATTTGGGTTTTTGATTTCTTTAATCACTCTCACCCCATCCTTAGCCTCTTTTTCTATATGGTAAATTTCTGTAGCTTCTTCTCTCTTTTTAGTCGCATAATGATAATGCTCCACTTTAATCGCAAAAGCACTGTTATTTTCTTCCATTAACGGTTGTAAAGAATCATTAACGGATATCAAACGCTCTGCAACCTGTTTTTCATATTTTCCTCTTATTTCAGTTTCATCTAAAGATTTCAATCTTACCGACAAAGTAATGAAATTTTCTGGAATCACCTGCGTCATATCAACATTATGAAATTCCATCATCTTATCTACAAAATTAAACACACATGCTTGTAATAACGAAACATATACCGCTTCATATTCTTCTGTAATAAAATGTGTACTTGTGTTTCTTAACTCTATAATTTTCTCGAGATTTTTACGCAATGGAGCTTTCTCATTCGTAAATATTTTTTGAACACAGCGTTCTAAAGATATCGTACGATTTGGTTTATCTGGAAAATATATTGATTCTTCTCCAAATTTATTTACCATATGTGCTTTTAACATCAATTCCCATGCATTACAAATAAAAAAGCTAAATCCTTCTAATCGATATTTAATCGAAGGTTTATTATATATTTCAATCGCTAACAAAAATGCTTCCTTCGCTTTATCTATTAACTGTTCCTGTACCGTCATTTTATCCTCCTATAAATTCAGCAGCCTCTCCAACTCATCCATTTCCTTACCAATCTCCCTTTCAATTTCACGAATATCAGCCATAATTTCTGATGTGGGTGGATATTCAACCGGTACATACTCGATTTCTTTATATTTATTAATGCTAAGATCATAACCATTATCAACGATATCCTGTTTCGGAACCATAAATGATTTATCTGTACGTTTTCTTTCTGTTTCCTTATCTAAATTTTTGAATCTTCCAATAATATCAGGAATATCATTTTCTGCAATTGGAGTCCGTTTATCATCCAGGCTGAATCCATCTGCCGTCATGTCATAAAACCATACATAATCTGTTCCGCCATGTTCCGTTTTTGTAAATATAATAATAGCTGTTGATACTCCTGCATATGGTTTGAACACACCGGAAGGCATAGAAATAACTGCTTCTAATCTCTGATTCTCAACAATTTCTTTTCTGATGTCTTTATGTGCCTTTGATGAGCCAAACAGCACGCCATCCGGGACAATGCAGGCACATCTCCCCCCTATCTTTAACATACGGAGAAATAACGCCAGGAATAGTAATTCCGTTTTCTTTGTCTTACATACTTTAAGCAAATCTCCAGATACCGACTCTGCATCAAGGCTTCCCTTAAACGGTGGATTTGCAAGTATTAACGAATACTTATCCTTATCCGGATTCTGATCCGACAAGCTGTCTCTATATTCAATAAATGGATTATCTATTCCATGAGTCATCATGTTCATTGCTCCGATGCGAAGCATTGTCCGATCCATATCATATCCATGAAACATATGGTTCATATAATGATCTTTCTTCTGTTTATCAAAGAAAATTTCTTCCTTCCTGTTTTCTTTCAAATATTCTCCTGCGGCTACCAGGAATCCAGATGTTCCGCAGGCAGGGTCACAGATCACCTCGTCGCTGGAAGGATCCATCATTTCGACCATCATACGGATAATATGCCTGGGTGTTCTAAACTGTCCATTACGACCTGACTGCGCAATTTTTGACAAAAGATACTCATATACATCCCCCCGTACATCCGCAATCTGAATTTCATTCATCATCTTATAAATTTCATCCAACGAATCTACTACTTTTGATAAAACAAGTGGTGTCGGCAGTTTAAAAATTGCATCATCCATATATTTTGAGTAAGCGCTATCCTTATCATTGTGCAATGTTTTTATAAACGGAAATACCCATTCCTGTATTACTGAATACATTCTCTCTGCCGGAAAATCGTGAAAGACTGACCACTTGAGCTGCGAACCATCAATCGTTCTTTCTCCGATCTTTACTTCATCCGGAAAAATACTCTGATATGGAAGTCCGAGCATTGCACTTTCTTTCGCCCTTGTATTATCCGAATCATCCAAATCATGGATAAACATCAGATACGTAATCTGCTCGATTACTTCAAGTGGATTTACCAACCCACCGGAAGCAAAAATATCCCATAAACCGTCAATTTTATTTTTTAATTCGCCCGTAATCATTTAGTCCTCCGCTTTCCACACATACTTTGTGTAACGTCCTCCGCCGATTTTTTTTATTTTTCCACTTTTCAATAGTTCTGCCAAAGCTCGCTGTATTGTTGTATCGCTGATATCCGGATTCATATCCATCAACTCAGATTTTGTAATCGTACCTATATGATTTTTGATTATTTCCCGAATACGATCTGCTTTTGACAAATCAGGAGCTGTCAGTAACTTCGCTCTGGATTCAAATTTTTCATAAGCACTTACAATCACATCAAGCATATAATTCACAAAAGGCTTATAATCATTTTTATTTTTATGCCAGTTTATGGAACTATCTCGAAGTGCTTCATAGTAAGTCTCTTTCGATTCTTCCATTATCTTTTCAATACTGATATATTTGCCCACAATAAAGCCTGACTGATACAGCAAAAGCAACGTAAGCAATCGGCTCATTCTTCCATTGCCAGCATTAAATGGATGAATACATAAGAAATCCAAAACAAACATAACATCCAACAGCAATGGATCGACCTCAGCCTTTGCCGAACAGAATGCTTTGCACAATTCATCTATTGAAGCCGGTGTTTCCCTGGCATCTACTGGTCTGAAATGGATTATTTCGTTCCCGTCCGCATCTGCCTCCCAAATAATATGATCCGAAGTCCTGAAGATTCCTCTGTCTACATTTCCAAGAAATTTATATAAATTTCTGTGTAACTGCAAAAGGTAATTGGTGTTTATTGGAATATATTCGTAGCTCTCCTGTATCGTATTCAATACATCTCTATACCCTGCAATTTCAGACTCACTGTAATTTCGTGGAGTTGTTTTCGACTGCACCAAATTCTTCAATCTGTCATCTGTTGTTGAAATACCTTCCATTCTATTTGAGGCCTCTGTACTCTGAAGTTTGGCTATTTCTATCAACTCGCTGAGTGCATCTTTATGAGCTTCAATAAACAGTCTCTGTTCTCCCTTATATTCATGAATAAGAGTAAGTTTCTTAACTACTTCCGGAGTCAACAATTTATGCCATTTTTCTCTATAATTATAATCTCTCATTCAATTACCTCATCAGTTTTTAAACATTTATGTTCTGCATGATGTAATTCATTATGTCTATTTTACTATACTTTAACCTAGACGTCAACCTTGTCAATTTTGTCATTTACGTTTAATTTGACTAAATTAAATGTTCCTATTCTGATTTCTGGACGATTCGTCTCCCCGTACATTATCGAACGCAACGTGCATTGCACGCATCGCGTTACTGTTCAGGTTAGGACTTTGCATTCACTACAAAGTCCGTAAGAAAGTGATACAGGTGTGAGCAAATCCCATTCGCGAAGCGAATTCTAAATGGATTTGCGAATGTTACTGTGAACGACGTGAACAGTAACCGCATCGCACGTTATGGCAGCGATTTTCTTTACTGATATTGTCACGAGAGCCTGTGCCTGATATAATAGTTTAAGAACTTTAGTGAAAGGTATCTGAGATATGATACAATCGTAAAGGAGCTTCTTGTATAATTCAAATATAAGGAATTCCGCGAAAGAAGGTTGAGAAAAAAATACCTCAGTGTAAAATAAGATTACTGACTTTGCACGGTTAGTAAAAAATCTTATTGAACAGAGAGGTATCTGAAATGAATTATAACACACAGAACGCAAAAATTGCATCTATTACGGAAAAAACTTTAATTGTTGGGATCGATGTTGGAAGTGAAACTCATTATGCAAGGGCTTTTGATTGGCGAAATTACGAGTACTCAAAAAAGCCGTTTGCTTTCAACAATGATGAAGCCGGGTTTGCTTCATTTAAGGCATGGATGGAAGATATAGCAGAGAAGCATGGGAAAGAGGCGGTGATTCCAGGGATGGAACCTACCGGTCATTACTGGCTGAACCTTGGAGCGTACCTGCAGGAACAGGGAATGAAGCCGGTGCATGTGAATCCGCATCATGTAAAGAAGTCCAAAGAACTGGATGATAACAACCCGAACAAGAATGACCGTAAGGATCCAAAAACAATTGCGGGACTGGTAAATGAAGGAAGATTTTCGTATCCGTATATCCCTACAGGAATATACGCAGAGATTAGAAATCTGTCAAATCTTCGTATTCAGACGCAGGAAGAACTTACAAGGATCAAAAACCGGATTGTCCGATGGTTCTGCATTTATTTTCCGGAAATAAAAGACGTTTATAAAAGTCCGGACGCGGTAAGCGGGATGATGGTGATTAAAAAGGCACCGCTGCCATGTGATATCAAAGAACTAGGCGTAGATGGTGTGAATCAGGTATGGAGGGATGCAAAGCTGAAGGGCGCTGGCTTAAAGAGGGCAAGGACCCTGGTATCAGCTGCGGAGCACAGCATCGGAAGTACGGAAGCACCGGGAAGTGCCAGAATAGAGATCCGAAACCTGTTGAACGATTACGAAGTATATAAAAACAGAATGGATGATCTGATGCAGGAGATAGAAGAAAAACTTTCAGAGATCCCATACATTGATAAACTGATGGAGATCAAGGGAATCGGTTTAAAAACCGTAAGTTGTTTTATTGCAGAGGTGGGTGACATTTGTCGTTTTGATAACCCAAAGCAGCTGCAGAAACTGGCAGGTTATGCCATTGTTGCAGACAGTTCCGGCAAACACAACGGAGAAAGCCGCATCAGCCACAGGGGAAGAAAGCGCCTGAGGTATGCATTGTATGAAGCTGCGATATCTGTGATAGCAAAGAACAAAGAGTTTAAAGAAATCTATGACTATTACAGGAGAAGGAGCCAGAATCCTTTGAAGAAGATGCAGTCGGTCATAGCGATTGCGTGTAAGCTGATCAGGATCTTCTACACGATATTAACAAAAGGTGTAGATTATGATGGTCAGAAGATGCTGAGTGATATCGTAAGACCGGAAACTATAATGGCAGCATAAAAATATCAGGAAACAGTATATCGTGGTTGGCCTGAGCATTTGAGTAAAGAATGCCTGAATGCTGAGACTGGCCACGGTAGCTGGAAGTATAAAAATCGGAATGCAACAGGAAAACGTCCACTGAAAAGTGCTGCTGCAGGAAGGAAGAAAGTCAGTAATAAAACATACAAAGAATGAGCCAGTAGTCGGCAGGAATATTTTCCAGAGGGCATGACCCTGATGAGGAGCTGAGCTGACACCCTGGTTATGGACAGGCGGGACGAGAGAAGTTAGGACTCAGCAATTGTCTGATGATCCTGGTAGACACGGGAGGTTCGCTGCCGTAGATGGATGGGTATACACAAGGCCATGTAAAACAGAAAACCAAGACGTTTTACTTCGTGTACCCAAAACCAGCTATTTTCGTACCAGATACAGAGAAATGTCCATTCCTATGGCTCCTTCTTCTGAGATATTTATTGATGATATATTGAAAAAATCCTTGATTTTTAAGGAAAAAAGACTTGACTTAATAGGGAGGAAATTGAATTATAAAGCCTGCCCGTGATTTGGCGGGCAGGCCTTCATCTGTTATCTTACTCAACGTTTAAATCGAGGCTATTTACCCAATCCACAACTTCGCCCTCCGCTTCCGGAACACTGTTCCGGGAAATCGAAAGCCCGTCGGAAATAACGGTCGCGCCCGGCTGCAGACCGGAAATCGTCTCGATCGTCCTGGAAAATCCGCTGCCGCCGTGGGTCGTAAACGGAATAATGGTTTTTCCGCTGAAATCATAGGTTTCCAGGAATGTATAAAGCGGCATCGGCAGGTCGGCGTTCCAGTTGGGGAAGCCCAGGAAAATCACATCGTAGCTGTCCAGGTTTTCAATCTGCGTCGCAAGCTCCGGTCTGGCATTTTCCGCTTTTTCCTCATAGGCAAATTCCAGCAGAGCATCATGTGTGGTGGGATATTCCTGCACCGTCTCAATGGCAAACACATCGCCGCCGGTTTCCCGCTGGATAATCTGCGCAATGTACTCATTATTGCCCATGACCCCGGCGTCCGTTGCAACGCGGCTCGCTCCGGCTACCGTATCCACGCCGTCCGTCTCCATAACAGAAAAATATGCTATCAGAATATTTCCCGCGCCCGCTTCTTCTGTCCCGCCGGACGCCGTTGTGTTTTCGGCGTCTGCCACAGAGCCTGTCTGTACTTCCGTTTCAGATTCCGCCTGTGTGACATCCATAAGCCCAAGGCTCTGAATCCAGGGTTCGATATCCTCCGGATTATTTGCGGTAAGCCCCTCGGCAATCTCTGCATCCGGGCAGAGCTCGCTGAAAATATGAAGACTGTTGCCGATGTCGTCACTTGCGCTGGTGCAGAACGGAACCACCGTTTTTCCGGAAAAATCATTGTCCGCAAGGAATGTGGAAATCATCGCCGGAGCTTCATCCCACCAGATGGGATAGCCCACAAATATGGTGTCATACTCTTCGATACTGTCCACGGATACCGTGATTTCCGGATGCACACCATCCTTGATTTCCGCTTCAGCCTCTGCCTCAAGATCCTCGTATTCGCTTGCCCGCTGAATCTTGGCCAGATCGCCGCCGGTATACTCCGCAATCATCTGCGCCACTTCCTCTGTATTTCCCGTGTGCGAGAAATACGCTACCAGAACGCTTCCGCCATCCGGAGCCGTCGTATCCGCAGCCGCCGTATCCAGTGCCTCCGTTCCCGCTGCCACGGTTTCCTCCGCCTGCGCTGCAGGCGTCTCCTCTTCCGCAGAAGCGGCGTTGGCAGAAGAATTGCTGCTACCGCAGGCAGTCAGTGTAAACAGAAGCAGGGCTCCCACCGTAATAATTCCAGCTATTTTTTTCATTGTCATTGTCCTTCCTCCTCGTTTTTTCTTTTATACAGATACTGTTCTGCCGTTTTCCGTAACCGATTATAATTTGCGATAGTAACTACCGGTCAATATCTTTTCCTCAATTTCTCAATTTCTTTTTGAAAATTCTTATTTTTTCTTTTCCGCAGTCGCGCTCTCTATCGTAATCACGCTTTTTTTCTTTTTTAAATAGCCTCTGATCAAGAAAACCTCTGCAAGGATAAGCAGCGCCGCAAGTATTGCATCCACAATGTATACAATCTGCATCCAGGATGGAATTGCACCCGGTACATACTCCTCATATGCGTTGCTGTTTACTACTACGTAGAAAATATTTTTCGTGGCTTCTCTCATTGCAATTACGGAGGTTGCACTCAAATCGGTCATAATTGCTTCGTTTCCGGAGGTTCCCAGCATCATATCTGTTCCGCCTCTGACTGCCCGGTCTGCGTCCATATATCCATAATTTCCAAAGTAATCGGAGATTACCATTCCTTCAAATCCCCACTCTTCCCTCAGAATATCCTTCAGAAGTGCGGAGCATCCGCCTGCCCATTCGGTACCAAGGAAGTTATAAGAAGACATCACTGCCAGTTTTCCGCTTGGGGTATTCTTTACACAGTATTCAAACGGTTTCAGATAAAGCTCCCTTGCGCTCTGTTCCGTAAACCAGGTGCACAGCAGCGCGTTCCGGTTGGTTTCCTGCTCATTCATCACCAGATGCTTGATATACGGATAAACTCCCTGCTCCACTGCTGCCGTTACTTCTGCCAGTGCCATCCTGCTGCTCAGCAGGCTGTCCTCTGAATAGTATTCAAAATTACGTCCGCCGAACGCACTTCTGTGCAGGTTCATGGACGGTGCATACCATCCCACAATATGAAAATCTGTAAATTCCCTGCAGATTCCTTCACCCGCTTTTGCAGCCAGGTCTTCATTCCAGGTCTGCGCAATCAGAATCTCGGAGCAATAGCCGGTACCAAAAGCATTGATTGTTCTGGAATTAAGCCCGGCAGGTCCGTCTGTATCTAGCGTCCGGAGTTTATTTACCGACTCCACGGATGCCGTCTGATGTCCGCCATACGCGATAAGCTCTACCATCTCATCTACGGTTACCTCATCCAGCAGTTCCTCCCAGCGCGGGTCGTCATACGCTGCGCCCCGCAGGTCATAGAGCTCCAGCCCGTTATCTGCGCCCGTCACAGGCATCACATCCTCCGGATTGTTGTAATCCTCCGGATTCCAGGTCCCATTTCCTTTGACCTCGCCGTCCAGCTCATAGCTTTCCGGTCCCTTTACAGCGTCCTCATAATTTGCAAATCCATCTGCTCTTGAAAGATATGTAACATTTCCTTCCGCAAAATCCAGTTTGTTTGCCGCCGCAGTCACATCGCCTGCATGAGGATTGGATTCATTGTATACAATCTCATCCGCAAGCTCGTATTCCTTTGTATCAATCACCGTGTGGCTGTCAGAGCGGAGACTAATCTCATATGTTCCTTCCTCCAGTACCCATGCGCCATTGCCATACGTATCATAGGAAGCCATATCCTCAATATTAAACGCAAGTGTCAGCGTCTGCGACTGTCCCGGCTCCAGCAGGTCCGTCTTATCAAATGCCGCCAGATTTACGCTGGATTTTTCAATTCCTCCGTTTGTATACGGCGGATTATAATAAAGTTCTGCAACTTCTTTACCTGCCATGCTGCCGGTGTTGGTAACGGTAACATCCACGCTGATGGTATCGTCTGTAACCTCCAGCTCTCCCATTTCCTGTTCAAAGGTCGTATAACTTAAACCGTATCCAAACGGATACATAACAAGCTCGTCATAATCAATCAGTTCTTCTTCTGCCGCTGTCTCATAGAAACGGTATCCGGTATAAATTCCCTCCGTATAGTTTACAAAAGATACGATGCCGTCTGCTCTTTCCCATGCCGCCAATGCTGCGTCTGATACTTCCTGCGTATTGGTATAAGCAAAATGTCCAATATTATTGATATACGGCGTCTGGTGAAGATCCTTTACCCAGGTATCTGCCGTCTTTCCGGACGGATTGACCTCGCCGGAAATAATATTTCCAAGGGCATTAAACCCGGTCGCCCCGGCGCCTGCACAGAGCAGGACGCTCTTAATCTGTTCATAATCCTCTGTCCAGCCAAGCTCCAGCGCATTTGCGCCGTTATATACGACAATGACATTGTCAAACTCACTGCAGACCATCTCTACCAGATCCGCCTCTGTGCGGCTCAGCTCCAGATAGGACTGCCCATCCTCAAAATCGTCATAGTCGCCATTATTTGTGTAGGTTCCCCTCACATACTTTGTTCCGATTTCCAGTGTGGAGCCATCCATCACGCTTCCCATATCATGGGGAAGGTCCGCTCCCTCGCCGCCGGTACGCGCAATCACAATAACCGCCGTATCGGAAAACGCTTTTGCATTCTCAATCATTTCTTCGGAATACTGTGCAACCGGCACCTCCGGCAGCGTCCAGTCCTGTCCGTCGTTGATGCTGATCAGCGGACGGTCCGCCCGGTATTCCACATACATATCAGATAATTCTTTGTTCGTCTCAAATCCGGCATTTTCCAGTCCTTCCAGGATACCAACTGCCGTACTTGCATCTACGGTTCCCGAACCGGTTCCGCCGTAGATCGGATTGGTGGATGCCCAGCCGAACACGTTGATTTTTTCCGGTGCGATCGGCAGAAAACTATCCTCATTTTTGGTCATTACAATGCCTTCATTGGTGATTTCTTCGATAATCTGTCTGGAACTATCTGCATTCTCCTGTGACAGTTCCCCTTTATCCGCCAGCACTACATTGATCGTATTATACAATGCGCCGGATAACATATTGTTCACGGTCAGCGCTGTCACTATCACAAATGCAATCAGTGACTGCCATCTGATAAATCCCTTTGCCGGTTTTTTGAATTTCCGTGCGAAAATCATCACTGCAATCATGACGACCAGCGCCGCCGCAATCACAATGATATGATTTCTCACCAGTTGGATGACGCTTATGACGTCCTCATATGCAACTTCCACATTTCCCATACTCTTTTCCTCCATTCTCTTTCTCTGGGTTTTCATATCCTGTGATAAGACAATACCACAAAAAAAGACCGGAAAATTTTTCTGGTATATTTGGTTCTGTACAGGGTAAAACTGGTAAAAAAACCGGCAGACTTTTTTCGTCCGCCGGTTTTTCCGGTACACATCTGGATATCCCTGTTTTTATGTGTCTGTTTACCTTGTGAAGTTTGTTAATACCTTTTCATTATGCGGATGCGCCAGCCCGTTTTCTTTTCCAAGGGCGATGCATTTCAGCAGCCACGCCATGTTCTTGCCGATGTTATACATTGTCATCAGCCCTTCTTTATCCTCCGCTACTTCCTCCGGCTGCGCACCGTAAACGTGATTCCAGTAGGTGGAGGAAACGACCGGCATGGAACAAATCGTAAAATACTTGTTAATTACGTCAAAGGACGCCGTGGTTCCTGCACGTCTCGCAGATAAAACGGCTGCCGCCGGCTTAAACTGGAACGCCGCCCCGCCGGAATAAAACGCTCTGTCCATGAAGGTCAGCAGCCTGCCGCTCGGATGCGCAAAATAAACCGGAGAGCCAAAGACAAAGCCGTCCGCGGATTTCGCCTTCTCCACAAACTCATTTACACTGTCATGAAATACGCACTGCCCGGTTTCCCTGCACTTGCGACAGGCAATGCAATCCGGCAGCGCCTCATTTCCAATAAAAAACTGCTCCGTTTCAATTCCCTCTTCATTCAGGGCACGCGCCACTTCGCACAGCGCTACATTTGTGCAGCCATTTTTCCGGGAACTCCCATTTACAAGCAATACTTTCATACTTCTTCACTCCTTTGCTTTTCGCTGTTTCAGATTCTGCGCTAAAACACATCTGTTAAATTGCGTTATAGCACATCTGCTTAAACCGGTTGTCATAACCGATTATACTTTACGGTAGTTACCATCTGTCAATAGTTGTTTGTAATATACTTTTATTTCAATAAATCTGCAAGATAAAGCTCGTCTTTCTGATGTTTTCCTTTCAGCTGTTTATATCGTTTAATTGTATCTACCAGCAACTCCATCCGTTCTCCATAATATTCCCGATAAAAGGCTGTGCTGTTATTGTATCGGATTCGATTATACACAATATTCTCCTTGCTGAACATTTTGGGAGATAGCTTTGATTTTACTTTTTCAAAATCCGAATCCTTATTTTCAGAAATAATCAGCAGCATTTCTAATTCCGGCTTTGTGCAGTATTTTTTAATGCCTTTAATTTTATCTCTGTACTCTCTCGGAATTTTCAGTTCATCGCTTAATTTATCACCAATTCTCAGTACATGTACATCCCCATGATACAGATTCAGCGCAGCCTTTACAGCAGCATTTTTTTCAATCTGCCTTGCATGATAAGGCACCAAGTTCAGCAAATCATCTTCTGTCAAAATCAGTTTATCGTTCTCCAACAGCATCCGGATAATTTCAAGCTCATTCGGTCCTTCACACATAATCAGATACTTCATCTCATCAGCTCCTTCTTCAATGCCATGAGATCTTCATAGTTTACAGAAGTATCAAAAGCATTGTTGTAAAACTGACGGCTCTTTAAAAGCTCCGGTCTGATATTGTAGCTTTCATACATATTATCCAGACGAATCTTATTATCTGATTTTGCAATCCAGATGTTATCCTGACGGTTGAACAAATCTAAAACCTCACAATAATGCGTGGTAAAAATAAGTGTTGCGGATTTTTTATTAACCGTCTTATCCTTGAATAAGCTTATCATATTTTCAACCAATGTCTTATGGAAATGATTTTCCACTTCATCTATCAAAAGATCAAAGCCGTTTTCCAGTGCCGCAACTACAAAAATATAAAGAAGAACTCCTTTGGTTGTCCCGCTGGAAAGCATATAAACCATCTCAGAATCCGAAAGCTCTTTCACACAATCCTGATACACAATCTTGTAATGTTTTTCGTCTACCACTTCCAGGCTCTTAATCTTATCATCGAAAATCCTGATTACTTTCATCAGAACCGTTTCAGATATTTTATAAGTTTTCATTGCTCTGAACATCAGATGATAAGTATTCGCACCCTCGCCATCACAATTAAAATAAACAGCACGGGTCACTTTCTTTTTCAGCACGAAAAATACGATAGAAGTATCTTCCGGAAGTTCTCCTAAATTCGTAATCTCTTCAAATCCCTCATCAGAATAAATTTCTTTTATCCTGGATTTATAATATTTTTTCCGACAGATGCGTTGTTCTGTGAAATTCGCTTTACTTCCTAAATTCGAATCGGCTTTTAAAAGGGTATTATACTTGTAAATGTAATTCTCATGATAGAAAATCATTTCTAATTTTACATTGTCATAATTATAATGTTTATCTTCCAGACGGAATTCACTGAGAATGGAATAACCACACTCCATCAGCTCGATTGCAGAGGTTTTTCCGGAAGCATTCTTACCAACAAATGCAGCCGTATTAAACACATAC
The DNA here is from genome assembly GCF_025148285.1 of Marvinbryantia formatexigens DSM 14469. Lineage (NCBI taxonomy): Bacteria > Bacillati > Bacillota > Clostridia > Lachnospirales > Lachnospiraceae > Marvinbryantia > Marvinbryantia formatexigens. Next base: position 2,106,457 of record NZ_CP102268.1, on the reverse strand, counting down.
AAATCTTCTGCTATCTCCTGCAGCTCATATTCCTTATCCTCACTTGTTTTCTTAGACTTTGCCACAAGATCAATCGTAAAATCATCACAGCAGTTTTTATAGTTTGATGCACGAACCCTCAACAGTTTCATCAGATACACCTTCCTTTACAACACTCTATCAGTATTATAGCATAAATCAAAATTAAAACAATATTTTTGTTTTAATCCATGTAAAAAATAAAATATGTCTCTGTTTACCCCTCAGAAAAGTAAGTAACCCGAATCTCTTTATACTTTCTGCCTAAATATTCGACATGCAATATAATAAAATTTTCTTTTTACCGGATTGCATTTTTTTGTTGACTCTATCATACCATACTCAATGACCGCACTTTCTGTAATATCCGCGACATGCACATTTTCAGATATATTTTCCTGCGCCTGTATTATCACAATATAATTGACATATTTATTGACTTTATTGATATAAATATAGTATTATGGGGGTGAAAGGAGTGGATACAGATATGCTGAAAGAATATTTAGAAAAAACTTATGGTTGCAATGAGCCTATCTTTATCAACGAAATCAAACTGGACAATTTAAACGACAATGCCCTGCGCCAATATTTTAAACGCATGGTAAAGTCCGGCGATTTGATTCGTTTCGATACCGGAATATATTATCTTCCCAGACAATCCAGATTATTAAAAAAATCTTACCTGGATCCATTGAAAGTAGTGAGCCGGAAATACATCCAGAATGGCTCTGAAATCTTTGGATATTTTTCCGGCGCATACCTTTCCAACCAGCTCCGGCTTACAACTCAGATGCCCGCAACCATTGAAATCGTCACCAATAAGGAGTCTACCAAAGGGCGAACCGTTACTATCGGCGGGCAAAGCATCCGACTCAAACGTCCTTCCACAATGATTACAGAAAAAAATGTTCGGCTCCTGCAGTTTTTAGATGCTGTATCTGCTTCAGAAAAATACGCAGAACTTCCAGTGTCGGAAACAACTGCCATTTTGAAACAATACATCCGCCAAAATGGTTTTACCAAAAACCGGCTTGCAGATGTTTTGCCTTATATAACTGCTCAGACAGCAAAAAAACTGATTGAATGGGGATTGATTTATGAATTTGCATAACGATAAGGATGCCTTTGAAGAACTAATTGCCGCTGCATCCGTAGAATTGAAAATACCTGCAAACATTATCGAAAAAGATTATTATGTAACACTTACTCTGCGGGAACTCTCATCACGCATCAGAGGAATGGTATTCAAAGGCGGCACTTCTCTGACAAAGTGCTATCAGATTCTTGACCGTTTTTCTGAAGATATTGATATTTCATACGCTGCCTCGGAAGGTATTCCCGGCGAAAGCAGAAAACGCCAGTTAAAAAAAGCTGTGGTTGATTCTATGAATTGCTTGAATTTTCCAATTACCAACCTTGAGGAAACCCGCAGTCGTAGAAATTACAACTGCTATCACGCTGCATATCCTTCCATCTATGCACCAACAGCAGAACTCAAATCAGAGCTTATAATTGAAACCTATATTGCCTTGCTCCCGTTTCCAACTACAGTGCGTATGACCGATAACTATATCTACCGGTTTCTGCGGCAGTCAAATCAAGTATATCTGGCAGAAGAATTTAATCTGATGCCATTTGAGATTACAACGCAGACTATTGAACGCACACTGGTTGACAAAGTATTTGCACTCTGTGACTATTATCTGGATGGAAAAGCAGAGCGGCATTCCCGCCATCTTTATGATATACATAAGATTGTAGAAAATATCTCCTTTTCAGAGTCATTGCCTAAATTAATACGGGAAGTCCGTGCATTACGTGCGCCTCTTTCTATTTGTCCTTCCGCTGCAGAAGGTGTGGATATCAACTGTATTCTTGAAGAAATCATAGCAAAAGAGGCTTACAAAGAAGATTATTTAAAAATAACTGAAAACCTGTTATTTTCGCCGCTTTCCTATGAGGCAGCCATATCAAGCCTACAGCGTCTGGTGGATGAAAATTATTTTAAATAAAAGAAAGAGCCAATCTGCCGCAAGGCAGATCAGCCCAATCAAATGTGCTTTTTAATTTCCAAACATCTTATTAATATTAAAAGGTGGAAGTACTACACTATCCGTATCCGGTTGTGCTGTTAACAATGTAAGCTCACTTCTGAGATAAGGCATCAAAATTGCCACAGCATTTTTCTTTATTAAATCCTGAACTGTCTTATCTTCCACTTGTCCTTCAACTCTAAAAAAACCAGATAGGCTGATATCAATATTATACTCATCTTGTTTTGTACCTTTCAAAACAAGCGTTACCTTATATGTGTCGTCTTCATTTAATCCTATTTGTACTTGTAATTCAAATTTCAGCTCCTGGGTGTTCTTAAAACCTTTTCTATCAAATTCAATTCTATCAAATACCAGTTTTTGTAAGTTTAATATACTATTATAGTTACCCATTCTCTCTCCTTCACGCCGCATCTGCATAAATATTGTCATCCGATTTCACTTCTATACTTAAATCCTCCGATAATACATTAAAAGCGCTATTATAAACTGATTTATATTGATTCATATATTTATCCGTATCTATTACAATGTCAGTACACAATTCTCCAAACACTTTCAAGGTACTGATTATTATTTCGCTCGGAATTGAGATATTTCCCAAAACCGACGAAAATACTGCCAACGCATCTGCAACAGGTTCAATTCCTTTGTTTATTGTTCCCATTGATTTTGCAATACATTTATAGTATTCCGTATTATATTGCAAATGATTATCAATCAAAGAAAAGTAATTGATATCATCTTCAAATTCTCCATCTTCTGCATATGCTGCTGTCAAGTAAGGACTAAAGATTTTTCATCCTTTCATTAAATTCTTCTCATCTCTTTTTACTCTGCGTTCCAACTTTTTCAGATCTTCTGCCGGAGGCAAATCCTCCGGCTTTATTCCTCTCTGTCCTAACATCTCTCTTACACTTGAATTATTCTGAACATGTTCATCTGTTATAGGCGCTTCGCCATATAATTCTTTTTGTTCCACATTATAATTGGTCATTTCTGTTGCCAGATTTTTAGCGGCTATAGTCAATGTTGGAAGAAAATCTGCCAAAGGTCTGTTCTCTTTTACTTTTAGACGTTCCTTCATGTCCTTTGTCGTAAATCCGCCAAAAAGCGCCTGATCACCCTTGGATCTTATTCTTCCAAACCCAGCATCATCCACACCACGTTCATAAATATTCTGAGACAGTCTTTTTTCAGATTCTCTTAATTTCTCTCTTGCATTCAGTCGCTCAATCAGCCTAATCCTATCTTCAATAAGTTCCTGTTTTCTTGTCTGAACAGCAAAATAGCTTTGGGCAAAAGCAATCTCATCCTTTCTCACATCTCCATTTTGGGCGATCAAATAACATGCATAACGTGTCAGCACATATTCTTTAATACCTCTTTCTGCATTTTTCGCCAATTTTATCATTTTCGTGACGCCACGAAAATGATCGTTTACATTTCCGCCTGCATTCTCACAAGATATCATCGCTTTCTTTATAACTAACTCGAAATTTTCCCACCTGGAATATCCTAACAATGGCTGCAATTCCCTGGCATACCAAAATTCAATTGCTCCATCTTCTGATATATGAATAACATCATCAAAAAGTTTTTTTAATCTTCCAATCTTTTTTTCATCCATAATACTGCTATACACCTCCATATAATTACAATTCATAGGCGTTTGCGAAACGCCACAGCCCGCATAAAATCGGGCTTTTTTCTTTGATAAAACAGAACAACTCCTCACAGGTTTGTGGTAAAATTTAAGTGACCAAACAAAAATCAACCATATCCACCTGAAAGGAGTTGTACCTATATGATACCATACAATCAGCTTTCTTTGGCAGATATTTTTTCAGATTGCCAGGAAATTTTTGAATCTGACAAACCTCAGTTTCTGTCCCTCTTACAACAGCACATTGACCTTGATGAAATTGTTCCTGCTTCTTTCCGGAAGCATTTCTATGCATCAACGGGCAGATCCCGTAAATACCCTCTGAACGCTTTTTTATGGGCGCTTATCATCCAGCGGATTTTTTCTGTCCCTACTGACTCCCTGCTCCTTGTTTTCCTTCAGTATTCCCGGCATCTCCGTGAATTCTGTGGTTTCAACAAGGTTCCAGATGCTTCTAAAATCACCCGGTTCAAGCAGGATTTTCTTGAAGATCTGCAGCTCCTTTTTCACCACCTGGTCGATCTTACTGAGCCAGTCTGTCAGGCAATCGATTCTGCCAGGGCTGATATGACCATCTTTGATTCCTCTGGCATAGAGGCCTGGGTTACGGAAAACAATCCCAAATATTCCAACCGTATTATCAAACAGCTCAAAGCATATGCAAAGACCATGCATTTTGATCAGAACTATGACCCTTACAAGGCTGCTTACGGCTCCATGCCTTCCCATGCTGCCGCAAATTCCGATATTAAGCAGCTTTACATTGACGGGCATTTTTGTTATGCCTACAAATTTGGCATTGTCACAAATGGTCTGGGCATTGTCCGGCATATCGACCTCTACAATAAGGATTTTTTTGATAAGCATCCTGAAATTATTCCTGGAAAGAAGTCCGGTTCTCCGGATGAGGATAAATCGGTCCATGATGCCAGGCTGCTTATCCCTACTTTACAGGACCTGTTTGCTGCACATCCCCTCATCAGCCCGGATATTTTTTTAGGAGATGCCGCCTTTGACTCCGCCAGACTTTATAAAGAGCTTCTTTCAGGAGACACCTTTGGCATGGATGCTGACGGTAATGGCATTCACTTTCAAAAAGCCTACATCCCATTAAATTCCCGTTCCGGACTGGAAAACAGTGACTGTTCCGTAAATGAAAATGGGATCCCCTGTTGTCCGGATGACCCATCCCTTCCCATGAAATATGAAGGGACCAGTAAGCGGAAGAACGGCATTGTGCGCTATAAATTCAGCTGTCCAAAAGTCAGATGGGAAAAGAATCCTTCCACAGGAAAATATCACCGTGTCTGTCACTGTGACACTCCCTGCACATCTTCACCATGCGGAAGAATGGTATACCTTTACCCGGAAAAAGACTTCCGTACTTATCCCGGCACTGTGCGTGGGACTGAAGAATGGAACGATACATACAGGATCAGAACCACTGTGGAACGCTCCATCAGCCACTTCAAAGACAGCTTTGGGATCGCCGGCCGCAAGACGCAAAATGAGAAAACGCTTCATGCTGATCTGATCCTGGCCGGCATCACACAGCTTATCGGAGTGATTCTGGCTGATAAGATCGAACAGCATCAGTACATCCGAAGCCTTAAACCCCTAATTGCATAGAAGTTACTATTTTTAAAACAAGTTTTTTCATTTCCCTCTATAAATGCGCCCATTTCCTGTTCAATTCCAACTTATATCATGATCCACCATGTTTTTCCGTTCTTTTCAATCTCAGATATTCTAAACTCCCAAGCTTCGGCACTAATTAGAGCTATATCCGGAACCTGTTTCGCAATTACCTAATTACAATTCATCCCGGCAAATACTTTATCTTTCTTTTATGTTGTCATCATAATTTCTGTTTTACCCGCAGCAGCTCTGCGTATCTCAATATACGTCTGTATTGTTCCTCATTCGCTTTTATCTTATCTACAAGCTCTATATCAACATCCGCTTCCAGACGAAACATATCGCAGATACTCCGCTCAATGTCGTAGATATTATAGCAGCCAAATTCTGTTTCTTTTTTTCTCGCGCCTGTTAAGTAATAATTCGTCGAAAAATAATGTCGTGTAATCGGAAAAGACATACTCAACAAGCTGCGGTCCGTTCGCGCCGTGGCAACAGACAAATGTTCCGGCTCTTCTTTCATCATACCCTGATAATAGAGGGCGCTGTCCATGCAAACAATCGCCCTGGGATCGCTAAGGCATACTTCTATGCATTTATAGTCTGATGGTTTCGCTTCCTTTTTCCCTGCCAGCCAATAATATCCATGACATACTTTTTCCAGATGTCCCTCTTCTGCCATGACCGCTATCTGGCGGTTTGAAAAACCCTCTTTCAGAAGCTCCTGCGTACCTATATACCCTTTAAACTTCCGGTATACCGATTCCAGCCTGTCATATGTACTTTGCCTCATATAGCCCTCCCATATTGCATTTTTTCTCACACATATATTAGCATTTTTTACTACACATGTCAATATTAAACTGGCAAACTATCCCTCACGCACAGCACCCCATACCCGATTTCCTCATTGGGATACCGTCCAAACGCCGCCAGCGGCTTTGCGCCTCTGCGCAGATACGCTTTTACCTTCTCCCCGTACATATATGAATCTTCTTTCGGCAGATATGGACTACTTTCATCCCAATCCGAGTTATTATAAGATATTACATATTTATCTTCTACATAATCAACCGATATATTTTCAAAAGAATATTCTAATAGCAACTGTCGAATAGTTATCTCATCTCGCAGCATTCTTACGATGTTTATACCGTTGGTTTTTCCCAGCAACCACTTACATCCCTTTTCATTATTTTGGCAACATACGCCTATGAAAACATCTTTTTTGTCATTTACACATGTGAAAACAATAGGTAAATATGACTCAAAAAGAACTTTATCAATATAAAGCTGCCCATATTTATCCAATTTAACAAATTCTTTCATTTCTTTTCATCTCTCTTTTTAATGTAATTTTGAAGATGCTCTTCAAAATTGTCTATCATTTCAAATTCTTCATATGGTGATGCGTCTTTATAAAGCCACCAGTCTACATGCGAAGTCCTTTTCTTTGTCCTCTCTTTCGTCCTCTGAACCAATCCATGTCTGGGATTAGTCTCTCCAATCGCAATTTGATACGGAACTTTCATATCAGAAATAACACCTGCAAACCTTTTCACATCTGTAGGTTTCTCAAATGTCGACAGAGAATATTGTCCAGGATCCGCTGAATCAGCCATAGGGTTCAAAACATACCCGCTTTCTTCAAAAGAAGGTAAAAAAGAATTTTTATCACACTTTCCGCTTCTACATGCTCTATATACCATTATTGATTCTTCCCTTGCCCCATCTGGCAATTTGAATCTTTGAAAATAATCAGGAAATATTTTTTCAATTCGTTTCATGGTACTTTTATCATTCAAATCTCTTCCTCTTTCTGTGAATATAATAATAAGAATAATATTTCACAAGACCTATTCCTATTAATCAATTACACTAAAAAAGAGCCAATCTGCCGCAAGGCAGATCAGCCCAATCATTTCTTTAATTAAATTTGCAAAATTTTTCGCGCTCAGGATTTCTCTCTGGGCTTTCTTTTCTTTCCAAAAGCCGCCAGAAGCGTGCTGCAGGACGCTGCGAACGCCAGCAGCCACAGCCCGGTCGGCATCTCATCCCCGGTTTTTGCAGCGCTGCTCTGCGCCGCCTTATCTGTCCCGCCGCCGTTTCCTTTTGTCCCGGCTGCAGTCGTCCCTGCGGTTCCCGTTTTATCCCCCGTCCCCGGTGTGGTGGACAATTCCGTTTCAGTCTCTGTCTCCGTCCCCGGCGTGGTGGATGGCTCCGTTTCTGTCTCCGTCCCCGGTGTGGTGGTCGGTTCCGTTTCGGTTTCTGTCTCCGTCCCCGGTGTGACGGATGGCTCCGTTTCATCCGGCTCTGTGGATGGCGTGGACGGCTCTGTCTGGTCTCCTTTGGGAAGGACTGCGGCAAAATACCGGCTGTCCGACACAGTAAATGTCCATGCACCGCCCGCAGGCTTTCCGGCTGCTTCCTGCACTGCGCCTGCCCCCGCAAACGAATACAGGACAGATTCCCCGTATCCATCCGGCGCTGCAGCCGCCAGTGTCACCGGCGCAGAGGGTGTAACCTCCTTTCCGTCCCGGTAGAACAGGATATAAAACGCATACGGCTTTTCCCCGTATGTTTCCATGCACCCTGTCACGTAGGCATATGCTTCCGCATCCTCCTGCGTGACCGGCACCACGGCAACACGGATATCACTGTCAGCGCTGCTTCCCGCCTGCACCTTCACTTCCGTCCCGTCCTGCAGGGTGATGGTCCCGCCGGTTCCAAGACCGGTACTGCCCTGCAGCTCTTCCTCCGTATATGTCACTGTCACATCGACCTCCGTCTTCACTGACAGCCCTTCCGCCTGGGCGGATACCGGGGCCAGCAGCGCCGCCAGGCACAGAAGCCCCGGAATCAGCTTTTTCATTGTCATCATCTCCCTGCATAATTTTTATAAACCTTTTCCGGCAATGCGCCGGAATCCGGCAGTCCCTGCTGCCTGGGCTCCGGCTTCCTGTTCCACATGCAGTACCGTGTTCAGGGCTGCCGCCCCTGCGCTATGGTAGGTATCCGGCTCATAAGCCATGATTTTCAGCTGCACGGCGGTATCCTCTCCGGGGATTGCAGAGAGCGTCACCGCCTCCACATATTCCCCCGGCTTTAACAGGCCGCTCTCACCCAAGACCTGCCCTGTTCCATCCAGGATCCTTACCTTCAGCCACACCCCGCTGGAATCCGGGTCCGTCAGGTACAGGACGGCTTTCCCGTCCTGCACCACAGGTGCACCGCAGACGGACACCTTATACGCCTGAGCGTCCAGTTCGCTGTATCCCAGCTCCTCCGGCACATCCGGGACCCCCTGCACCGCATCTTCCTCAAAGGGCGGAGGGGTAAAGGCGGAGCCGTCCGTCCCCGCGCCCCCTGCCAGAACCCAGACCATGACAGCCAGCGCAAGCAGGCAGAGGACGCCTGCAGACAGCAGGATACGCCTCTCCGGCGGTAATTTCGTTTTCCCCGGCACTGCTTTTCCCTCCTTCCTTTTCCCGGATACACGGTCCCGGTATGAATCTCCCATACCTGCATATGGTTTCTTTTTCACCTGTATACTGCTTCAATGCCACTGCAGTCTGCATTTCATCTGTATACTACTTTACCGCCACGGTGATCTGCCCGACAGTATGGAAGCTGTCCGTTTCTGCCTCCAGTGTGCCGTCCAGCATGAATACCGCTTCCGCAGAAGGCGGCGCACCGGCTTCTGTCCCCTCCGCCGACGGGAGTGTGAGCCTTTCCCGGTCAAAATTACCTGTCAGGCTGTAGCCCTCCGCCGCCCTGAAGGACAGCTCCGCCGTCACCTCCGCATTGGAATGGTTCTCCAGGGTGATGGTGTTTCCCTGCCCGCTCCACGTATTTTTCTCTGTCACCTTATAGGTATGGGTGACCGGATCCCAGATGCTTGTCCCGGCAGAAGTATAGGTAAACTCCATTGCTCCCCACTTCACATCCACCAGATAGACAGCGGGGACTTCCATATCCCCTTCATATTTTGCCCGGACATCGATCACGGCACTGTCCGGGAGCTGCCCGGCGGATGTCTCCCCCGCCTGCGCTGTCCCCGGTATGGCTGCCGTGAGGAGAAGAGCCGTCATGACTGCTGCGCGTATGTCCCGCTTCACCATACAGCCTCCTTTCCGCTTTCCTGTAACAGTCCAGCCAGGCTGTCCTGTTACCTGTTTTCCACTATTCTGTAATGGTCACGGTAATGGTTCCGATTGCGGTACCTGCTTCCGCAGACGCATCCAGGGTGCCGCCGGTGATATTAAAGAGCGCACTCTTTGCCACCGCCGCCTTTGTGTCTTCTGCAGAAGCGAGTCTCAGTCCTGTAACGGTATCCGCACCCTCCTTAAATTCCCCGGTAATGACAGCCGGGGTTCCGGTAAAGGAAAGTCCGGCACTTACCGCTGCGTTGGAATGGTTTGTGACCGTAATCTTATTGCTCACGCCTTCCGCTGCGGCTGCCCATACGCCGTTTCCGCTGCTCTCGACATAATCATGGGTCGTCGTGTTCCATGTCTTCGTCACGTTTGCCTCATAGGTAAATTCCATGCTTCCCCATTCGATGTCGATCCTGTAGACCTTTCCCGGTTCCGCCGTACTGCCGTCGTAGGTTCCCGTCACGCCGATTGTCGCACTGCCCTCACCCGTCAGGGTTTTCGGACTTGTGTCCGTCGCCAGCGCGGTGCTGCCCGCCGTCATACCGAGCGCCGCCACAAGACTTAAAGCTGCCATTTTCTTTAAATTTTTCATGATATTTTTCCTCCTTACTGGGATATTATGATGCCGGTGGCAAAAGCCCCGGTTATGAAGCAGGGTGGTCCCCCTGTTCCTATATGTAAATCCCGTCCGCTCCGCTGAAGTATGAAGTATCAGCTCTGAAATATACAGTACCAGCTCTGAAATATCCCCATACCAGACTTCCTGGGACATGCCGGGAAATACTACCTGTTTTTCCATCCGCCCCGCAGGTACAAAGTTTTCCTGCCGCCGGATTATCCTGTGCAGCAGGTACAAAGTTTCCTGCCGTCAGGCTATCCTGCGCAGCTTCTAAGCTGTCACCGTAATTTCGATTCCCTCTATGCTGCCGTTCACAATCGCTTTTTCCCCAGTATCCGGGTCGTAGTAGAGCACGTTGAACTTTCCGCTGTAGGTTCCTTCGGAAAGCTCTGCCGCCCCGTCAATTAATTCCAGCTTTTCCACCTGCTTCCCCGGATGGATGGTTCCGGACTGGGCGATGACTGTCTCCGTCCCGTCCGCGCTCACAATGATAAGCTGCAGGATCATATCGTTGACGGATCTGGACGGATTCTGGAACATCAGTTCCGCCGTCCGGTCCGCAAGGGATACCGTGACCGTTTTCTGGTAGCTCATGGAGACGGCGCCGCCGCCCTCGTCAGCCTCCAGCTTCTCCTCTTCTGTTTCCCCTTCGATGTCCTCGGCGTTTACTTCTTCCTCCACCGGGGCGTAGTCGGGCGAGAGTACCGGAGTGGTATCCCGGAAAAACAGCGCCCAGACCGTCACACTAATAGCGGCAGCCGTAACCAGCAGAAGAAGCACAATCAATATTTTCATCTTTTTATTTTTTTCTCTGCTTTCCGTCTGTCCCACCGTCACTCACCTCCAATTATCACTGTCACGTTTCCCAGCGTCTCGCCGGTGAAGCCTTCTTCTGTCTGCGGTCTGCCCGTCAGCGACAGATACATTTCCTTTGTATCTCCCGCCGCCAGCGCCGCCGGACCTTCCACTGCGCCGCCTTCCCCGTCCGTAAAGCTGCCGGAGACATCGGTTCTGGTCTGCTGGTACTGGTAAGAAACAGAAACCTCTGTCTCTCCCTTATTTGCAACGGTGATCCTGTCCCCGCCGTCTTCCGACGCCGTCCAGCCGCCTTCGCCGTAGGTGTGGGTGTCCGGATTCCATGCGCCGTCCGTATAGACAAAATCCATCGCACCCCAGGAAACCTCCACGGAGATAACATCCTCATTTGAACGCTTTACCGTGACCGTACCGTAACCGTCCGCTGCAGAAAGACTGCTGCCAGCCGCAGCCTCCTCCGGAATCAGTGTCTGCGCACCATCTTCCGCCACAGTATACAGGGAATATCCCTCTGCCGGCAGGTCGCCGACAACTGTTCCGTCCTCCAGATATACGCTGCATACACTTCCGGTAAAGGTTCCGCCAAAAAGCTCTGGAACCCTTTTATTTCCAACCCCCGCGTAAATACCGTATTTTCCATAAAATGTCCCGCCATAAATACAGATCTGGACTTCCGCTTCTGTGCTTCTTTCGTACAGATAAATACCGCTTTCTGCGCCATCGAATTCTCCTCCGCGGATTGTCAGCTTCACCGCCTCTTGCGTACCACGCTCGGCATACACTCCGTGGTATTCCGTTCCGCGGATTATTCCGCCAAGTATCTCCGTCTCCCCATACGCCATGTAAATCCCGTACCCGCCAGTAACGGTTCCTCCGGAAATTGTCACGTTTCCGCCTCCATTCCAGATACCGATATAATTTCCGCTGACCAGACCGCCGTTTACTGCAAGCTTCCCGCCCTGTACAAACGCTCCAACAACAATCCAACTATTTCCTGTTGCTTTAATCTCGGCGTCTCCTTCGACAGAAACCTGCCCGCCATATATCCCTATTCCACATCCATATCCTGCAATCAGCCCGCTGCTGATCTGTACCGAAGCATCTTCCCCGGCACCCTCCGGCAGATAAATGGCATAATTGCCGACCACCTCTCCGCCTTCCACGCTGAGACTGCCAGACTCCACGTAAATACCGAAGCCCTGCCCGCCATAGCCATAGGTAATGGTATTTCTGACGGTTCCACCGGCAAGCACAAAACTGCCTCCGGTAATCTTGATAATGCCTCCCGTTTTTTCGTTATTGCTGCCTGACAGAGCGATATTGTCCGCCATTTTCAGTGTAATGCTGCTGCCCGCCGGAACCTCCAGCGAACCCGTTCCGATATTTATGTTCTGCAGAAGCGTGACTGTTGCATTCTCTCCCGCTGCCGCCGCAGCACTCCATGCCGCATTGAGAGCAGCCAGGACAGTTTCATATTCTTCTCCGGTGGAATACAAGGTTTCACTGCCGCCCATCTCCACCAGCGCAACATAATCCAGATTGCGGGCCACCGTGACCGTACCGTAACCGTCCGCCGCAGAAAGCTCTGTGCCGCTCAGAACCGTATCCTCAATTCTGACCGTTGTGTCATCTTTTCCAACGTAACAGTCATGATACTCTGCCAGCAGCCCCGCCAGGGCGACATTATCCTTACAGGAAATACTGCAGGTGCCGCCGGTAAAGGTTCCGCCGGACAGCTGTGTATTATCAGCTTCGGTAGAAAGTCCAATCTCCGTGCCGGTAATCGTTCCGGACAAAACCGACAAGCTGCCCTCGTTATTCACACCTGTTTTCCCATTAATGGTACTTCCGTCAATTTTCACCGTTCCCAGACCATGAATATTTACCCCGTTATCCGCACTGCCGATGGTTCCTCCATTCAGGTAAGCCGTTCCTTCATACACATATATGCCGGCGCTTCCTCCGCTTATCTCTCCGCCATTTATACTGACGCTTCCGGAAAACAGCCGTACACCATACCGTCCGCCGGAAATCACAGTATCACCTATGGTAACACTTCCTGTGTCACCGTCGCTTATTCTTATATATACTCCATCTCTCGTGCCGCTGACATTCCCTCCTTTCAAATCAATGTTTCCTCTCGCATATATTCCATAGTAGCTGTCGTCGCCGTTGGCCGCAATGCTCCCGTCTTCAAGCGTAAAATTTCCGGAAGCAGGAACCCATATTCCATATGGCCCGCTCGTAACGATACTGCCGCTCTTCATGGTAAAGCTGCCAGAACTACTTACAGAGATTACATAGTTAACTTTTTCTGCAGACAGGACAACACCCTCCTGCATAGCAAGTGTGATATCCGAACCAGCCTCCACCCACAGAACCGACTGGCATGTCACATTCGTCAGCAGCATCACCTCTGCGGAATCCGCGGCGTTTGCCGCCGCCCATGCTTCATCAATATCCGTATAATAGATTGTTTCTCCGTCCGCTGTCACACTGGCTACAATCGTTCCCTGTGCATCGCAGCCATCTGCCGTACACTTCCCGTTTTCATCCCAGGTATGATTTTCTGACACCTTTGCGCTGCAGACCACGCATTCTCTGCTGTGGGTTTTTCCATCCCCGTCATCTGTCCATGCGCCATAGCTGTGTTCGCATCTGCCCACGGTCACGGTGCCGTACAGCCTTGTTCCAGTCAGATCCGTAATCAGATTTTCTGCAATCACATCCGTTCCGCTGTAATATGCCATGCCCGGTTCCAGTATGCTTTTCAGCGTCGTACTGCCCACGTTTCTCAGAAGTATCGCAGCCGAGTCGTTGCTGACATCAAAGATTCCTCTAAAGGTTCCGCCGGAAACAGTGCCGGAGCCTCCGTTTACGATTGCCAGACCGTTGTATCCGCTGGCGCTTCCCCCGTTAATCTCCGCCGTTCCCCCGCTGTATACGCAGATACCGGAATGTCCGCCCGCCTGTGCGACAGCCGAGCCGCCGTTCATGACAAAATGCCCGCCGCTTACCGCAATAGCATTCGTTCCGCCTGAGCCGTTGTTAATGTTTCCACTATCCAGAGTAAAGTTTCCTCCGGCGGCAACATTTATCAACCCGCTATCCTCGTTTAATACATCTCCGGAGATGGTATAGGTGCCCCCATTGCCGTCCGTTTCGCTCTTTAAAGTGATATTACTGCCAGACGTTACCGTAAGGGTTGCGCTGACTCCCACATTTGTCAGAAGTGTTATCACAGCGGTTTTTCCCTGCGCCGCCTCCCAGGCTTTTTCTATGGAAGTGTAATAGACCGCCGTTTCCTCTCCGTCTATGGTCACGCTGGCAGCCGCCTGCACGGTACACTTCTCGCATCTGTTGTCTTCGTCAAATGTATGGGCTTCTGTCTCTTCCTCTCCGCAGCGCTCACAGGTACGCGTATGCATGTCATTATCTGCCGTAGGTTCCCAGGCTCCTGCGTGTTCCGTACATTTGCCAATGGTGTAGGTTCCCGCCGGGAGACTGCTGTCTGTGCTGTTTACTCCCGCCGCATAAGCCCCGTCTGAGCCATAATACACATAACCTTTTTCCAACGTTCCACCAACTGTATTGCTGTTAGAATTCGTGCCAATAAATACCGCAGCATACTCTCCGGAAATAGTTCCTCCGCTGAGTGACACATTATCACTGGAAATAAAAAGCCCCAGTCCGTCGCTGCTGATATTCCCGGCAGTAACTGATAAAGTACTCCCTGGATCGGCATGTACGGCATATCCGCTAAATTTTTGCATTGTGCCTCCTGCTGTGATTGTTCCTCCCTTGATTTCAGCGGTTCCGCTTATGACTTCTATTCCATAGGCCAGACTGTAACCTGTTGTTACCGCCTTAACTGTTCCTGCCTCCATTACAAATGTCCCGCCTGTAACGCACACTCCGTATGCAATTTCAGCCGATGTCCCACTGACAGTAACCGTGTCGCTCACGAGTGCAAGGCTGGCGCCGGAAGGAACGGTAACCGTACCGGAGATTTCAACCTCTTTATCTCCCCTGCCGGTCAGTGTGACATTGCCGGAAACAGTCACATTCCCCACCGCGTTCTCCAGCAATGTGACTGTGGCTGTCTGGCCGTCGCCTACGGAAGCCAGGGCTGCGGAAAGGCTGGCATACTCCGTTTCCTCTCCGTCCTCCCCAAGCTTTACGCTGGCAGCCGCAGAGACCAGGAAGCTGACCTCCCTTGTCCCGGCATAGCCGCTCTCCGGGATTCCGGTAATGGTCACGGTAACTTTTCCCGGCTTTGTCCCGTCGCTGGTGACTTCCCCGTTCTCATCCGTTCCGTTCACGCTGGTAATCGTGTGGGTGTAATGAGTTCCCTCTGTCAGTGTCTCTCCGGTGCTGCTGTCCGTCACAGTCAGCGTATACCGTTCATCTCCTCCGGTGAGGCTCACCTCCACGTTTATGTTCTCCCCGTACAGGAAATCTGCGTAATAAAGCGTCGGATTTCCCGCTAAGACAGTCCCTTCCGTTTCCGCAGTAACCGCTGTACAGGAACCGCTTGCCTCGTCTACGACCATCCAGTATTTTCCATCCCCTTTCGGGAAATAACTGGCTGCGTCGTATTCCGTGCCCGCATACCGGGTTCCTGCTGCCACCTGGGAGGGGAGTATCTTCTGGGTCCTGTCAGCCGCATCACCGCTGCCCTTCAGAGTGACGGTGTAGACAGTGCCTGTTGAGCCATCCCGTTCAAACATTTCTCTGGTAAGTGTCACACCAGACAGATTATAAACATTCTGCGGCGCTGTTCCTACAAATGCTCTATCACCTATATAAGTGACCTTCGTGGGAATAATCATCTTTTCCAGACTGCAACCATTAAATGCATCCCCGCCAATATTCCTCAGCGTCTCCGGCAGATCAATGTCCGTCAGCCCACAACCATAAAAAGCGTACCCCTCTATATATGCAAGCTTTTCAGGCAGAACAACCGATTCCAGGCTATAGCATTGCTGAAAAGTATCCTCCCAAATCCAAGAAACACCATCCGGAATTACTATGCTTTCCAGGGACCCGCACCCCATAAAGCCTGCTCTCCCTATCTCTGAAACGCTTTCCGGCAAGCTTGCCGTTTTTAGGGCTTCCAGGCTATCAAACGCACAGTCGCCTATCTTTTCAACACCGTTTTCCACCACAAGATTCGTGATGGTCTTATAATACTGTATCCAAGGCGATGTACTCTCATTATAGTAGTAATCCGTCGTATAGGTTCCGCCGCCGATCACCAGAAGGTCCGCCGTCCCGTCCCCGTCCGTGTCATACACTTTCCATTTGCAGTCCCCGGTTGTCCCGCCGTCCACAGGCGTCCCGTATTCATCTGCCGCCCAGGCTATCGTAACGGTAATCTCCGGCAGCTCCACGCCTTCCCCAAGTTCCAGCGTATACTCTGTACTGTCTATCGTCACCGTTTCCGGCAGTTCTGGAACGTAAACGTATGTCGCCGCCGTTTCGGACTGGAAGGTTCCGCCGCTGCTCTGGGTTTCATCTATCTTCCATGTAATATCTGTTAAAGTGACCGGCTGGCTATTAATCTCCGCCGCATGAACCGTCATGGACGGGAATACTGCATCCAGCAGTGAGGTCAGGATACCGCCGTCTACCTCCGCCTGTGCGATTTCTGTTTCCGGGATTTCTTCTGCCGGCGCAGCTTCCAGCGCCGCCGCATTCTGCATGTCACCTGCCGACTGTTCCTGTATCGTCTCTTCCGGCTCCGGCGTAATTTCCGGATCTGTTTCCGGCTGGCTCTGCACATTGGCGACCGGCTTCTGGCTCTCTTCCTGCGTCTTTGCCTGTTCCGGCACTGTCTCCGTCGGTACTTCCTCTGTCGTATCATCCTGCACCGGTCCCTGCGTTTCCGTCGTTATAGCGCCGGTATCCGTCTGTTTCTCTCCCCCTGCTTCATCCGGGGTCTGATTCGTCGGCTGCCCGTCGCTCTGCGGCTCTGTCTGTCCCGACGCTGTTTCCGGCTCTGTTTGTTCCGACTGTGTCTCTGGCTCTGTTTTCGGCTGTGTCTCCGGCTCTGTTGCGCTGGTATCCGTTTCACTCTCTCCTCCAGAGTTTCCTGCATCCGGAAGCTCCACTGTAACCTCCAGCTCCTCCGGCAGAATAATCTCCGACTGCTGCGCGCCGACTTCCAGCGTCTGCGTCTTTATCTCATCCGAAATTTCCGCAAAAGAAAGAATCGCAGCGCTATTGTTATTTCCACCGGCTGCCGCCGCTTCCGCCGGCGGAGAGACGTCAAAGCTGCTCCCCAGCAGAGCCGCCGCCAGCGCCCATGCAGATATTTTCCGTAATTTCTGTTTTATCGTTCTCATCCCTGTATCACTCCTGTTCCAGAAGGGGTCTGCGCCCCGATTTCCATCCCCACTGCACCGCCGCGCTCCTTACCGTCTCTGAAAAACGTTCCTCTGAAAGCGGCCGGGGGATAAAATCAAAAATGTGGCGGCGGATCGCCATCCTTGCAAAATATTTATCATCTGTCACCCACACGATCATCGCCTGCGGATAACGGCTGCTGCACTCCAGTACGGTTTCCATCCCCCGTGCACCGTCCAGCGCAACCACGATCATATCACTGTCCCAGAAGTGGAAATACCCGTCCTGTTCCATATAATGAAGCTCCGCATCCGGCATTTCCTCCAGCAGCTTCCCAGACAGCATCTGGTACTCTTCCCTGGATTCCGTATAAAACGCTGCCCGCATATCCGAATCCTCCCCCTTTCTCATATTTTTCTATGGCACCTGCGGAACCTGCCACCGGCAGTTCCCCAATGCAGGGCAACCTGCAGAACCGCCACCAACAGTTCCCCGGTGCATGGCAACCTGCAGAACCACCACCGGCAGCTCCCGCAGATGCATAACAAAAAAGACCGCTGGCTGCAGGGGTATACTACACCCGCAGTCAACGGTCTTTCTTTTACAATATGGGAAAGGGCAGCATAAAAAGACAGAATTATCCTGTCCGTCTGTCTGTCTGTCTGTCTGTCTGTCTGTCTGTCTGTCTGTCTGTCTGTCTGTCTGTCTGTCTACAGATTATCTCATTTGGCAGCATCATACGCAACCCTTTCCTGAAAAATTTCCTGCCTTGCGGCAGATTTGACGTGACGCTATTATACTCTTTTTCCATTCTCATTTCCATAGGGGCGGCACGAATCGTAAAAAATCCGGCACGAATTGTAATTTAGTCATGACCTGTCCGCCATCATGTGCTATACTGTATACTGATTTTGGTAAAGGAGGCTTTTATGCGGATTGCAATTATAGATGATATCGCTGCAGAACGTGAAATCCTGCACGAGCGTGTGAACGTACAGCTTGCCCGTATTTCCCTGCGCGCGGATATTTTTGAATATAAGAGTGGTCATGATTTCCTTTCCGCCGCAGAGGAAGAGCGGTTTGAAATGGCTTTTCTGGACATTTATATGGAAAATGAGAACGGGATGGACACGGCAAAGGAGCTGCGGCTTTTCGATTCCGACTGCCTGCTGGTGTTTACCACCACTTCCCGTGACCACGCCCTCGACGGATTCCGGGTGCGGGCAATGCACTACCTCGTAAAGCCCTATACGGATGAGGAGCTGACAGGATTGTTTGACGAGGCGCTAAAACGGCTCCCCAGCCCAGACCAGTATATGGAGATAACGCCCGTAACAGGCAGCACTGTCTGGCTGCAGCTTGGGGACATCCTGTACGCCGAGCACTTCCGGCACCAGATACATATCCATACGGCGAACGGACAGACCACCATCACCCGCCAGACATTCCGGGAATTTGCGCAGCAGCTCCCAAAGGAGCGCTTTTTCCAGTGCAGCAGAGGCAGCATTGTCAATCTGGAATATGCAAAGGATTTTAACGGCACGGCTTTTCTTCTCAGAAACGGGGAAAAGCTCCCTGTCAGCCGTGACCTTGCAAAGGATGCGCGGATTGCCTTCGGCGATTATCTTTTTCAGAGGAGGCCGGGATTATGACAGAATTTCTTTCCCCTGTGCTGGAGCTGTCGGTCATCCTTCCCGGTCTGCTGCTGGCATACCTGCCCATGAAGCATTATCTGAAGCTGCCGCCCCGGAAGCTGGCGGCGCTCGCCGTCCCGTTTTCGCTCCTGCTCTGCCTCTTGGGCGGCGCGCTGTGCTTTTTCGGTTCTGTCCCGGCGCTGTATATGCTGTTTCCGGTTGCTCTTGCCGCCGGGATTTTCTACCATTCCACGCTGGATATCACACCCTGGAAGTCTGCCTGCGTGTTTCTTGCCATATTCGGGTGTTTCTCCTGTCTTGGCAGCGTTGCAAATGCCATTGATATCTCTGCGTGGCGCAGCGGGGACGCCCTGTGGTTCTCCCCTTCTGCATCCCTTGCATGGCTTTTAATGTGCTGCATATTTCTCGCGGCTGTATGGTATCCCGCCACCCACGCGGCGCGGACGCTGCTGGAGGACAATTCTTTTGCACAGACATGGTATGTATTCTGGATTCTGCCGGTATTGTTTATCGCGCTGAATCTTTTCATGCGCCCTCTCCATCCGGAGCTGCTGTCAGAGGGACGCCTGCTCCCGATGTATATTGTGGTCAGCCTGTCGATGCTGGCTCTTCTGCTGCTTTTTTACGGTCTGTTTTACCTCATGGCATCAAGCCTGAACCGCAACAGCCAGCTCTGGCAGGAAAATGAGCGTCTTTCCATGCAGCGGGAGCGCTATGACAGTCTGAAAAAAGCTATTGATGAAACAAGGGAAGCCCGCCATGACATGAGGCACCATTTCGACGCCCTGCTGCGTCTCGCTTCACAGAAAAAATGGGACGCTCTGACAGAATACCTGTCCAGCGTCCGCGAACGGATTCCCGATACGGAAATATATCTGTGCGATAACCAGGCGGTAGACGGCGTGGCAGGGCATTATGCGCTGCGTTTTGGCAATGCGGGCGTCCCCTTTTCCTGCAAGCTTGACCTGCCCGCCCATCTGCCTGTGCCGGAAACCGACCTGTGCTCTATACTTGCCAACCTTTTTGAAAACGCACTGGAGGCAAGCCTGAAAACAGCGCCCGAAAAAAGAAACGTCCATGTGCAGGCATATCTGCATTCCGGCAATGTAATCCTGCTGACCGTGGAAAATGCCTTTGACGGGGAAATCAGAGAAAAAAATGGCGTGCTGCAATCCTCAAAGCGCCGCAGCCCTGGTCTTGGAACACAGTCCGTGCGGCATATTGCAGAAAGAAACGGCGGATACTGCCGGTTCCTGTATGAGGACGGGCGGTTTATCGCCAATGTCATGCTGCGCGCGGAAACGGAAGCGCAGGAATCCTAAGCAAGACCGGTGTCTTCCCACACTTATTTTTTCATCCTACTCATGAAGGTATGTCCGTTATTTATTCAGAATCTCCATCATCTCTGACGGGGTGACAATATACGGAAGCCTTGTAGAAAAAGAAATTTCAGCCATTCCTTTCGCCTCCTTCATTCTTATGCAAAGCGCATACATCAGTATGTGTTTTGTATGATTTATTATGCCTCTATCAGCAAAAGAAGTCAATTCTATCACTCCTGTTTTCTGTTTACAGTGATATGTCATTATGCTTTCGATTAAACACTTTAAGAAGAATAATCGCGCCGACGAAAATAATAACAACAACACCTATACTCAATAACGGTGAATATACAATTTTTTCATCATGTGCATAATTGGAAAGCACCAGTCCTGTCGTCACAGGATATACATTAATCAGGTTTCCGTTAGCAAGGAATATTCCGCAAAATCCATAGAAGAATGAAAAAATTACCCCGGACAGAAATTTATCCTGCTTTCTCGTTGCTATCACAATGACCGGAAGAACCGCAATATAACAACAGGTGCTTACAACAAACATCTGTTTAAGACTTATCATGCAGGAATTACTATTTATATCTGTGCAGCCCATTATTTTCGCAATTATCAGAGTAACCGTAAAGCTGAAAATCCATTCAAAAATTACCAGCCCATAGCCCACTATTAGTTTAGATAAGATTAGCCTGAATTTTGAAACCGGAACAACCAATATATTTTTTAATGTAAAATCGGTATATTCCCGGTTAATGGAATATCCAACCACCAACGTGAATGTAAACGGAAGAAATAAACTAAAGTGGTTCCAGACAACGCCCCCGGAAAGTCCTGTATAACTGAAAATACTGTTATTGGTTCCGGCTAACTGGAATGCCGCTAAAATAATGGAAGAAAGTACAGATACAATTCCAAGCCAGAGAATATTGTATCTTTTATATTTTAAGAATTCTGTTTTTATCAGTCGCATCATTTTTGGCACCCCCCCCCCTAAATTTCCTGCCTGCTTTTGCAGACAATCGCAAGCGTCAGCGAAACAGCAGCGGTTAATACCAGAACCCCAATACAGGCGGGCGAGTTTAAGAACCAGTCGTCTAATCCGTAACCGGTAGCAGGTCCTGTTGTCATGCGAGGCAAGGCCCATCTGAAAACAGCAGACAGAGGAGTCAAAACGTCTGATATAGCAAATACAATCGCAAAGCTTGCACTTGCATAAACAAACGATAAAATGATGGAAAAAATATAGCCCTTCCTGCTCAGACATTCAATGGCGATAACAGGAAGTACAGAAATTGCCACCATAACGCCTGTGAGAAGTCCCATCAGCAGCCTGTAAAGAATATGGTCGGTACTGCCGGTCAGCAATCCCCCTGTTAAGGTCGCGCCAGTCGTCGCAAGAGAATATATAACAGAAAATATCAGTATCGTAATTACCTTTGCAATAAACAGGGCGGCTGTTGAAACCGGAATCGCGTTAAGATTCTTTTGAGTTCCATTCGTTTCTTCCGAAAAAAACAATATCGCCCCCAGAACACCTAAAACCGTTGGTAATAGTAAAAAATATGCAAATATTCCGATATTCATATAAAGCCAGTCAAATCCTAAATTGTCTCTCGCGGCAAATGCGGTCATAGGAACAGGAAACAGGGCGGCTGCAAGAATCGTTAAAAATACAAATTTTTTCCGTTTTAATTTCAGAAATTCACAACATATTAATTTAAGCAATCCCTTCGCCTCCCGTCACACGTTTAAAGTAATCTTCCAGACTTTCTTCACAGGTGTGGGCTTCCGATACCACCAGTCCGTTTTCCACAAAAGCGGTAACAATCTCCCCGACAGACACATCCAGGTTGTTCAGGCGCAGATTGTGGTCATCCTGTATGGAAAACTGGCTCTCATGGAAATTGCGCTCCAAAATTCTTGCCGCCTGTGCCGTATCAGAAACAATAAAACGGATATGCCTGCTGCTTTTCTGTTCCAGCTTTACAAGGCTTTCTTCTTCCAGTAATGCACCGTGGTCGATAATTCCATAATCATCAGCCAGTAAAGAAATTTCCGAAAGAATGTGGCTGGATATCAAAATTGTTTTTCCCCGTGCATCGCAAAGCTCCCGGATAAACGAACGAACCTCTGCAATCCCGATAGGGTCAAGCCCGTTGGTTGGTTCATCCAGTATTAAAAGCTCCGGGTCGTGCATGATGGCAAGGGCAATCGCCAACCGCTGCTTCATCCCAAGGGAATACTGCGAAAACAGCTTCTTGTCCTTATAGGGCAGACCGACGAAATCCAGAGCATCTTTGATTGCATGATTGTTCGGTATTCCCCGCAGCGTAGCAAAGATACGCAGGTTCTCTGTGCCGGTCAGATTGGGATAAAAGCCAGGAGATTCAATCAAACTGCCGATACGCGGAAGTATTTTCTTTTCGTTGCCCTTTAAAGGCTTTCCCCATATTCTGACTTCGCCGGACGTGGGCTGTGTCAGCCCAAGCAGCATTTTCATGGTCGTTGTTTTTCCGGCTCCGTTTCTTCCAAGCAGACCGTAAATTTTCCCTTTCTCCACATGGAGATTGAGGTCGGCAACGCTCTTTTGTGTACCATACTGTTTTGTCAGATTTTTTGTTTCAATGATGTAATCGCTCATATTCAGACCTCCTGTTCTGAAAGGGATTATACCACGCCATCCTTGCATTAACCTTGCCGGAACCTTGCATTAATCTTGCAATTTAAGCGCGACGCCCCGCATTCCCATACATATGCAGCAAAGCAAAATGTGAATATCTGCTCTGCACCTCCGCTTTATCCGGAATGCTGCCAGAATAATGAAAGCTCCCGCCATAAAGGAGAGAGCCTTAATCTTCAAGAGGAAAAATCAGCGTGAAAGCGGTTCCTTTTCCCGGTACGCTTTCTGCTGTTATTGTTCCGTTCATTTTTTCTGCAAGCTGATGTACAATAGACAGTCCCAGACCGCTGCCCTTTTCAGACCGTCCTTTATCACACTAATAAAGACGTTCAAAGATATGTTTCAAATCTTCTTTTTCGATTCCGGTGCCGTTGTCGGCTAAAAGGATTTTCATATTTCCGCTCTGCTTTGACAAAATCACTTCTATCTTATCCGCATGGCTGTGAGAAATCACATTTTGTATGAGATTGTTTAATATCCGCATATAGCCGTCTGTATCCAGCTTTACCCGGAATGGCTGTTCGGGAATGTCAATATGGTACTCTATCTGCTTATCCTCAAATATCGGTATCCAGTCAATCAGTATATCCCTTGTCAGCTCCCCCGCTTCAACGGTGTTTATTTCCATCGCAAATTCATCTGAATTCAGTTTGAACCAGTCAAAAAGCACGTCGATATATTCTTTCAGGTCATGCGCTTTCCGCCGGGCAGTTTCTATATAATCGTCGCGGTCTTTTCCGGTAACAATGCCTTTGTGCGCGGCGTCAAGATACCCAATCAGGGTAGTCAAGGGCGTCCTCACATCATGCGAAAGGCTCGTCATAAGCTGCCGGTTTGTTTCGTCTGTCTGGCGAAACGCGGAAAGCCTGTTTTCATAAGATACGATAATATCATTGATTTCATAGACAAGCGGCGCGATAAGCTCATCTGAGGCGGATAAAATACGCCGGTTTCCGTTCCCGTTCTTCACATCAGCCAGTGCGTCAGACATTTCGGCAATCTGTTTCTTTACCCGTCTGACAATCAGGCAGGAAGTAAGAACGGAAATGATGGCAATGATAACGGATACAGCAGCAACAATTTCCATGTTAAATCATACCTCCCTGTTAAAGCGGTAGCCGATACCCTTGATTGTCTGAATGTATTTCGGACTTCCGGGGTTTTCTTCTATTTTTTTCCGCAGGCGGCTGATAATCGCCATGATGTTGCTGTCGTCATAGAAATATTCCCCGCCCCAGACTTCTTCATAAATCCGCTGCTTTGTAAGAATTTTTCCCTGATTTTTCGCGCAGAAAAGGAGAATATCAAATTCCTTTGGAGGAAGCTCAAAGGTTCCATTCATTGTGGTAACGGAGCGGCTTTCCAGGTCGATTTCCAGACCGTCAAAGTGGAGCTGATGCGGTGTCCCGCCCGGCTGATTGAAACGGGTATAGCGTCGTATCAGCGAAACAATGCGGGCTATCAGCTCGTCCATATCAAAAGGCTTTGTCAGATAGTCGTCGGCTCCTGCCCGCAATCCCCGCACTTTGGAAGCGCTGTCATTTTTAGATGTGAACATCAGAATCGGCAGACTGTTTTCTGCTCTGATTTTTTCCAGTGTCTCAAATCCGTCCATACCGGGCATCATAACGTCAAGTATCACAAGCTGATATTCTTTTTCTTTTAATTTTTTCAAGCCCTCTTTTCCGGTATCACAGCAATCAGCTTCTATAGCTTCAGGCAGAACGCTGCGTTTAATCAAGGCGCAAAGTTCTTTATCATCATCTATAATCAGTACATGATTCATGGCACAGTTCCTTTCACTCTTTAAATGCCTCTTTCATTAACCTGACAGCTATCGTTCCTGGACTTCTTTTCCGCTCATATGTTCAATCTCTATCTCATACATCTGTACAGCTTTCCCGGAAATGGCAATCTCTTCATCAACCATGTTTTCGTCAGGATAAAATTTCATTGCAAATCGCTTCAGTAATGTCATCGCCGCAGATTGATCTGTTACCAGATGGCAGCGTCCGAATATAACCGCACTCTGTAAAAACGGTGCCCACGATTCTTTTTTGATGGTTTCGTTTCCAAAAACAGGGTAGTTATTATCTCCATTTACAGCTAAAATTCCTCTCCTGGAATCAAACTACCGCTCCACCAGAAATCTCACCGTTTCTTTCAGTTCATCGCTGAATTCTTCCAGGTCATCCATGCTGATTGCACCTTCATTGATAAGGGAAATGATATTGTAGATAAGGTCTGACCGACTCATTTGTATACGGACACCTTTCTTCCCTTTATCTTCTTTTATCCGTTTGTCCAGTGCCCAGAATTTTTCTGATGGGGCGGCATCGCTACTTAATAATTCTATATATTCCTTATTCAGTCTGTCCATATAGTTTTCCTGCCAGCCCGCAATCTTATCTCTGAAAAGCGCCCAATCTTTTTTTTTAAAACTCTGTCCCTGCAAAGCCAAACCCTCCCGATAAAATAATGAGTAATTTCGAAAACTCGATGAAAAGTTGAAAAAATATAGCTTATACCAGCATATGCGGAATGTTACCGCAGCTCTGTCTGATTCGATGACGGTTCTGAAGGCTTTTCATACAGGCGTGCGATAAATTCCTGCCGATTTGTCACGTTCATCTTTTTGTACATGTTAGCGATATGTTTATAGGCAGTAGTCACGCTGATACAGAGCCGTTCACTGATGACCGCCGGAGTTGCCCCACCAATATCAGCCGGGCAATCTCCTAATCCGTATATGGAATTTCTTTTATCCGATCCAGAGAAATGATGCATCTGATGCAGTTATGGTTATCGCTCAATCCTATACCCAGACAATATTTCAGCTGCAGAGGACGCATATAACCGGACTCAAACAGATCATGGGCATTTTGAGTGACCCGATCCGTCCAGTCACAAAGATTAACCTTTTCATTTTCGGTTATCACTGTTATTATACATTCTTTACACAAAATTTAAAAGTATTTTCAATTTTTTCCATTGACAGCCGCGTCTTTCTGAGACAGTCTGGTCATAAAAAGTCCGGCGGCATGTTGCTTGCCAGTCCTCCAAGGGGGGCGAAGGTTGTCTTTAACAGAACAATACAGAGAAATGCTTAACGGATGTATGGAAGAAAATAGCATACACTATGACACCTCATACGATGAGGACGACTGGAGTGAATCAATCCATTTCTGATTGCGGAATATTCATTTTAATTCGGGTTTGCCATTTACCCCGTATACATTGTATTGTGCTGATTGCAAAGATGAAAGTATATAGTTATACCTATAAAATCAGTATTATCATTCCAAACAATATTTTTACAGAAAAAAGTCAGGGAGCGTAAGAAACTCCCTGACTTTTTTTGACCTCAGAGGTGTTTTGATGTCAAAGTTTTCAGTAGTATTCCCAGTTGCAAATATGAAGATAAATTATTATAATGAAGGAGGAGCCAGATGGAAGAAAACGAAAAATTGAATATACAGATGTCAGAAAAAAATGAGCTTCTTGAGCCGCTGCAGAAAATGAATCTGATGGATGATTTCCTGTTTGATGTGACAACGGTGAATTTGGATGCCTGCAGAATTATTATTGAGCTGTCGCTGGGGATTCGGATAAAAGAGATCCAATGGAAAGAAGGCCAAAAGGTAGTACATAACCTTCCGGGGAAGCGCGGCATCCGTATGGACTTTTATGTGGAAGACGTGGAAGGGAAGATTTTTGACGTTGAGATGCAGAAAAGAAACCGTGGGAATATTCCAAAGCGGACCCGGTACTATCAGGCGCTGTTGGACGCACCATTATTAAAAGCGGTGAGGAAGGCTTTGACAATCTGAAACCAACATATATTGTGGTCATTTGTGGCTTTGATCAGTACCGGAAGAAAAAGTACCGGTATACATTCTGTAATACATGCCGCGAGGTTTCAGGGCTTGAGCTGGGTGATGAATGCACAAAGATAATCCTGAATACGAAGGGGGAAAATGACAGTGAAGTAGAACAGCCTTTGGTGGATTTTCTGCATTATGTAGAGAACAGCAGCCCCAAGAATGTGCCGGAGGATTGTGATGAACGGCTTTTGCATCTGCATAGGATTGTAGAACAGATTAAGGCGAATGAGCAGATGGGAGTGACTTACATGAAAATGGAAGAACGTGACAGGCAGATCAAAGAGGAAGGTCGAGAGGAAGGAGAAAGAAGTAAGCTGCTTTCACAGATTCAGAAAAAGCTGGGCAAGGGAATGACGATAGAAGAAATTGCAGAAGCGCTGGAGGAGGAGCCTGCAGTAATCAAAGAATTGATGGGCAGTCTGTGACTCACATCTGATGGGAGCAATCGGTCGGAAGTGAAATCTGTAAAGGAGGCAGAACGAGTAGTCTCGGAAACTCGATGATAAGTTAAGAAAATTCAACTTATACCAGAGTAATTACAAGGGCACATTTTATGATTGTGAACAATTATAAAATGTGCCGCACAATTTAAAGAAAATATCAATAGTTATTTGAAAATTATTTTAAATTGTCACTCCCGATAAGGAGGATAAGAAAATAAAAAAAGAGCAATTAGAAGATTGCCTGAAAAGGACATTAGTCACATTTGCAAACACGCACAACCCCATGTAAATCTCTTATCAGTCTTGTATAAAATGGTGATTGCTGGTGCATATCTGTATCCTAAGCATTTTTCTTTCTATTTCTTTGTATAACAGAACTTTTAAAAGCTTTATACATTGCAGGTGACAATTCAGGAGAATCTTCATCAAATACAATCGGATGTTTTTGGGCTTCCCTTATTTCCTGCAACTGTTCTTCTGTAGGTTTCTGACCCTTATTAATAATGAATGTCTTGGTCATAATAAAGTCTCCTTTCTGATTCTGTCGCCAGTCTGGCGGATATCAATCTAATATTTTCTTTTCTTTCTGTAAATACTACAAACAACACATCCCCAACACGACCTATAGCTATATATCTGTCCTCGTCTATACTATGTTCAAAATCATACATTTCTATATAATTTTCATCCTCGAACACATACGCAGCTGTTTCAAATGAAATTTTATGTTTCTTTTGGTTTATCAGATTCTTTTCCTCATCCCATTCAAATTTCAAAACTTTTATCCTCATTTCTTTGTTTATAATAAGTATACCACATCATTCTATTTTTCACCACATAACACCCAAAATTGTTTGTGCTTTTTCCAATACCCTCATTGCATTTCTTTCGATAACGATAAAAAGTTTTATGGATCTTCTCCCTTCCTTTCGAGTGTTTGCCGAAAATCTTCCCGATTCCCCGGATTATATAATAGCTGACAAAAATCCAGAATCCCATCATCGCAATATACTGCGCAAACACGGATATCACACCCTGTTCAAAATCAAAGAACACAAACTGATTTTTCAGGAACATATAAGAAACAATATCCTTTTGGATAAAGCAGAACAACCCATATCCGGCGATTGCGGCGGCTGCCAGCCGTAACCCCCACCGGGCGGCAGCCGTCATTTTTCTTCCTTTTAGGAGCCTCTTAAACATTCCCACGATCATTCCCCAGTGCATCCCCAAATGAATGCTCATCAGCACAAACCCCCAATAGGCGGCTGCCATGTGCATACTTCTCGCCGTCGCCATCGGCCCGCTTATGGGAAGCGCTGCAAACACATGGCGGGACATGACGATTCCGCTGTATCCAAGACAGAGCATGGAAATGAGCGCACTGAAATTAACAATTGTCTGCACCATGCGCAGCGGCTTATATTTTCCCCTGAACAGATTGCCATACCACCGGATGTTAAGGATGTTGTGCGCGATAAACAGGAGCAGCATCCCGGCGCCAAACCACTCATGAAGCGCCTCTCCGGTGATTTGATATGCCATCAGACAGAGCAGCAGCACTGTCATCAGGAGGTCAATTTCCATCTTGATTTTCATTTTTGGTTTCATGAGTTATTCACCCTTTCCCATCGCCTCCTTGAAATCTTCTTTCAATTATTCTCCCAGATTCAGACCAAGACCGTTTACCCATTCCATAACGATATCCTGGGAATCACTGCCATTCAAACGTCTTCCTTCCAGCCATGTAGCACCACTGGTAAGCTGTTCCAGATTGGAAGCACTGGAGCCAATGCCGCTGCCGCCGGAAGTGCAGAAAGGAACAATGGTCTTACCGGAAAAATCATAGCTTTCCACAAAGGTGCTGACGATTCTCGGTGCCTCTCCCCACCAGATGGGATAACCGAGAAACACGATTGTATACTGCTCCATGTTCTCCACGGAACCAGCGATCGCCGGACGGGAAGATGTGTCATTCATTTCCAGTGTACTGCGGCTGTTGTTATCGTTATAATCCAGATCCTCATCTGTGTAAGGCTCTTCCGGAATGATTTCGTAAAGGTCAGCATTCAGACCATTTGCAATATGTTCTGCTACTCCTTCAGTTGTATTGGTCGCAGAAAAATAGGCTACCAGCACCTTTGTCCCCTCAGTCTCAGCATCAGTCCCGGACTCAGGTATATCTGCTGCTGTTTCTGTTATTTCTGTTATTTCTGTTGTTTCTGCTATTTCTGTTATTCCTGCTGTTTCTTGCGTTTCATCGGGCTGTGCAGATTCGGTCTCTAGTTCGGATTCCGCCGGTACAGATGTTTCCTCTGACACACTGCTCCCGGCAGAATTACTTTCTGCAGAAGGCTGCTCTGTCTGAGCTGACGTATTCCCGCAGGCAACAAGGCTTATAATCATAAACAGAGAAAGTAAAAAAGTAATTGTTTTTTTCATTGTGTCTACCTCCGTATTCAAAATATTTTCATGGTTTTATAACAATTATACCCAATTCGTCATGACCGGCTGTAACTTTTGCCATCTGAAATGCCTCCTTTATTTCAACTTTTTGTATTCTTCCTCTGAGACTGGCTCCAGCCACTCATTCGAGGTATTCTCACCGGGAACTTCTATGGCGATATGCGCAAACCAGCTGTCCTTTGCCGCCCCATGCCAGTGCTTTACTCCCACAGGAATGGCAACCACATCTCCTGCATGAAGCACCTGCGCCTCTTTGCCCCATTCCTGATACCAGCCGCGTCCTCCGGTAACCAGCAGGATCTGTCCTCCACCCTTCTCCCCGTAATGAATATGCCAGTTATTCCGGCAGGCAGGCTCAAAGGTCACGTTTGCAACTCCGACGCCATTTAACTGCATCAACATTGCCAGATAAGACTGGCCTGTGAAATATTCACCGAAAGGATTCGGCACACCTTTCTCAAAAATCGTTCCATGTTCTAATTCGTTTATATAAAAAACCGCCTTTCCTTATTCATCGGCCGTACTTTCCAGCCATTTTGGTATACCCGAAGGGTATTTCTCTTATTTATAAGACTTCTGATAAATTGCCACGCATTCCTCATGGGACAGCGTAGCCGGATCAGCCATAAACAAACCTCCCATTGTCTCACGGGCATTTTCCGCCAGCCTGTCAAGTTCCTCCTTCTGAATCCCAAAATCAGACATTTTAAGGTCTGCCACACCGCAGTCTTTCTGAAGCTGTACCAGCAGATCCACAAAATCCTGCGCGCAGGAGGCGTCCTCTTTTCCCAGCGCCTTCGCCATCGTAATAAACCGTTCATCACAGGCATGGCAGTCCACAAAATGCTGGTAGTATGCTTCTGAAATCATGATCAGACCTGCCCCATGAGGCAACTCCTGGTGATAAGCGCTCATAGCGTGTTCCATAGAATGTTCACTTGTGCAGCAGCTCACGGTCATCACCTGCCCGGACAGATTATTCGCAAAGGCCACGCCTTCACGGGCTTCCAGATCATTTCCATCCTTTACGGCCCGGACAAGATACTTTCCGATATTTTCAATGGCGGTCAGGGCCAGCATATCGCCCATGCGGTTATGCGCCTTGGAAATATAACACTCCGTACTGTGGAACAGTGCGTCAAATCCCTGATATGCCGTAAATTTCGGCGGAACCGAAACCATCAGCTCCGGGTCAACGATAGACAATATCGGGAACAGGCAGTCATAACCGCCAAATCCAATCTTCTCATTGGTTTCGTCATTGGTGATCACGCCCCACTGATCTGCTTCGGAGCCGGTTCCGGCTGTCGTTGTAATGCAGATTACCGGCAATGCTTTTTCTGTAAGAGTTTTCCCTCCGCCAGTGCCGCCGTTCATGTAATCCCAAATATCGCCTTCATTTGTCGCCATTGCAGCTATTGCCTTCGATGCATCCATCACGCTGCCGCCGCCCAGGGCAACGATAAAGTCACAGCCATTTGTTTTCGCAAAAGCCGCTCCATCCATAACAGTGGAACGAAGGGGATTCGCCTGTACATGGTCGAACACCACCGTCTCCACGCCTGCATAGGCCAGTTCCTTTAATACTCTGTAAAGCGTTCCGCTTTCTTTCATGGATTTCCCATTGGAAATCACAACCATTGCCTTTCTTCCTGGCATTGTCTGGGTATGCAGTTCGTTTAATTTTCCGGCACCAAACACGGTGCGGGTAGGAACAAAAAATTGGTAACTCATTCTTAAATCCTCCTCGTATTTCCATTATTTTCCAACTGCTTTGTTATTTTCTCCAGCTCCATTTCCAGTCTCCTTATACCTATAAAAAACGAATTCTGCAGCTTTCCGTTATCTAAAAAATATAGGTGTAGAGGAAAAGTGCAATGCACTTTTTTTCTACACCTACATTATAAACGGGGCAACAGGTTATATCAAATACTTAGTTTATGTGCACCTATTATGCTCAAAAAGCATTACTTCTATTTTATAAGCAACAGCATATCTCTACCGCCTATTTTTCTTCCAAAATAACACACTGCCCTTTACGTGAAGCAAAAACAGATTCAAACTGTTTCCGGTCATACTCTACAATTCCGGAAATAGGGTCAGCAATTTTTACCGTATCGGAAGTATAACCAATTAATACTGCCCCGTGATCATTTCTGCTCCAGTCTACATATGTACCATTTTCTGTATACCAGCCCTGCACAGGGCTTCTGTTCTCCATTCCAATAGTACACCATACCATCACCGGTATACCTCTGCTTACCATGTGATATAATTCTTCCACTGCAGTACCGGTTTGATCTGTAGCTCTAAGCGTGCTTCCATAATCCAGAAGAAAATCATTTGCCGCTGTAATAATCGCTCCCGTCCCGCATATGATACCATTCTGGGTTGTCGGATTCCCAATAAAATATTGATTCATATCATTTCCATACATCTTCCCGTCTTCTCCAACATAAGTTTCCGCCGACAATAAAGTGGGAAGATACCCGGTTGCCATTTCCACCTTCTCAGCCGGCAAACCATAATAATTTAACAGCATCGTCAAAGCAGTAATTTCACATCCTGTCGGCAGCTCCGGCATTTGATATAAAACTGGAAAGTTTTCAATTTCATAAGATGCCGGATATTCCGCTTTTGTCAAAATAAGATTATCAGCCTGTGATTCCGCATATTCTATTTCTGCGCGCTCACTATTGCCTGCAAAAATAATTCCTATAAGGCTTAACAGCATCCATACAACACTTTTTTTCAAATACATTTTCATCATTACTACCTCTGCATGGTAAATTAAAATACAGGTGTAGAGAAAGTGTGCTGCACTTTTCCTACACCTGCATTATAAACAAGGTAACATGTTATATCAAATACTTAATTTTTGCATCTTGATTATGCTCAAAAAGCATTACTTTTTTCCAAAGCGTGTTACCGCCACTGTCAATGCCAAAATAAAAATCAATATCGCACATAGCAAAAATGGGACAAGAATTTCCTGGTCAGATTGTGCCGTTTCGGTTGTCTTTTCTTCCTGCGTTCCGCTGTCAGCAGATGCGGCACCTTTCAAATTTCTTTCTTTAAACGTACTCCTATTGCAAAATAAGGCTCTCCTAAATATTCCTCTTTATCAATACAATACCCATTCTTTTGATAAAAAGAAACAGCCCGATAATTATCTTTGAATGCCCATATTACTATTCTTTTATACCCTTGCTCTTTTGCCTTTTGCTGTGCAAAATCAAGTAATAATCTTCCAATTCCTTTTCCTTGAAATTTAGCAGAAACATAAACACGCCAAATCTCAAATGCACCTGTTATATCCGTATCTATGGTATCTCCTATGGATAGCAGTGCCTCCACATTACTATCCTCCTCCCACACATATTCTGATAACCTATGGGTAGAAAAATCTGATTCCAGCTGACGTATTCTTTCCGCACATCCTTCCTCACTTAGCAAAAATGGGTTTACAATCCCTGTATAAACATTCTTCCAATTATCATTTACAATGTTACAGACTGTTTTAATATCCTTTTTTTCTAAAGGTCGTATCATTTTTTTCTCCTTTGCCAATGATGAAATGTATGAGGTTGCCTACGTCAGTACCGGGCAGGAAGCGCTGGTAAATCATGTTTTTGAAAACATGAAAGAGGAAGACACAGCAGATCCGTCCTGTCAACACCTCCTGCATGAAGTCTATTACAAACATGATACTTTGCATAGGATTCTGCATTTCCGGTAATGGCACATCATAGTTCCTGTTTTCTTTCTCCAGACTACTCTCTACGGCATTTTTGAATCAGCTTTTCCAGCGATTTTTCAAATCGGATATCATCTTCCACAGTCCGTTTTGCCGGTCCTTTGATATGATTCCTCTTTTTCGCATTTCTGGCTTTTTTCGCAAAATGTCTCTCCATAAGCATCTGATCAATATTTTCATCCGTATACCATCTGCCGCTCTGATGGATTCCATATGCTCCCTTTCCCAAAATCATAGCTGCCACACCGTAATCCTGCGTCACAACAATATCTCCTTTCTGGCAGATACTTACCAGCTTAAAATCTACCGCATCAGCCCCTACCCCTACTGTCAGCACCTCGCTGTAGTCCGACTGCAGGACGTGATTCGTATCGCACAGAAGAACTACCGGAATCCGATATTTTTCAGCCGTATGTTCTACAATTTTTACCACCGGGCAGGCATCCGCATCCACTAAGATCCTCATGCTTTCTTCTCCTTTATCAAATCATAACTTTCTCCAATCATCCGTTTGATATCCTCAACCGGTACAGTCCCATCTAAAATGATAGAATTCCATTTTCCTTCCTTCATCACAAAAACTGCAAGCTGTTGTATTCAGAAGAAAATCACTTTTAACAGTAAAGCAATTATTGCGAGCCATATTAATACTATTGGCATTGCGTAATACCATTTTTTTGGTTTTCCTTCTTTCCACATACCTTCTGACTTTTTTCTGCATCTTTCAAGTACATTTTCTGGAATAAATTTAATAGTTGCCACTATAAACGTTGGTAACAAAATAACATCATCTAAATACCCCAAAACCGGAATAAAATCTGGCACTAAATCGATAGGTGATAATGCATATGCAACTGTGATTCCAGCTAATACCTTTGCAACAATAGGAGTTTCTTTATCCTTCAATGCCAAAAATAATGCAGGAATATCAGTCTGTAGTTTTCTCGCTCTTTCTTTTAAGCTCATCTGTCCGCCTCCACAAATCCCGCTTTCTACGCACAATTATATCATAGTATTCCTTTTTCACACATATAATTTCTTCAAGCGAATTTCTATATATAGTTTTTCTTTCATTGACACACACTAAATCTTATACTATTATAATCTTGTATTTAAGTTTTTGTGTTATCCCGCATCGGGAGTCTGGACCATTCTTCCAGGACACACGCAAGTTTAAGTTTGGAAATCAGAGTCATTACGATAGCTGCATTATGCGGTTCTTAATGGCTCTTTTTTATTTATGGGAAATCTGCAGAATTTTAAACCGGGAAAAGAAAGGTCTTACGGAGGACAGCATCAGCGAGGAGCTGCAGAAGCTGGTAACAAGGGATTATTCCAGTAATATTTCCAAAGCGACCTGCAATCGTGCCATAAGCTGGCTCTACTTCTCCGGTATCATTGCTTTCTGCGTCGAGATCACGGAAATGGATATTCTGGATTTCAAAGCGGCAAGCCGCTGCTATGTCATGGATGTGGGACTGGCGAACTATTACCTGACGCGTACTGGCACAGATTCCCGCGTCCTAACAGGCACTCTGAATGAAAATTTTGTGTATATCAATCTGAAAAAACGCCAGGATTTCCCGCAGGAGATATCCTTTGAGACACCGGCATTTGCAACCTACCGGGGCGGTGAGATTGACTTTGTGGTACAGAGCCTCCAGTCGTCCACCCGCTATCTGGTGGAAGTCATATCCGGGAAAGGGACTGCCGGAACAGCCCTGAAAGCGCTGGAACATGGCAAGGTACAAAAACTGCTTTACCTAAAAGGCGGAATGGATGGTAAAAGCGAAACCATCTTGATTTACATGTTGGAACGCTATTCGTTCAACTAAATCTGACGCTTTAAATAACCGAGCCATCAGTATGAACGCAGGTGGCTCTTTTCATTGCATAAAGAAACTGCCCGGTTTTAATTTCGGACAGCCCTCCTGTTCATTTTCCCCATAGCATTTTCCACCAGTCAATTTTTTTCCGGAGATTCCGCATAATATGAACACTAAACCGCTTGTCAGTACGGTGTGTGTTATCGCATCCCATGTGGTTTGAATTATTAACATTCCAGCACGATTCGTTAAGAATCTGCAATCGTTTTTTAAGGTCGCAAATTGCAACCTCAAATCTCATTCCTCTGTTTCCAGTTCTAATCTCTGTAATATATCTTTGATTATCCCTGCATCTTGAATAAGGTTGATACCAAAGCATTTCTTTCCTGCGTCTTTTAAAGACGCCCCTACATGATAGGCTGTTTCTCGGTCAAGAATTAAGAAACGGTCATGGAACGCTTTTGTATATTTCACTTCTAATGTGGGGTACTGCGCATTAAAATTCTCTGCATCCGTTTTTGTGAGCCTTGTCCGCTTCTGGGTATAGATTGTCACGGACACGTTTTCATTCTTCTTGGAAAGCAAATTCAGTGTTCCCACATCTACATATCCATCTATCAGCGTGATTTCTTTTTCCGCCTTTTGGATAAGGCTGACAATCAAGCTGAACGCATCATAAATCTGCCCGTCAAAGAATACCTTTTGACTGGCTTCTTCATGCTCGGATATGTACTCAAATATCTGCTCTAACTTCTCATCTGTCTGCTTCTGGTATTCCAACTGTTTCAATTCCACATTGCTGATACGCTCAAAGAGCAAGGCATTATTGGAGATAAAACGACGCATCTCCACAAAAGTATCCATGATACGAATACTTGTCTGCACGGCTACTTCACTTCTTAAAACCGATGAGAGCATTGCTATCCCTTGCTCTGTAAAAACAAACGGTAAACTTCTTCTTCCGCCATACCCGTTGTTTTCCAAACTTGAAATCACAAATTGTGATTTCAAGTTTAGATGTATCATTCACTTTAAGGTCACAACTTTTGACCTTAAACATTTTTTCTCGACAAATCCATTATACCATGCGGCAGATTTTTTACCATATAATTCTGCAAAGAAAAAGGGCAATCTTTTGACTGCCCCTTTTGGTAACGGGCGAAGTTTCGCCCGTTGCTGCGACATTCGCCAAATAGAAATGCAAGCATTTCTGCCTGGCTCATTGTTCGCACAAATTTTTTGCCAACGATTTCAATAGTGCCGCCATTTCTGGATTGGCAAGCAGCTTGAGCAAAATTTCTTGGTCTGATTGTGCCGTGTCGGGTGTCTTTTCTTCCTGCGTTCCGCTGTCAGCAGGTGCAGCTTTCATCTGGTAAAACTGTTCCTCAAACCGCTGTGCATTTAACCGCCTGTCATCATCTATGATATGGGAATACACATCTGCCACCATCTTGACCTGTGCGTGTCCAGAGTCGCCCTGCACGGACTTCATATCTCCGCCGCCCCACTTCAGCTTATAAGTGATACTCGAATGCCGGAAGCTGTGAAATACAACGGGTGGTAAATCATTTTCTTTAATCAGCTTAGCCAATGCCCGGTTGATAACCTGTCCCTCAATGGGTCTGCCGCAGGATGATGCAAATACCAGATTATAGTCCATGTATTCATCCCCAAACAACTCCTTGAGGTTTTCAATTTCCTCGCGGCGTTTGACAAGCATCTCGGCTACTGTTTTTGGCAAAAATATCTTTCGTACACTGGTCTTTGTTTTCGGCTCTTTCAGTACTAATGCTGTATGGGTGCTTGCAACCGCAGGCGGAAACTTAAACATAACGCCCTTTTCTCCAAGCTGCTCTAACGCATTTCGGTTGACGCGCTGCAACTCTTTATTGACAAAAATATAAGCGCATCCATTCTTTATGCTTCTTTCTGAAATATCAATGCAGTCCCATGTTAAGCCGAGCATTTCCCCCATCCGCAGGGAGCAGGAAAAAGCAAGGTTCAATGCTAATGCCAGGTTATCATCATCACAGACCTCCAGAGCCTTAAATAAAGTTTCGGCTGTCCAGATTGCACGCTCCTTATGTTCTTCTTTCGGAAGTGTTGCATTGAGTACAGGATTTCTTGACATCAGCTCCCATTTAACAGCTTGATTAAAAGCATTGCGGAGCAGCTTATGAATTTCTCGGACGGTGTGGGCTGTGAGATATTCATTGTTCGGTTTGCGATTATTGACTACCTTTGCTTTAACTGAAAGCAGGCTTTGGTAGAACTTGTCCATTGTCCTCGGTGTCACATCATCCAGTTTCATATCTCCAATAGCCGTCCAGTTCTTCCCCGGCGGGTCGCCATTGACCTTTTTATAATGAAGCTGGTTGGCATACCATTCTTCAAAGCTGTCCACCATCACACGCATCTTTCCCGCAATGATGATAGTTTCAAAATAATGCTTTTTAATAAGCCAGTATGACCCTGTTTTTCCTAAACCGAGTAACCGCCGCATCTCTGGTACGGACATACTTTTTTTATTCATTAGCTTTTCCTCCGTAATATCTTATTCGGCTCGTCAGCCATTGCAATCTGCTATATAGCCAAGCGTTTCTGCTTGGCTATATAGTATTGCAATTCGGAGAAAAAGTGAAATGTGCGAAAGCAGTTTTTCAGACCGTTTCGCACACTTGACAGGTATTCATTTTATTATCGAGCCATTCATCAAAGCTCTTTTTAGATATACGGATATTCCCACCGATGCGGACGCTGTGGAATACGCCCGACTTCACAAGACTATATGCGGAGTTTCTGCCAATACCCAAAATATCCTGTATTTCATCCACAGTGTAAATTCTCTTTTCATAGGGTATACCCGGTATAGTTTGCGATTCCTTATTCAGTGCAGCAACTCTATCTTCAAACATCAGCAGACCTCCTTTTTCCTTTACGCACATTCTTAACGCCGATACTGATAAGCAGGGGAGCAGTAATTTCCTCCATATAACACTCGGCAAGCTGCGCCAAGTGTTCTCTAAGCCGTTTTTTATCAATAGTCCGTATCTGTTCCAACAAAACAATCGAGTTGGCAGGAAGCCCCTCAATGCCGTCTAAACAGAAGTGTGTAGGCAAACCGCCCTTTGCTTTTTTACTTGTAATAGCAGCAACAATCACAGTAGGGCTGTACCTGTTTCCTTTATCATTTGAGATAATAAGTACGGAGCGTGTGCCGCCCTCATTGCCTGTGACGGATTGGATACCGTTCGGACTGTGACTGGACGGGAGTACCATTATTCTCTTTGTGGGTTCTGGCGAAATCGGGAGCTGCCCGATATTTTGAGTCGGTAAAGACTGGCTCACCACCTTTCATCGCTCGCTGTCATTTGGCAGGTCATGGCGTACCGCTGCACACGCTTATGCTCATCACAATCACAAAGAGGAAGTATCTGGCGAATGAGTATTCGGTTGTCAAGGAACAGTCCCCGTTTTCGCCACACAAAGGAAAACTGGATGAGAAGATTTTGTCCTCTCACCCAGTAGCCGATGGGAAACCGTCAAATTCCCCTCTGTTTCAAACATTTTTTAATTTTTCTTTGAGCCTGTCCATCCGCCTATATACAGACTTCTCCGTTATGCCGAGCTGCAAAGCAATTTCACGATAGCTAAAACCCTGTATCTTCAGCAGCGCGGCTTGTATGGTAAGCCTGTCCACTTTAATCAAGATTTCATAAAGACGGTCATTTTCGATGCTGTCCAGAAAATCATCAACCGTTTTTACTTCGGATTGTGGGTCACTCTCTGCAACTTCCTCAAGGTATGTACCTGTATCCTGCTGCTTCTCATAGTACCGCCTGTCGGACTTGAAGATAGCCCAATCATATATACGGAGCCTTTCAATGGTATCTTCATCGACACCCAGGCTCCGCATCTGCTTTTCCTCGGCTTCTTTCCAGAGCCGTCATTTCTTTTCTTCTCTGGCTTTGTTGTAAGCCATAATCCTTTACCTCCAATCTGAATTTTTTGAAAATCCAGATTGGTCGGGGGAGAACGGCAGTGCAGTAAAATATGAGCAAAATGAAATACGCCTGTCCATAAAATACTGGCAGACGCAAAGGAATTATAAAAAGTAATTAGATGATTTGACAGTTCATATATAAGGGTAGAAATGACCCCGGCAGTGGTCAGAATTTTTTTAACAGGCAGAAAGGTGTCGTACTTTGTCGATACGCTCTATATATCACGGCGGCTACCTCCATTAGCCGCCGTTTTTACGGTGTTAGGGTCGTCGTAGACTGCCGATAGGCAAAAAGAAGCGGCGGCTCTGAAAATCAAAGCCGCCGGAATTTAAAAATGACGTGTGAAAATACCTCTGCTCTGCGACGGCTTTTTTTCTTTTGCCGTCGTCCGGCAGATGTTTTGATTATTTATCTTTTTTGTGTTTCTTGATAATGTGAATTACAATCAACAGGATTACAATCAACGCAACACCGCCAAACAGCGGAAGCCATGTGTCAGTAATACTTTGCCAGACGGCACTCCAATTTACATTTTCCGGCATAATTACACCTCCAATTCTTTAAGTTGTTTTTCGATAACCATATGTTTACAAGACAGGTAGGTGGTTATAAAATATCCACCATACACAATTAAAAACATCAGTATCGTAACGCCAATATTGGTAGAAATGTGCATATTCAAAAATTCTTCTACTATTGCTGTAATCTTCCCAATCCCAAAAGCCGAGAATATTCCTGCAAGCAGAAGTGGTGTGATGAAAAAAACTGCAATCTGTTTAAATAGTGTCCCTAAAAGTAATTTGCTGTCCGTACCAAGTTTTTGTAACAAGCCATATCTATAAACATTATCTGCGGTTTCTGTCAACTGCTTTAACGATAGTAATGCAGCGCATATCAGCAGGAAAACAAGTCCAATGTATGAACAGAGAAAGACAAGCAAAGCACAGGAACCATAGTACATACTGTTCATCATAATTTTTTCACTGTAACGATACCCCTCGGTTTCCCATTCCAATCCAATCGGTATCATTTTCTGCAATACTTCATCTGAATTTGTATCTGCTTTGTATTGCACTAATAAAATATTTACATCTTTCGCCAGTGAAGCCGCTATATAATCTGGAATGATAAGCGTACCCCTGTCATTGTTTCCTACCGATGTCATGTAGTAGGTTTCATGGAGCGATTGCTTCTCCTGCGCATATAGGGCTACCCCATTTATTATAATTTCTTTACCAGACTGCAAAAATGTATCAATATATTGTAATGTGCCGTCATAATTACAGTTTATGAGAAATTTATTATTTTCAAGTGTTACAGCGTCTTTTCCCTGTGCCGCCAAAGAGCGGTTATAATCTGAAATGGAAATCACACTAACACCTGTTTGTGGAATGGAAGAATCAATCGGCCACAAATCCACATCCTGTCCCTCAAAAAGATTTCCATAGGTTATCTCCGATTCGTAAAGGCTTATTTGCGCCGTGTTCTCAGCATAACTGCCAATATCTACATTTCTTGAATTAAGATATTCGGCAATGTCCGTATCTCCCGAAACATCAACATCCGCAATCACATTCAAGTCAAAAGGAAGAGCGGCTTTAGAAGCCTCATTCATTGTTAATGCGGAGCTTATTCCCACGGATATACCGCAAATGGAAACCGTCAGTAAACCGCATACCACGGTCATAGTCAGAAAGTTTGTTTGTATTCTGCTTCCAATCTGCCTGCTTAAAAAAGTGTTTAATCCTTTCAGATAAACAATTTTTTTTGCCTGTATTGCTGTAAGCAACAACGCTGAAGCAGAAAAGAAAAAGAGTGCTGTACCAACCGCCAATAGAACTATAGCAATTTGAAACCAATGATTTTCACGACTTGGAAGTATCCCATATCGTTGAATAATTATAGCGGAAGAAACAATACACAGGACGGACAGCAGAGTTAATAATATCTGTGCAGGTTTATTTTTCAAAGCCATGCTTTCATTCTTCCGGCTGGCAGTCAAGAGGTCGATTAGCTTAACAGTAGAAACGGTACGAACATTAAAAACCATGACAATCAGAAATATCAAAGCAAAACAACCGATTGTCTTTTTTAAAGCACTCATGGAAAAAATAAGCTGAAATTCGCTCATGTCTACCGCAAATAAACGTAAGGAAAATAAGGATAAACCCTGTGAGAGTAAAAGCCCAAATATAAGACCAAAAACAAGTGAAACAACTCCTACACACAAGGTTTCTCCGGCAAAAATCCGCGATATTTTCCCTTTTTCCATTCCTAACAGCGTATAAATCCCCAGTTCCTTTTTCCTGCGTTTCAGCAAAAACTGATTTGCATACAGGATAAGAAAGGCAAGCACAACAGCAACTATAACGGATAATGCAGAAAGCAATATTCCTAACTGGTCTGAAAGCAGTTGTTTTGTCGCGTCAAGGTTTTGTAATGCCGGTTGTGTCTGAATGGAATTAAACGCATAAAACATACTGACCGAAATCATTAACGTGAGGAAATATATCATATAATCCTGCAAATTTTTTCGTACATTGCGAAAAATCAATTTACCTCCCGTCATTTATCTCACCTCCCAAAACAGAAATGACCTCCATGATTTCATCAAAAAACGCTTTCCGCGTTCTTGTCCCGCGTTGGATTTCATTGAAAATTTTTCCGTCCTTTATAAAGAGAATACGGCGGCAATAACTGGCTGTAACGGAATCATGTGTTACCATTAAAATTGTCGCGGAAAGTTTTTGGTTTAATTCTTCCAGCATGGTCAGGAGAATTTTTGAAGAATGGGAATCCAAAGCTCCCGTCGGTTCATCAGCTAAGACAAGAGCAGGATTTGTAACCATTGCGCGGGCAGCGGCTACGCGCTGTTGCTGCCCTCCCGACATTTGATAAGGGTATTTTTTCAATACTTCTGTAATATTCAGTGCAGCAGCAATCTTTTTTACCCTCTGGTCAATTTCTTTTGCTTTTATGCCGGAAATAGAAAGGGCAAGGGAAATATTTTCATATGCGGTCAGCGTATCAAGTAAATTAAAATCCTGAAAGATAAAACCAAGTTTTTCACGCCGGAAAGCGGACAACTGCTTGCCGCGTAATAAGGTAATATCTTTTCCTGCTACAAATATTTTTCCACTGGTTACGGTGTCGATTGTAGAGATACAATTAAGCAGCGTAGTTTTTCCAGAACCAGACGCACCCATAATACCGACAAATTCGCCTTTTCCAACAGAAAAAGAAATATGATTCACTGCCTTTGTGATATTCCCCCTGTTCCCATAATATTTTTGAATATCAGAAACCTCTAATATAGGTGTGTTCATAAAATCCGCTCCTTTCTTTTAGACTATTGTACTTCCGGCAAATAAAAAGCGCCATTAAATCAGATTACATTTACATTACCAAAATGTAAGTTTTCTCCAAAGACAATGAGCAGACATTTTATGCCTGCTCAAAATAAAAGTGGTCTTTTGGGAAAGTGATTTTTATTGTTGTTCCGCATTGTAAGTTGCTGGCTGCGGATATTTCCATATTCATTTTATCACACAACTTCCGGCACAAGTACAACCCTATTCCTGTTGATTTTTTATATTTTCGTCCATTTTCGCCTGTAAATCCTTTATCAAAGATACGCGGAATATCTGCGGCGGCAATACCAATCCCATTATCAGAGATTGAAAGGCAGCAACCACCGTCAAAAGCCGTTCCCTCAAAAGTAAGCAGCAATCCTCCATTGGTATATTTTACAGAGTTAGCTATAATCTGTCCTACAATGAATACGCACCATTTCCGGTCAGCAAAAACCGGAATATCCAGATTTTCAAATACCGGCTTTCCTCCCGCTGTAATAATCTGCTTGGAGTAATTTTTTACTGCTTCATGCACTAATACTTTCAAAGTTGTCTTTTCTATTTTGAAATCTTTTTCTAAAGCCGTACTCCTTGCATAGAAAAGAGCCTGTTCTACAAAATGGTCTATTTTGTTCAATTCATCATCTATGCGTATTGTAGAAATATTTTTATCATTTTCAATAATTAAATGTGCGGAAGTAATAGGCGTTTTTATTTCATGCACCCACATTTCAACATATTCCCGGTATTCTTGATTAGCTGCGTATGCTTCTGCCAGTTTATCATTCATATGTTTATTTGTGTGACGGAGAATTTGAAACAAAAGTTTCCCATCAAGAAAACCCGGCTTTTCTACAAGTTCCGCTAATAGTGTCTTATCGTCCAATTTATCGAATAAAGTCCATAAGGCATGATAATACTTTCTTTTTCTTGCGTAATCCCATAAAAGGGAAAGAAGAAAAGAAATACAAAATATCACTTCAACAAGGACAATAAATTCATTTCTCAATTCCACTATCCAGAGAATCCCCGCAGAAAAGATAACTGCTGTAAAGAATGCAATAATAGAGAAAATTCGGTCAAGCAGATAATCTGTCAGTTTCATACCCGATACCCCAATCCACGCTTTGTTTCCAGATAATCAGACGCACCTATTTGAGATAATTTTTTTCGCAAACGTACAATATTCACATTTAATGTATTCTCATCTATAAACTCGTCGCTTTGCCATAGCTCGTCAATAATTGCGTCCCTCGGTATGATGTTACCTTTATTTACAGTCAGAAGCCGCAATATTCCCATTTCATTTTTTGTTAAGTCAATTTCTTTATCACCGTAAGAAGCCGTAGCTTTCAACAGGTTAATCGTCACTCCCTTATGTATAAGAACAGAATTAGCCTGTACTTCATAAGTCCGCTTCAAAATTTTTTGAATACGCGCAATCAATACCTGTGCATTATAAGGCTTCGATATAAAATCATCCGCGCCAATATTTAGGCTCATTAGTTCGTCAAAGTCTGTATCTCTGCTTGTCAAAACAATAATCGGAATCTCGGATTGCTTTCTAATTTCACGACATATCGTATACCCATCTTGATAGGGCAAATTTATGTCTAAGAGTATAAGGTTAGCTTCCGAATCTAAAATGTGTTTCGTTATATGTTCAAAGTCCGTACTGCTTTCGTGAGAATATCCGTATTTTTCAATCAGAACAGATAATTCCTTGCGAATATCCGCTTCATCTTCAACAATAAATATTTTCAATTATCATTTACCTCCCGTTTTCTTTTGTCGAACCATCCCCCTATGGTAAGGGGTAAAATTAGAAAAAGAAAAACGCCAAAAACTCTGGAACCCCAGTGTTTTCGGCATTTCTATAAGCGTCGCTAAGAGGATTTGAACCTCCGGCCTACCGCTTAGGAGGCGGTCGCTCTATCCAACTGAGCTATAGCGACATTTCAACCGATGAAAACATACCTGTTTTCATCGGTTTCGTAACATATCCATTTTACATTCTTTTAAGCTTCAGTGCAACCCTTTTTTCCGGTTTATTGCATTATTTTTATGAACGCCATCCCAGAGGCTTGGCTTACATCACACAAAGTTAATATTG
The DNA here is from genome assembly GCF_025148285.1 of Marvinbryantia formatexigens DSM 14469. Taxonomy (NCBI): domain Bacteria; kingdom Bacillati; phylum Bacillota; class Clostridia; order Lachnospirales; family Lachnospiraceae; genus Marvinbryantia; species Marvinbryantia formatexigens. Next base: position 2,061,623 of record NZ_CP102268.1, on the reverse strand, counting down.
CCCTGCAGCCAGACCTCGCCCTTAAAGCGACGTCCGACATCCGGCTCGCCCATGAGGTCCGCCTCATTAATACATACATCCATAGACATATTGTTGCACAAAAGATTCATCTGATAGAGATATTCCTTTGTTCTTTTATTTCTGATTTTCTCGACTGACTGAATTTCTCCCATAATCTGATAACGGTCGCATTCCATACCGGAGGGCATAAAAAAGGTTTCTACAATGCTGAATACATCCTCGGTCATAATGCGCCGCGACACCATATTATATGTGTCCATATCCTCCAGTGTCAGACTTTCAATAGCGTTTTCATCCCCGTTTCTGGCAGCCGCAATCAGATGACTGCGCGTGCTTGTCGCTTCCATATCAAGCAGCGCCTGGTTGGGACTTTTCTGGATTGGAAGAAGGATTCTCCCCTCAGAAGCCAGCGCCGTGAATGAAACACTCACATTGCCGTTTTTCATGCTGCTCTGCATCGCTTCTTTCTGATACCGGGCGGCATTTGACACATAAAAAATAATCGTCGTGCCGATTCTGGTATCCTCGCACACACCGGCAAAAGAATCCTTATCCGTATGCTTTTCGACCGTGAGGTCCGCATAACTGCTAACCGTATCTGTCCTGTAATATGGAAAATAATAATCCATATGGAATCCGTTTTCATCCATTTCTCCGCAGACAACAATTCCACAGTGCGGAGCAAATTCCTTTACATATTCCACAAACGCATTGCCGTTTTCCAGACGGACAGCATTGCGGACATCACAGGACGCACAGACTTCCTTTATCAGGTCGTCTGCGTGTTTCCTGTTAATAATATTGCTGAATCCAATGGAACGCATAAAGCTGTGCATAATATTTCCTCAATGTTTCGGTACAATTTTTTCAATTCCGCCCATATACATCTGAAGCGCCTTCGGAATATTTACACTTCCGTCCTCGTTCAGGTTATTCTCCAGGAATGCAATCAGCATACGCGGCGGAGCAACAACAGTATTATTCAAAGTATGCGCAAGATATTTCTTTCCGTCCTCACCCTTTACGCGGATGCCGAGACGGCGCGCCTGCGCATCGCCGAGATTGGAGCAGCTTCCCACTTCAAAATATTTTTTCTGACGCGGAGACCATGCTTCCACATCACAGGATTTCACCTTCAGGTCCGCCAGATCTCCGGAGCAGCATTCCAGAGTACGTACCGGAATATCCAGAGAACGGAACAGATCCACCGTATTCTGCCAGAGCTTATCATACCACATCATGCTGTCCTCTGGTTTGCAGACAACAATCATTTCCTGTTTTTCAAACTGATGGATGCGGTAAACGCCGCGCTCCTCGATGCCATGTGCTCCTTTTTCCTTGCGGAAGCACGGAGAATAGCTTGTCAGCGTTTTCGGCAGCTCTGCCTCCGGCGTCAGAGAATCAATAAACTTACCAATCATGGAGTGCTCGCTCGTACCAATCAGATACAAATCTTCACCCTCAATCTTATACATCATGGATTCCATTTCTGCAAAGCTCATAACACCGGTAACTACCTTGCTGCGGATCATGAACGGCGGAACACAGTACGTAAATCCGCGGTTAATCATGAAATCTCTCGCATAGGAAATCACGGCAGAATGAATGCGCGCGATATCGCCCATCAGATAATAAAATCCGTTTCCGGCAACTTCACGGGCAGCATCCAGGTCGATTCCGTCAAAACGTTCCATAATTTCTGTGTGATATGGAATTTCAAAATCCGGTACGACCGGTTCACCAAACTTTTCGATTTCCACATTTTCGCTGTCATCTTTTCCAATCGGAACAGACGGGTCGATGATATTCGGGATAACCATCATAATTCTTCTGATATTCTCTTCTACTTCCTTCTCCTCCTGGGAAAGCGCTTCCACCTGACCTGCCTGTGCGGCAACCTGTTTCTTGATTTCTTCCGCTTTCTCTCTCTTTCCCTGACCCATCAATGCGCCGATCTGCTTGGAAAGCTTGTTGCGGTTTGCACGCAGCGCCTCCACCTCATTTTTAATCTCGCGGTTTCTTTTATCAAGCGCGATTACTTCATCTACCATCGGCAGCTTTTGGTCCTGGAACTTATTGCGGATATTCTGCTTTACAATCTCCGGATTCTCTCTCAAAAATTTAATATCTAACATTTTCCCTGCTCCTTATCTGTTTACATAATTTTTAAATAATATCATTATCTGATTAACATAATTATCTGCCAGCATAACCATCTGATTAACATAATATTTCCAGTTTATGCTGTTTTAATCGACGTACTGATTTACTGCCTGCCGCAGCGCTTCTTTTTCTTCTTCCCCAAGAACGATATAGGATTCGCCCTTTACAATTTCCTTAATATACGTATAACAGCCCTCTCTGCTGTGAATCGCGTTCAGCACAAATCCGCTGTTTTCCTGGTCCAGCATGGCAAGTGCAAAACTCAGCTTTCCGCCCATTTCCTTAAATGCATCGTATTTTACGATTGCTGTTTTATTCAGCGTATGAAGCTGGATTTCTTTGAGCTGACGGATTTCTTCCATATGATTCTTACTGGATTCCAGCAGCATATCAATATCATTGATATTCCGCAGGATAGTCTTTTCCAGTGAAATTCCGTCTTTTCCCTTCATAAAGCTTTTGTATTTCTTCATAAAACGATTCAATTTAAATGAATTTTTTATCTGAAGAACCAAAAGTATGATAATCATAATCATCATCAGGATAATAATTATTCCTGGGTCGATAATTAGATTGTTCAAAATCGAATTCTCCATATCTACACTCCTTATCCCCTGTATTCTATGCTTTCAGCGATTCCATCATTTCCACAATCCGTTCCAGCTCCTCATTGGAATAATATTCGATTGTGATTTTCCCCTTATTATTAGCTCTGTGGTCTACTGTAACCTTTGTGCCGAGAATCGCTTTTATTTTTTCTTCGATGTCTTTATATATAAAACTGTTTGCAGGCTCCTCCTTTACTTTTTCCGGTTTTTTGTTCTGAAGAAGCTTCACCAGTTTCTCCGTATCCCGCACGCTCATTTTTTCGTCAAAGATTTTGACAGCCGCCACGTACTGTTCTTCCTTATCTTCAAGACCAAGCAGTGCGCGCGCATGACCGGTGGAAATCATATCGTCGATTACCATCTGCTGGACACGGTCGTCCAGCTTCAGGAGACGGAGAGAATTTGTAACCGTTGTGCGGCTCTTTGAAACTTTTTCTGCGACTTCATCCTGCTTCAGATGATATTCCTCTAAAAGTCGTTTATACGCCTGTGCTTCCTCAATCGGATTCAAATCTTCTCTCTGGATATTTTCAATCAGAGAAATCTCCATAACTTCCTGCGGATTATATTCTCTGATAATGACCGGTATTTTTTTTACACCCGCTTTTTTTGCAGCACGCCACCGCCTTTCCCCGGCGATAATTTCATAATGGTCATCCCTTTTCTGAACAATCAGCGGCTGTATGACGCCAAACTGTTTTATGGATTCGGATAGCTCCAGAAGAGCATCCTCATCGAAATTTTTCCGGGGCTGCTGTCTGTTTGGTTCTACCTCGGAAATCTTTAATTCCTGGACGCCGTCTTTTGCCGGAATCACCGCAGCTGCATGATTATTTTCTTTTCGAAGCGGAACAGTTTTCTTAGAGTCTGACGGTATCAGAACATCAAGACCTTTTCCCAATCCAGTTTTCTTTACTGCCATTCTTCCTCTCCTCTATGTATTACTTCCTCCGCCAGAAGACGATAGCTCTCAGCTCCCGCCGATTTTGTGTCGTACAGTGTAATCGGCATTCCATGACTTGGCGCTTCCGCAAGACGGACATTTCTTGGAATGATTGTTTTATAAATTGTCTGCTGGAGATTGCTTTTTACGTTTTCCACAACCTGAAGAGAAAGATTTGTACGTGCGTCATACATCGTAAATACAACTCCCTCCATTTCCAGATTAGGATTCAGACGTTCCTGGACGAGATTAATTGTATGAATCAACTGTGAAAGTCCTTCCAGCGCATAATATTCGCACTGAATCGGAACTAAAACAGTATCCGCTGCGCACATAGAATTAATCGTCAGAATATTCAAAGACGGAGGGCAGTCAATAATTACAAAATCATACTGATTCCGGACAGGCTCCAACGCCTTTTGCAGAATAAATTCTTTTTCCTCTTCGCCTATCAGCTCTATTTCTGCCGCAGCAAGGTCAATATTCGATGCCAGTAAATCCAGCCCCTCTACAACACTTTTCTGCAGACATTCCTTCACCTCTGTCTCCCCAAGAAGCAGCTCGTATGTGGTTTTTTCTATTTCGTCCTTATCCACACCCAGTCCGCTTGTCATGTTTCCCTGCGGGTCCATATCAATCGCAAGAACCTTTTTTCCTGCTTCCGCAAGACACGCTGACAGATTAATTGCGGTGGTAGTCTTCCCTACACCACCCTTCTGATTGGCAACTACGATTACTCGTCCCATATTATTATCCCCTTTTTAAGTACAGCCAAAATGCTATAAAAGAGTATAGCACATTTTCTTTTATAAATCTATATTATAATTTGATGTTTCACGTGAAACTTTTATAAACATTATAACAGTCCAGCCAAGCTGCCCTGTCACCTGCAAAAATCCATTTAGAATCACTTCGTTCGCAGTAACAAATTCATTTATGTTTCACGTGAAACATCTGGCAGACGTGATACAAGTGTTATACTGCTCACTCTGTTCGCAGTAACCAACTGTTGCCCATTCACAAAAAAATAATAAACTGTGGCTTGCATCCGCTGTTTATTTCGTTTATACTTATTCTATAGAAGTTATATACAATTAAAAAGGGGTGATGTTTCACGTGAAACGTAGACTGGAAAAATTGATGAAACTGACTATCTGGGTTTCTATTGCCATGTATCTTGCCAATAAATTTGTGGAATCTTCAGCAACCTTCCGTCATTTATTAAGGGTAAAAAAAGACAGCTTTTATAAATGGCGTCATGGGAAAATTTATTATACAAAAACCGGAAGTGGTTCTCCTCTGCTTCTCATTCATGATTTACATCCGGCATCTTCACAGCAGGAATGGTCGAAGATTATTGAGCCTCTCTCCAAAGACCATACTGTTTATGCAATCGACCTGTTAGGATGCGGTCGCTCTGAAAAACCGCAGCTTACTTCATACTGCAATTATTTATTTGTACAGCTTATCAATGATTTTATTCACGATGTAATAAAAGAAAAAACAGATGTTTATGCGACAGGGAAATCCGGCTCTTTCGTTATTATGGCTGCAAACATGCACTCCGATATTATCAATGAAATTACACTTGTAAATCCGGAGAGCTTTGGAAGGCTGGCAGTGCTTCCCGATTTCCGTTCAAAAATTGTGAAAACAGCGCTGCATCTTCCGCTTTTTGGAACCTTCCTTTATTACCAGCTTGTAAGCCGCAACCAGATTGAATACCAGTTTACGGAAAAGTATTATTATAATCCTTTCCATCTGGAGGATAAGACAATCTTTACATATTACGAAGCGGCACATACCTCGCAGAGCGGCGGACGGCATTTGCTGGCAGCCATATCTTCCAATTACATGAATTTTGATATCAGAAATGCTTTTCCGAAGCTGACAAATCCGGTTCATCTGATATTTGGAAGAGAGCTTCCCGACGCTGAACAGATAGCAGAGGCTTATCAGAAAGCAAACAAACATACCACCTGTTCCTTTGTGGAAAAAACAAAAATGCTTCCGCAGTTAGAAGCGCCGAAAGCATTTATCAGTTCTGTTACAGATATTTAAAAGAAAAAGAAATCCACATATTCTTCCTGTTTCTGGAAAATATGTGGATTTCTCTATATCATAATGTTCAGGTTACCCTAAAGAACTAGCTACTCGGTCACAATCTGCAGGCATCATATTCAAGGCGTTTGACCCCAACATCATATTATTCTTTATAATGGCTCTTTTGCGGGAAGTCCTGCTTTTCTGGGATATTTTTTTGGCGTAGACTTTTCCTTGCGGATAACAACCAGCGCTCTCTCCCCGGCATCTGTCAACATAAACCTGCATACTTTCTCGACTTTTCCACCAAGCAGCGAAACTGCCCGCCTTGCAGCATCCAGCTCCTCCTCAACTTTTCCGGATTTATAAGAGATAAACAGATTGTTCTTTTTTGTATATGGTATACAATATTCGCTCAATGATGAAAGATTGGCAACTGCTCTGGATACACAGAGATCAAAGCTTTCACGATACTTCTCCTGCCTCGCAAAATCCTCCGCCCTGCCATGAATTGCAGATATATCTTCCAGACCAAGCTCCTCCGTCACATGATTCAAAAACTTTACTCTTTTCCCCAGGGAATCGAGTAAAACCACCTTCAAATGTGGATAACTTATTTTTAACGGAATTCCCGGAAAGCCTGCTCCTGTCCCGACATCCATCAGCGTGTGGATTTTTGTCATATCCACTGTCTTCACAATCGACAGACTGTCCAGAAAATGTTTTTTCAACACTTCCTCATGCTCCGTAATTGCCGTCAGATTCATAAGCGAATTCCACTTTATCAAAAGTTCATAATACTTCTCAAATTGCAGGAGCTGTTTTTGTGATAAGTCAATCCCCATCTCCCTGCAGTCATCTGCAAATTGTTCCAAACCGTATATATTATCTGATTTATTTATTATTTTTCCTTTATTTTCATGCATTATTTTATTTTCTAATTCATGTTCTGTCATATATCAATCCGCTCTCTTCTATTTCCCGTTTTCCGCGTTTCTGGTCCGTGTTTCATCTCAGTCATTGCCAGGCAAATACTACTATCCCCCGGCAACCCGCAATCCTGCCTAATATTCACATATTAAGGGATATACATCCCACTCGACTCCCATATACTAAAGCTTCGCATAGCCGGATTTCAGATAAACCAGAAGAACGGAGATATCCGCCGGTGAAACACCGGATATCCGGGAAGCCTGTCCCAGCGATACCGGACGGTACATTTCCAGCTTCTGCTGCGCCTCTATGCAAAGCCCGTGAATATCCCGGTAATTAATATCTTCCGGTATTTTCCTGTTTTCGAGCTTTTTAAAATGCTCCACCTGCTTCATCTGGCGTGTGATATAGCCATCATACTTTATGTTGATATTCACCTGCTCCGCCACCCCGCGCAGAAGCTGCGGGCGGTCCGGGTCGAGCGCAGCGAGCATATCATAATCCAGCTCCGGTCTGCGAATCAGCTCGCCGAGAGTCGTACCCGTTTTCAGCGGCGTGCTTCCATGCTGCTGCAGAAATTCCTGGACATTATCCACAGCGCCGATTTTCAGCTTTTCCACACGATCCGTCTCTTCCTCAATTTGTTTTTTCTTGTCTAATAGTATATTGTATACAGTATCCGGTATTAATCCAAACTCATGTCCCAGCGGTGTCAGTCTCAAATCCGCATTATCCTGCCTCAGAAGCAGACGGTATTCCGAGCGCGAGGTCATCATACGATACGGCTCCCGGTTCTCCTTTGTCACCAGATCATCTATCAGAACCCCGATATACGATTCGGAGCGGTCGAAAATCACCTGCTCTCTGCCAAGCGTTTTCATGGCGGCGTTAATGCCCGCAGCCAGTCCCTGCGCCGCCGCCTCCTCATAACCGGAGCTTCCGTTAAACTGTCCGCCGCTGAACAATCCGGAAATCTTCTTAAATTCCAGCGTTGGATAAAGCTGTCTGGAATCAATGCAGTCGTACTCGATCGCATAGGCGTTCCGCACAATTTCCGCCTTTTCCAGTCCCGGCACCGAACGGTACATCGCCACCTGGACATCCTCCGGCAGAGAGCTGGACATGCCGCCCACATACATTTCGTTCGTGTAGCGTCCCTCCGGCTCAATAAACACTTGATGCCTGTTCTTATCCGCGAATTTAACCACTTTATCCTCTATAGACGGGCAATAACGCGGACCTGTCCCCTCGATCATGCCGGAATACAGCGGGGACCTGTCGAGATTTTCCCTTATAATCTCATGCGTTTTTTCATTTGTATAGGTCAGCCAGCAGGAAACCTGGTCAATCTGCACCTCTTCCGGGTCTGTCGAAAAAGAAAACGGCACAACTCTCTCATCGCCATACTGCTCTTCCATCTTTGAATAATCAATCGTCCGTCCGTCAATACGCGCCGGTGTTCCCGTTTTAAACCGGTACATCGCGATGCCATGCTCCTTCAGGGAATCCGTCAGATGATTTGCCGCCTGCAGACCATTCGGTCCGGTGTAATTGCTCACATCCCCATAAATGCAGCGCGCCCGCAGATAGGTGCCGGTACACAGAATACACGCCCTGCAGTAATAAACGGCGCCGGAGAATGTTTTTACTCCCTTCAGCGTTCCGTCCTGCACGATAATCTCCGTAACCTCCGCCTGCTTAATCGTCAGATGCTCTGTGTTCTCAAGAGTTTTTCGCATCTGGTAGCTGTAATCCTTCTTATCCGCCTGCGCGCGCAGGGAATGTACCGCCGGTCCCTTCGACTTATTCAGCATTTTCGACTGAATAAAGGTCTTATCAATATTTTTCCCCATTTCACCGCCGAGCGCGTCAATTTCCCTTACCAGATGTCCCTTGGAGCTGCCGCCGATATTCGGGTTGCAGGGCATGAGTGCAATACTGTCAACACTCACGGTAAACATTATGGTTTCAAGACCAAGCCGTGCGCAGGCAAGCGCCGCCTCGCAGCCGGCATGTCCGGCGCCAACCACCACAATATCCGTATATACCTCAATATTTTTCATACTCTGCCCCTTTCCGCCCTGTTCATTTCCGGAAAACAATATAATCGTGCCTGTTCCCCTTAAAATTCATTTTAATCCGCTCTTTATTTTCCCATACAAAAGCGTCCGAATATTTCATTGATCAAATCCTCGCCGACCGATTCGCCGGTAATATTTCCAAGCTCCTCATAAGCGCTCATAAGGTCGATGGAAAAGAAATCCTCCGGCATCTGCATGGCAATGCTCTCCTCCACCCTGCAGAGGCTCTCCAGCGCCGCCTCCAGCGCCGCCTTCTGCCGCATATTCGTAATATAAACCTCATCATTAAAGGAAATCTTACCCTCATAAAACATTTCCTTAATGGTATTTTCCAGAATATCTATGCCGGATTCTTCCTTTGCGGAAACCGGAATGACCGGTTTATTGAGAATTTCTCTTATCTGCTCCTCCGATGTGACGACCTCCAGATCCATCTTGTTCAGCAGAACGATCACCTTTTTCTCACGGATTTTGTCCATAATCCGGATATCATTTTCATCAAGACCTGTCGCCGCGTCCGCAACATATAAAATCAGATCCGCATCCTCTGCATATGCCAGCGCCTTTTCCACCCCGATTTTTTCCACAGTATCCTGCGTATCGCGGATGCCCGCCGTATCAATAATCTGCAGACTGACGCCGTGAATCTGGATTTCCTCCTCCAGCGTATCCCTGGTGGTACCGGCAATCTCCGTCACGATTGCCCGCTCCTCTCCCAGAAGTACATTCAGAAGAGAAGATTTTCCGGCGTTCGGCTTTCCGACGATCACGGTACGGATACCCTCGCGGATACGTTTTCCGTTCTCCGCGGACGCGATCAGCTTTTCCAGCTCCTCCTTCATCGGGCGTATCTGCTCCTGCAGCCTCTCCGGATATTCGTCCAGACTGATATGCTCCGGGTCATCCAGCGCTGATTCGATAAACGCCACCTCATAGATAATCTTTTCACGCAGCGCGCGGATTACCTTTAAGACAGAGCCCTTCAGCTGGCTGACGGAGCTTTTCAGCGCATATTCATTCTTCGCCTGGATAACATCGATAACCGCCTCCGCCTGTGATAAATCGATTCTGCCGTTTAAAAATGCTCTCTTCGTAAATTCTCCGGGCTCCGCCAGTCTGGCGCCCGATTTTACAGCAAGCTCCAGAATCCGCTTCATGGCGTAAACGCCGCCGTGACAGTTTATCTCCACCGTATCCTCGGCAGTAAAGCTTCTCGGCGCGCGCATCAGCATCACGAGCACCTCATCGATGATTTCCGAGCCGTCCGCGATAAAGCCGTACTGAATCGTATGGGAGGGCATATCGGACAGACGTTTCCCGGATTTTGCCCGGTACATCCTGTCGGCGACCGCAAAGGCATCCGTCCCGCTTATCCGCACGATGCCGATACCGGAGCTGGTCATGCCGGTGGAAATTGCCGCTATCGTATCAGTATTCATAAACATCCTCCGCTATTATAATGAGCCTGCGACATACGGTCCAGGGAAGCCTGCCGGAGAGCTCTTCTGCCGTACATCCCCTATGATACACAGGGGATGCGTCCCTGCACACCGGATTCCGGCAGACAAAAACACATCCCCCTTTTTTCATACTGCTCACTCCGTTCGCAGTATCTCAAATCTTACTCAGGATTTGTCGCGGTTATTGTTTCTCTTTAATGTCACAACCACCTTGCGGTAGGGCTCTTCTCCCTCGCTGTGCGTTGTCACATACGGGTCATTCTGAAGCGCAGAATGGATAATCCTTCTCTCATACGGATTCATCGGCTCCAGGAATACCGGTCTTCTGGTTCTCTTTACCTTAAATGCAACGTTTCTTGCCAGATTCTCCAGCGTTTCCTTTCTGCGGCTGCGGTAATTTTCCGTATCCACCTTCACGCGCGTATAACCGGACCTTCCCTTGTTTACCACAAGACTTGTCAGATACTGGAGAGAATCCAGGGTCTGTCCGCGTTTTCCAATCAGGACGCCCATTTCATCGCCGGAAAGCTCCACGTTCAGCACCTCATCCGCATATGTGGTTTCCACACCAACCTCCATATCGATGGATGCAAACACATCTTTTAAGAATTTTTCCGCCCTGTTCTTTACTTCCTCCTGTTCCTGGGGAGTAAGCACAGCAACTCTGCGCTCATGCCGCTCTTCCCGGTCCGTCTCCTCCATAACAGGCGAAACTTCCGCAGCGGTCTCTTCCTTCTTTACCGGTTTTCTCTCTTCCTGGAATACCTCCGGCTCTCTTACTTCTCTCGTTTCTTTTCTTTCTTCCTTCTTTTCACCGCGGAATTCCTTATATTCTCTCTTTGTTTCTTTGTAATCTCTCTTAAATTCTTTTTTCTCTCTCTTGTATTCCCGTTTTTCCGTTTTTTTCGGTGCTTCCGCAATATCTTCCTTCAGAATATCTTCTACGGCTACCTTCTTTCTCGCCCGGATAACGGCTTTCTTTCCGCCAAATCCGAAGAAACCGGAGGTTCCTTCTTCAATGACCTCATACTCAATATTATCACGAAAAGTCTCTAACTGAAGGGATGCTTCCAGAATCGCATCCTGCACGGTTTTTGCAGTTACAGTAATAAAATCCATGATAAAACCTCCCTCTACTTCTTCTTTTTATTGTTCTTCTCATTGTATTGCTCCACCATTCGCGCTTTTGCAGCAATACTTCCCGGTTTCGCAGAGGTATTATTGTAATACTCCGTCGATTTTTTGATGTTTTCCAGACGTTTTTCGTCCTTCGCTTTTGCAGCCTCTTCGTCTTCCACAACCGGATTCTTCAGGTTCTTAAGGTTTGCTTTTGCCTGACCGCTGATTCTGTCGGGCGGAAGCCCCTGTTTTGCACGCTTTTCGTTGTATTTTTCCAGATTCTTCTTTACGAGCTCATCCACATCAATCTTGCTCACCTGTCTGTTTACGATAACCTGGATAACACAGCGCACTACGGAACCAGCCACCCAGTAAATACCGATACCTACGGAAAACGTAAAGCAGAAAAATACCGACATCAGCGGCATAATGGTATTCATGGTCTTTAAAGAGCTGGTCATGGTATTTTCTTCTGTACCCGTATTGCTGCTCTGCTGCGGCGTCAGCTTTGTGCTCAGAAACTGCGTAAGACCCGCCAGAATGGGGATTGCAAGCGCAACAATAATCGCCAGAAAATCCTTTTCACTCCATCCGGTCTGGATGATGGACATCGGAGAATCCGCGATATTGATTCCAAGGAAATAATTAATGTGTCTTACGTTTTCTGCCGTGCTGTTTATAACATCCGCTATACCTGGAAATTTATCCGCAAGCTCGGTCCAGTTTGCCGGTGTAAAATTATAAAGCACATCTATAATCGTATCCGCCACAAAACCGGATTTTTCAAAATCCACTCTTCCCTGCGAAGCATACTGCGTCAGAAATTCCTGCGCGCCGCTCGTAGTGAGCAGCTTGTTTACAAGCTCGGTGTAGATATTATACACGCTGCTGATGTATCCGGGAATCTTCCAGATAACCTGGTACATGGCAAGCAGAATCGGAAACTGGATAAGCAGCGGCAGACACTGTCCGGACATGGAAATGCCGTACTTTGCATAGAGCGCCTGCTGTTCCTCATACATCTTCATCTGGGATGCCTGGTCGGTCTTGTTTTTATATTTCTTCTGCAGGGCCTGGATTTCCGGATTCGCGACCTGCATCATTTTCGATGATTTCTGTGTTTTAATCGTCATCGGAAGCAGAAGCAGATTGACGATTACGGTAAACAGGATGATACAGATACCGATATTCTGTATGCCCAATGCCCCGTCCAGAAACAAATAAATGCCATTCATTATAAAACCGAGTACCGTCGCAAACGGTCCTATAATAAATGCATTACTTTTTGTAAGTAACATGTTTTTCAATCTTTTTTCCTCCTGAAAGATAAAAATTCCTCCGGAACAGGGTCAATTCCTCCATGTGAAAAAGGATTACATCTTAAAATCCGCCACCCGGCCAGAATACTTCCTTTGATTGCCCCATGCTTCTGAATCGCCTCCAGACCATACTGGGAACAGGTGGGATAATAAGGACAGTGCACTCTCTTTAACGGAGATAAATACTTTTGATACAAACGAATCAGCCAGATTAATATTGTTTTCATATCTCTTCTATTTTTTCTTCAATCAGCACCCTGTGCAGTTTTCCGAGATGCATCAGCGCGCTCTCTATTTCACGATAACCCTTTTCCTTTGCCGCCGGTCTTACAATTACAACAAAATCGAACCCGCCCTGAAAAGCAGATTCATTCAGACGATAACTTTCTCTTACCAGTCTTGTCATGCGATGTCTAACTACACTGTTCCCCACTTTTTTGCTTACAGATATTCCCAGGCGATTCCTGGTTCCAGCATTCTGTAACGCATACATGATTAAATATTTGTTTGCATAGGATTTTCCCTGACGGTAAACATTCTGAAAATCCCGGTTCTTTTTTAACGACTCTGAAAATATCATATTCCTCTAGCTCATATCAGATTTTTGATATGAAATGCGCCCGAAGAGATTTCGGGCGCCATCATCCTGTTTTCATTTACGCGGATAATACTTTTCTTCCTTTTGCTCTTCTTGCAGAAAGAACCTTTCTTCCGCCCGCTGTTTTCATTCTGGCACGGAATCCGTGAACTTTTGATCTGGATCTCTTCTTCGGCTGAAATGTCATTTTCATAACTTACTGCACCTCCTTTTTTCTACCACATCTCTATACATACTGGTAATTTTTCTTACGGGGTAGGTTTAAACATCATTTCAATTATATTCACTAAAAAGCCGATAGTCAAGCAAAAAATCTGCAAAAATCGAACTCTTAGTTCTCCACAGGATTATCCCATTCTGCCCACACAATGTGCAAAACTTTTGCGGTTGACGTAATGTTATCCACATTTGGTTGATAAGTTGTTGATAACTTCTGGATTCTCTGTGTAAATCTGGTGATTACTTTTTAAGATTGCAGTATTTCCGTGCTTTTTCTATGTGCACAGACTTGTCTACTTATACACATCAGGAGCCTTTATGTGGGGATTATACCCATATATTATGTTAATCGTTACTGTTCACTCCGTTCGCAGTAACCTTCGCGAATGGGATCTGCTCACACTTGAATCACATTTTTACGCCTCAAACCCACAGGACCAGCTTCGCGTCGCAGCAGGTGTTTGAGGCTGGTTTAAACAATAACTGTAAATCTTCTATATCCTCCAAAAACTTTTGATTGCGAAAACTGCTAATTTGGTTTAATATTAACATAGAGTTTTTGTGTTCAGAAGGAGATTTTTCATGAATATTATCGAGGAAAACTGGGAGGAAATTTTAGAACGTGTACAGACCGAGCATGAAATGACTTATGTTTCGTTTGATACGTGGCTGAAGCCTCTGAAAGTATACAGCTTTGAAAACAATACGGTTTCTATTTTAGTAGCTTCTTCACAGCAGATGTACTTAAAGTATATTAATAAGAAGTATCTTCTTCCTATTAAAGTTGCAATCGCAGAGGTTACGGGTCTTGACTGCAATATCGAATTCATTCTGCCCGAAGATGCGGACAGGATGGAGGCGGACAAACTGGATTCCCAGAAAATGAGTGTCAATGTGGATAAAGCAAACCTAAATCCACGTTATACATTTGATACGTTTGTCGTGGGAAAAAATAATAATTTTGCCCATGCGGCTTCGCTTGCCGTCGCGGAATCTCCGGGGGAAATCTATAATCCGCTCTTTATCTACGGAGGCGTGGGACTTGGAAAAACGCACCTTATGCATTCCATCGCCCACTTTATATTAGAAAGAAATCCCGACACAAAAGTTCTTTACGTGACGAGTGAAACCTTTACAAACGAGGTCATTGAAAACATCCGCAGCGGAAATAATACAGCTATGTCCAAATTCCGCGAAAAATACCGCAGCATCGATGTGCTGCTGATTGACGATATCCAGTTTATCATCGGAAAAGAATCCACACAGGAGGAGTTTTTCCACACGTTCAACGACCTTCACAGCTCCGGCAAGCAGATTATTATCTCGTCGGACAAGCCACCGAAGGAGATGTCCACACTGGAGGAGCGCCTGAAGTCCCGCTTTGAATGGGGCCTGATTGCCGATATTTCCTCGCCGGACTACGAAACACGTATGGCTATCCTGCGCAAACGCGAAGAGCTGGACGGTTATCACATCGATGACGACGTTATCCAGTATATCGCAACCAATATTAAATCCAACATCCGTGAGCTGGAGGGCGCCCTTAATATCGTGGTCGCTTTCGGGAACCTCAACAAGCGCAAGATTGACCTGGAATCCGCGAAGGAGGCTCTGAAAAATATTATCTCGCCGGATGAGAAGCGTGTGATCACGCCTGAACTAATTATCAACACGATTTGCGAACATTTCCACATTTCGCGTGAAGACCTTACCGGAAGCAAGCGCAACTCCGAAATCGTCTTCCCCAGACAGATCGCCATGTACCTCTGCCGGGAAATGACGCAGACACAATTTAAAGAAATCGGCAAAATCATGGGCGGAAAGGACCACTCCACGGTCATCCACGGCTATGACAAAATCGCCTACGAGGTAAAAAATAACGAAAACGTAAAAAACACCATTAACATTCTGATAAAGAAGATTAACCCTTGACGGGGAAAACGGATATCCATACACATAAATTCACACGGAAAATACGGATTCCGGAGGGTTACGCACACAGTTATACATGGCGTTTTTCCTTTATTTCCGGGGCGCGCGGGGGTTATTCACAAATCCACAGCCCCTATTAATACGACTTCTAATCTTTTAAATATATTAACGTACTGCGTCGGGCCGGGGCAGTTGGCAGAAAGGAGCTTACTGATGAAAATCGTTTGTCAGAAAAATGAATTACTAAAAAGCGTAAATATTGTCATGAAGGCGGTACCTTCCAAAACCACCATGCCGATTCTGGAATGCATTCTGATTGACGCTACCAGAGGAGAAATAAAATTTACCACCAACGACATGGAGCTCGGTATAGAAACTGTTGTCAACGGAAGTATTCTGGAGAAAGGAAAAATAGCGCTTGATGCAAGACTTTTCTCGGAAATTATACGAAAGCTCCCCGAAAATGAAGTTACTATCGAGACCGACAATAAACTGCAGGCAACCATCCTCTGTGAAAAAGCACAGTTTTCGATTTCCGGAAAAGACGGAGAGGATTACCCTTATCTTCCCTTTGTGGAAAAAGATAATTCTATCTGTATTTCCCAGTTCACGCTGAAGGAAGTCATCAAACAGACTATTTTTTCGATTGCCCAGAATGAAAATAACCGGATGATGACCGGAGAGCTTTTTGAAATCAGCGATAATATATTAAAAGTGGTCTCTCTGGACGGTCACCGTATCTCTATCCGCAAGATTGAGCTGAAAGAAAATTACGAGAAAAAGAAAATCGTTGTTCCCGGAAAGACACTGATAGAAATCAGCAAGATACTCTCCGGGGAAACGGAAGATATGGTAAATATTTATTTTACAAAGAATCACATATTATTTGAATTTGACAATACGATCGCCGTATCCCGGTTAATCGAGGGAGAATACTTCCGCATCGAGCAGATGCTCTCCAGCGATTACGAGACAAAACTGAAAATAAATAAAAAAGAACTGTTAAACTGTATCGACAGGGCAACACTCCTGATAAAAGAAGGAGACAAAAAACCGATCATCATCGGCATCAGCGATACCAGCATGGAACTGAAAATCAACTCGCAGATTGGTTCCATGAACGAACAGATTTCCATCGAGAAGGAAGGAAAGGATATTCTGATTGGCTTTAATCCGCGTTTCCTCATGGACGCTCTGCGCGTAATCGACGATGAGACCATCACGATTTATCTGGTAAATCCGAAAGCCCCCTGTTTTATCCGGGACGATGCGGAAAGCTATATTTATCTGATCCTGCCAGTCAACTTTAACGCATGATGCAGGAGTATGAAAGACTTAAAGGACTGACAACACTTTGCAATCCGCAGGCACGATATACGTTTATCACATAATAAGGAGAGGTCATCATGGAAATTATAAAGCTCCGGGAGGATTATATAAAACTTGGACAGGCGCTGAAAGCCGCCGGTCTTGTGGATTCCGGCGTCGATGCCAAGTTCGCCATACAGGACGGGCTTGTCAGAGTCAACGGCGAGACGGAATACCAGCGCGGCAAAAAGCTCTATGACGGAGATATTGTCACATTTGAAAACAATGAGATAAAAATTGTAAAATAAGAGGATGTCATGATTGTTCAGTCTATTGAGCTGGAAAAATTTCGCAATTACAAATCTCTGAAGCTGAAATTTGACAGCGGGACAAATATTTTTTATGGCGATAACGCGCAGGGGAAAACCAATATTCTGGAAGCTGTCTACCTGTGCGGGACCACAAAATCCCACAGGGGAAGCAAGGACAGGGAGGTCATCCAGTTTCAGGAGGAGGAATCGCACCTGCGCATGAAGGTGGAACGAAACAATGTTCCGATTGAGATTGACATGCACCTGAAAAAAAATAAACCGAAAGGTATCGCCATCAACGGCGTCCCAATCCGCAAGGCGAGCGAGCTGTTTGGCATCGCGAATTTTGTGTTTTTTTCCCCGGAGGATCTGAATATCATCAAGGACGGTCCCTCTGTCCGCCGGCATTTTATCGATATGGAGCTCTGCCAGCTCCATAAAGTATATCTCCATCACCTGTCAAATTATAACAAGGTGATAAATCAGCGGAACCGTCTCCTGAAGGAATCCGCCTTCCGGCCGGACATTCTGGACACGCTGGATATCTGGGATATCCAGATGGCGGAATATGGAAAAAAAGTAATTGAGGAGCGCAGAGCTTTTATCAGACGCCTGAATGAAATTATTGATTCCATCCACGGACGTCTGACCGGAGAGAAGGAGCATCTGCGGATTATCTACGAGGAA
Source organism: Marvinbryantia formatexigens DSM 14469 (assembly GCF_025148285.1). NCBI lineage: Bacteria > Bacillati > Bacillota > Clostridia > Lachnospirales > Lachnospiraceae > Marvinbryantia > Marvinbryantia formatexigens. The sequence goes on along the minus strand of NZ_CP102268.1, from coordinate 2,043,878 downwards.
AATGTGACGGCGGAGGAATTTGCGGAAGCGTTAAGGAGCAGCCGTGAAAAGGATCTGCGGATGAAAATGTCCATGACGGGTCCGCACCGGGATGATATCTGTTTTCAGACAAACGGTGTGGATATCCGGAAATTTGGTTCGCAGGGACAGCAGCGCACAGCGGCGCTTTCCTTAAAGCTCTCGGAAATAGAGCTTGTGAAGCAGGAAATCGGAGATACGCCGATTTTACTTTTAGACGATGTATTGTCTGAACTGGACAGCAGCCGGCAAAAATATTTATTGGACAGTATTCATGATATACAGACATTTATCACCTGCACCGGACTGGACGATTTTGTGCAGAACCGGTTTCACATAAATAAGGTTTTTCATGTAGTGGAAGGTAAGGTTTATGAAAATTAACAGATGCAGATATTCCATTGACACAATACAGTTTATGGATGTTGCATTTTCTGTGGAGAAATAGAACAGAAGGAGGATAATATGGGAACAGAAGTAAATCAGGAATATGGAGCCGACCAAATCCAGATTCTGGAAGGGCTGGAGGCTGTCCGCAAAAGACCAGGGATGTACATCGGAAGCACCTCGCTTCGCGGTCTTCATCATCTGGTTTATGAAATTGTGGATAACTCTATCGACGAAGCGCTTGCTGGATATTGTGATACGGTAGATGTGACGATTAATGAAGACAATTCCATCACGGTTATTGACAACGGCCGTGGTATTCCTGTCGGCATCAATCACAAAGCCGGGATCCCGGCGGTGGAAGTCGTATTTACTATCCTTCATGCAGGCGGAAAATTCGGCGGCGGGGGCTATAAGGTGTCCGGCGGTCTCCACGGGGTGGGCGCATCGGTAGTAAACGCGCTCTCCGAGTGGCTGGAGGTTAATATTTACCACGAGGGGAAAATTTATTTCCAGCGCTACGAGCGCGGTCACGTGATGGATAAGCTGAAAGTGACAGGAGAGTGCGAGCCTGGAAAAACCGGAACGAAGATATCCTTCCTGCCGGATAAAGAAATTTTTGAAGAGACCGTTTTTGATTTTAACACCCTGAAGCAGCGCCTGCGCGAAATGGCTTTTCTTACGAAAAACGTAAAGATTATTCTGCGCGACAAGAGGGAAGAAGAGCCGGTGGAGCGTGTTTTCCACTACGAGGGCGGCATCAGGGAGTTCGTCACTTATCTGAACAAGGGCAAGACGCCACTTTACCAGGACATTATTTACTGCGAGGGAACGCGCGATAATATTTACGTGGAGGTTGCCATGCAGCACAATGATTCCTACACGGAAGGTTCTTACAGCTTTGTAAATAATATCACGACGCCGGAGGGAGGAACCCACCTGACCGGTTTTAAGAATGCGCTCACAAAAACCTTTAACGCTTACGCGAAAGCAAACAAGCTGATTAAAGATACCGAAAGTCTTTCCGGGGAGGATATCCGGGAGGGCATGACGGCAATCGTCAGCATCAAGATAGAGGACCCGCAGTTTGAGGGGCAGACGAAGCAGAAGCTGGGAAACAGCGAAGCGAGAGGCGCGGTGGACAGCGTTGTCTCCGAGCAGCTTATGATTTATCTGGAGCAGCATCCGCAGGCGGCGAAGCTGATTCTGGATAAGTCGATCATGGCGCAGCGCGCGCGGGAGGCGGCGAGAAAGGCGCGCGACCTCACAAGAAGAAAATCCGCGCTGGACGGACTTTCGCTGCCGGGCAAGCTGGCGGACTGTTCGGATAAAAATCCTGCAAACTGTGAAATTTATATCGTGGAGGGAGATTCCGCAGGCGGCTCCGCAAAGGAAGCGCGCAGCCGTGCAACGCAGGCGATTCTGCCTCTGCGCGGAAAAATTCTCAATGTGGAGAAGGCAAGGCTTGACCGTATTTACGCGAATGCGGAAATCAAGGCAATGATTACCGCATTCGGTACCGGCATTCACGATGATTTTGATATCACGAAGCTGCGCTATCACAAGATTATTATCATGACCGATGCCGATGTGGACGGCGCGCATATCAGCACTCTGCTGCTTACGTTTTTATACCGCTTTATGCCGGATCTGATAAAAGAGGGCTACGTATATCTGGCGCAGCCGCCGCTTTATAAGCTGGAGAGAAACAAAAAGGTGTGGTATGCGTACAGCGATGACGAGCTGGATGCCATCCTGAAAGAGGTGGGACGCGACCAGAATAATAAAATCCAGCGCTATAAAGGACTGGGAGAAATGGATGCGGAGCAGCTCTGGGAGACGACTATGGACCCCCAGAAGCGTGTGCTTCTGCGCGTGACAATGGATGAAGAGACTTCGTCGGAGCTGGACCTCACCTTCACCACACTTATGGGGGACCAGGTGGAGCCGCGCCGCGAGTTTATCGAAGAAAATGCAGTCTATGCACAAAATCTTGACATTTAGGAGGATGCATCGTGGAAGATAATGTTTTTGACAAGGTACATGAAGTCGACCTGAAAAAGACAATGGAACAATCTTACATCGAATACGCGATGAGCGTTATTGCTTCCCGTGCGCTTCCGGACGTGCGGGACGGCTTAAAGCCGGTGCAGAGACGTGTACTGTACTCGATGATTGAACTGAACAACGGTCCCGACAAGCCGCACAGAAAATGTGCGCGTATCGTCGGTGATACGATGGGTAAATATCATCCCCACGGAGACAGCTCCATCTACGGAGCGCTTGTCAATATGGCGCAGCCCTGGTCGACAAGATATCCGCTGGTGGACGGTCACGGAAACTTCGGCTCCGTGGACGGCGACGGCGCCGCCGCCATGCGATACACGGAGGCGCGTCTGAGCAAGATTTCGATGGAAATGCTTGCGGATATCAACAAGGATACCGTAGATTTTAAGCCAAACTTTGATGAGACAGAGAAAGAGCCGGTCGTGCTGCCGTCCAGATTTCCAAATCTTCTGGTGAACGGTACCTCCGGTATCGCCGTCGGCATGGCGACGAATATTCCGCCGCACAATCTGCGGGAGGTCATTGCGGCTGTCGTTAAAATCATCGATAACCGCATCGAGGAGGACCGGGAGACGAAAATCGAGGAAATTCTGAAGATTATCAAGGGACCGGATTTCCCAACGGGCGCGCAGATTCTCGGAACCCGCGGAATCGAGGAGGCTTACCGCACGGGGCGCGGAAAAATCCGCGTGCGCGCGGTCACAAATATCGAGACGATGCCGAACGGCAAGAGCCACATCATTGTGACGGAGCTTCCCTACCTGGTAAATAAGGCGAGGCTGATCGAGAAGATTGCGGACCTTGTGAAGGAGAAAAAGATCGATGGCATCACGGCGCTGACGGATGAATCCAGCCGCGAGGGGATGCGCATCAATATCGAGCTGCGCCGCGATGTAAATGCAAATGTGATTTTAAACCAGCTTTATAAGCATACGCAGCTACAGGATACCTTCGGCGTGATCATGCTCGCCGTTGTGAGCAGAGGCAACGATATCCTGCAGCCGAAGGTGTTGAATCTTCTGGAAATGCTGGACTATTACCTGAAGCATCAGGAGGATGTCGTTACCAGAAGAACAAAATACGAATTAAACAAGGCGGAGGAACGCGCCCACATTTTAGAGGGTCTGCTGATTGCGCTTGATAATATCGACGAGGTAATCCACATTATCCGCGGTTCGCGCAGCACACAGATCGCGAAGGAATCCCTGATGGCGCGCTTTGAGCTGACGGATGCGCAGGCACAGGCAATCGTGGATATGCGTCTGCGCACGCTGACCGGTTTGGAGCGGGAGCGTCTGGAGGCGGAGTACGCGGAGCTGATGAAACGCATCGGAGAGCTGAAAGCGATTCTGGCGGATGAAAAGCTCCTGCTTGGCGTTATCAAAAAAGAGATTACGGAAATCAGCGATAAATACGGCGACGACCGCAAAACATCGATTGGATTCGACGAGTTTGATTTTACGGTGGAGGATCTGATTCCGGAGGAAAATGTGGTCATCACCATGACAAGACTTGGTTACATTAAGCGGATGACGCCGGATAACTTTAAGAGCCAGAACCGCGGCGGCAAGGGCATTAAGGGAATGCAGACCATCGATGAGGACAACATTGAGGAGCTGTTTATGACCTCGACGCACGAGTATCTGATGTTCTTTACGAACCTCGGCAAGGTGTACCGCCTGAAGGCATACGAGATTCCGGAGGCGGGACGGACGGCGCGCGGAACGGCAATTATCAACCTCCTGCAGCTCGCTCCGGAGGAGAAGATAACGGCGGTCATCCCGATTCGCGAGTACAATGAGGACCACTATCTGTTTATGGCGACAAAGAAGGGTCTTGTGAAAAAGACGCCGATTACGGATTACGCAAATGTGCGCAAGACGGGACTTGCCGCCATCAGCCTGCGCGAGGACGATGAGCTGATTGAGGTGAAGTTTACGGACAACCACAAGGATATCCTTCTGGTGACAGCTTACGGACAGTGCATCCGCTTCCATGAGACGGATGTGCGCAGCACAGGACGTGTTTCGATGGGCGTTATCGGTATCAATCTGATGGACGGCGACGAGGTGGTTGGTATGCAGCTTGACTGCCAGGGAGAGTACATGCTGATTGTTTCGGAAAAGGGCATGGGCAAGCTGACCGCGATGGAGGAATTTAAGGTGCAGAACCGCGGCGGTAAGGGCGTGAAGTGCTATAAGATTCTGGAAAAAACGGGCAATGTCATCGCGGCAAAGGCGGTAAATTACGACAGCGATATTATGATTATCAACACCGAGGGTATCATTATCCAGATGCCGTGCAGCGACATCTCTGTGCTGAACCGGATTACCTCCGGCGTGAAGCTGATGAATCTGGAAAAGGATGTGCAGGTTGCCAGCATTACGAAGGTAAGAGAATCTTAAAGGAGCGGATTTTATGAGATTACGCAGAATTGCGGCAGTGTGGACTGCAAAGCTTACGGCGCGGATATGTAAAATGCTTGGAAAACAGGGTGTTACCTGGGCCGGAAAAATCGCTCTGATGATAGACCCGAAGATATTAACAGAGCTGGCGGGCGATGTAAAGGAAAAAATTTACGTCGTCTGCGGCACAAACGGAAAGACAACGACCAACAATCTGCTCTGCTCGACGCTGGAAGCGCAGAAGAAAAAGGTCGTCTGCAATCATACCGGCTCCAATATGCTCAACGGATGCGTGGCGTCCTTTGTGCTGGCTGCCGGATGGAATGGGAAGCTGGACGCGGATTATGCCTGCATCGAGGTGGATGAGGCGTCCGCGCTTCGCATTTTCCCGCATTTTAAGCCGGATTTCATGGTGCTGACAAATCTTTTCCGCGACCAGCTTGACCGCTACGGGGAAATCGATATCACGATGAACCTTGTGCGTGACGCCATGAAGCTGGCGCCGGATATGAAGATTATTGTGAACGCGGACGACGCGCTCTCTGTTTTTGTGACGCAGGAGAGCAAAAATCCGTATGTGACCTATGGAATCGGCGAAAAGGTGTTTGACGAATCCATCAACGAGATTAAAGAGGGACGCTTCTGCAAAAAATGCGGCGCGAAGATGGAGTATCATTTTTATCATTTCAGCCAGCTTGGCGATTATTACTGCAGCTCCTGTGATTTTAAGCGTCCGCAGATAAAATATAACGCGTCGGATATCGAGACGGGGAACCATCTGGCGTTTACGGTGGAAAACCGTCGTATCCGGGCAAATTACCGTGGATTTTATAATATTTACAACATCCTGGCGTCCTACGCGGCAGCGCGGGAGGCGGGACTGCCGCTGGAAAATTTCCAGGAGGTGCTGGATGCCTACAATCCGGAAAACGGGCGCAACGAGCATTTTTCCATAGACGGCACGGAAATCATTTTAAATCTGGCGAAAAACCCGGCGGGCTTCAACCAGAATATTTCCGCCGTGATGGAGGATAAATCCTTAAAGGACATTATCATACTGATTAACGACAACGACCAGGACGGGACGGATGTTTCCTGGCTGTGGGACGTGGATTTTGACCGTTTCCAGTCGGACAATATCAATTCCATCGTGGTGAGCGGCATCCGCTGCCAGGATATGCGTCTGCGTCTGAAATATGTGGATATCCCGGCGGAAATCGAGCCGGATGTGGAAAAAGCAATCCGGGAGCGAATCGCGCATGGCTGTAAGAACCTTTATGTCCTGGTAAATTACACCGGGCTTTACAGCACGCACAACATTCTGAAAAGAATGGAGGAAGCATCATGAAGCTGACGATTGGACATTTGTATCCGGATTTTCTGAACCTGTATGGTGACAGGGGAAATATCCAGTGTCTGAAAAAGCGCTGCCAGTGGCGCGGCATTGAGGCGGAGGTACAGGCTTTTGAAAACGATGATGAGATTGACTTTTCAAAGCTGGATATCGTTCTGCTCGGCGGCGGCTCCGACAGGGAGCAGATGCTGGTCTGCGAAAAGCTGAAAAAAATCAGAGAAAATTTCCGCGCCTATGTGGAGGACGACGGGGTGGTAATCGCTGTCTGCGGCGGCTACCAGCTTCTGGGAAATTACTATGCCACAAAGGACGGCAGAATCGAGGGGCTTGGCATCGTGGATATGGACACGGAGCAGGGCACCGGCTACCGTCTGATTGACAATATCGTTCTGGAGAGCGAGCTGTTTTCCATGCCGGTGGTCGGATTTGAAAATCACGGCGGGAGAACCGATATCAAACAGAATAAGCCGCTTGGAAAGGTTATTTATGGCAGCGGAAACAATGGGGAGAGCGGTTATGAGGGCGTCGTTTACAAAAATGTCATCGGCACCTACATTCACGGACCGCTGCTTCCAAAAAATCCGCAGGTAGCGGATTATCTGATTACGCGGGCGCTGGAGCGGAAATATCACAAAAAGATAGAGCTGCAGCCGCTGGAGGATGTGGAGGAAAAAGAGGCAAACGCGTATATTTATAATCGTTTTAAGGGAAAGGTGAGCAGGCCGCAGAACCAGGAGCAGCTTGTGTAGAGGGAGAAAAAATGAGACGTATTCTTTTGATGGTGCTTAGAAATATTATTTATGTGCCCTGGTACTGGATTCAGCTTCTGTGGTATTCACGGGAAAAGGACAATCATACGGAGGAGCAGCGGTTTGCGCTCTTAAAAAAGATAACGATACATGCAAATAAGGGCGGAAGGGTGCTTATCCAGGCGGACGGGCAGGAACATCTTCCGGAAAAAAACGGATTTATTTTTTATCCCAATCATCAGGGGATGTACGATGTGCTCTCCATGATTGAAAGCTGCGACAGACCTTTTTCGGTCGTGATGAAGCAGGAGGTAAAAAATATCCCCTTCCTGATACAGATACGGAAGATTATGAAGGCAAAATGCATGGACAGGGACGACATCAAGCAGTCTCTGAAAGTGATCCTGGAGGTGGCAAAAGAAGTATCCGAGGGAAGAAATTATATTATCTTTGCGGAGGGCACACGCTCCCGCAACGGAAATCAGCTTCTCGACTTCAAGGGCGGCAGCTTTAAGGCGGCGACAAGGGCGAAATGCCCGATCGTGCCGGTCGCGCTGATAAATTCCTTTGTTCCCTTCGATTCCCACTCCACAAAGCCGGTAACGGTGCAGGTGCATTATCTGGAGCCCTTGTATTACGAGGAATACAAGGATATGAAAACAACGGAAATCGCGGCAATCGTAAAAGAAAGAATCGAGAAAAAAATTGCTGCCTGTGCGGCTGTATGATAAGTGAGTTGTAACCGCACAGGTGGAAAAATTGCGCAGGATGGTATTGGGAAACGGTACCGGACAGGAGATAGCGGAAAAATGAAATGGTTTACATTGCAGGAATATTCAAAAATAAAGCCGGTAAACGTGTATAAAAAAGAAAAGGACCCGGCAGAGATATATCCTGGTCCGGGAAAAAATATTCATGTTCTGGCAAGAACTTCTTTTACATACCGGAAGGACATGAAAAGCTGCACGCTGCGCATTTCCGCGGACGACTACTATAAGCTTTACATAAACGGCAGGTTCGTTACACAGGGACCGGCTCCGGCATATACAGAGCATTATTATTATAACGAGGTGCCGGTTTCCTTATTTTTGAAAGAGGGAGAAAACTGTATCGCCGTTCATCTGTATTATCAGGGAGCGGTAAACCGCGTCTGGAACAGCGGGGACGGACGTCTGGCGCTGGCGGCGGAAATGGTCTGGAAGGAAACAGACAGCGAAGAAGAGCAGATACAGGAATTTTCCTGGCGCTGCCGCCGTTGTCTGGCATATTCCGGAGAGCTGACAGGGTACGATACACAGTTTCTGGAAAACTTCGACAGCCGCCTGTGGGAGGAGGAATGGAACGTACCATCCTTTGACGATTCCTGCTGGGAGAAAATGGTTCCCGCCGGGTGGGCGGATTATGCCCTGCAGAAGCAGCCGACAGAAAATTTATGCATTAAAGAAAGATGCATACAGCCGGAAAAAAGAGCGGATGGAAGCTGGTTCGCTGATCTGGGCGGTGAGATAACGGGGAGCCTTTTTCTGAAAGCAACAGGAGCTGCGGGAAGCAGACTTTTTATCCACTGCGGGGAAGAGCTGGATGAGCAGGAAAATGTCCGTTATGATATGCGCTGCGGCTGCCGCTATGAAGAAATCTGGATTCTGAAGGACGGCGTCAGCTCTTATGTGCCCTATGACTATAAGGGCTTCCGTTATGTGCAGATTTTTCCGGAAAATGTGGATAACATTTCTGATTCTGACAAAGCCCGTGGAAAAATGCAGACGCCGCAGCTTCTGGAAATGACCGTCCAGGAGCGGCATTATCCGATGAACGAAAACACCTGCGTCTTAAAAGAGGCGGATGAAGAGCTGAAGAGAATCTTTACCATCTGCAAAAATGCCGTAAAATACGGAACCCAGGAAGGCTATCTTGACTGTCCGACCAGAGAAAAGGGGCAGTATCTGGGGGACGCCGTGGTGACGGCACATTCCCAGGCCTGGCTGACGGGAAAAACCGATATGCTGCGCAAGTGCATCGACCAGTTTGCACAGTCGGCGAAAATCTGTCCAGGACTGATGGCGGTAGCTCCCGGCAGTCAGATGCAGGAAATTGCGGATTTTTCACTGCTCTGGAGCCAGCTTCTCCTGCTGGATTACCGTTTCACGGGGGATGTGGAATTTATGCGGCGCTACTACCCGGTGGCGTATGACATTATCCGCTATTTTGAAAAATACCAGAGATACGACGGGCTTCTGGACAGGGTCTGGGAAAAATGGAATCTGGTGGACTGGCCGGAGAATTTAAGAGACGGCTATGACATGGTTCTGGATGACATAGAGGACCCCGTCATGGCGCCGGAGTGTCACAACGTCATAAACGCGCTGTATATCGGAGCGATAAAAACATTAAGCGAGATAGAAAATATTCTCGGTCTTGAAAACAGCAGGGAATGGGAACCTTTAAGAGACGCTTATGTGCGCGCCTTTTATGATCCGGAGAAAAAGCTTTTTAGGGACAGCGAAAAAAGTGAGCATAGCGCCCTGCATGCAAACGTCTATGCCCTGTATTTTGATATCGTGCCGCCGGAGGCGGTTGAAACCGTTGCCAATTTTCTTGCATCAGAAGACTTCCGCTGCGGCGTACACTGCAGCTACTTCGTGCTGCGGGCGCTGGCGCAGAAGGAATATTACGACAAAGCGGCGGCGCTGCTTCTGAACAAGGGAGAGCACGGCTGGATAAATATGCTGCGGGAGGGCGCGACCTGCTGCTTTGAAGCCTGGGGAAAAGACCAGAAATGGAATACCAGCCTCTGCCATCCGTGGGCGAGCGCCCCGATACCGTTTCTCATCGAAAACCTTGCCGGATTCCATCCCACCCCCGATGCAGAAAGCGGCTACCTGTTCGAGCCGCACCTGCCGGATGACTGGAAAAACTTCCTGCTGGAATTTACCTTTCAGGGGGAACGCTATCAGATAAAAAAGCAGGGAGGAGCCACCAGATTAAAGAGGTTATGAAGTACAGATAAAAATAAAGCTGGTATCCAAAAGCAAACGATAGGCAGATTTTTGCAGTTTTGCGAGCATAGCGACAGCTTACGGAGCGTGTCTGAGCCTGCATAGCAGGCGAGTTAGCGGAGGAAGCTGTCAGATAGGCGGCGCAGCAAAACAAAAAAATCAACGTGTTTGCGTTGGAAACCAGCTTTATCTTTATCGTACGGCATAAAAATTGTGTAGCATAAAAAATTGTACGGAAAAAAATTTTATAAAAATCATCTACACACCGGAAGTTCTCCCATTAATGTACTCCCTGGGCGAGCAGCCCTCATACTTCTTAAAGACCTTACTGAAATAAAAAGCGTTTTCAAAGCCGAGACGGTCGGCAATCTCATAGACCCGCAGGGAGCCCTGCTGCAGAAGCTCCTTTGCGGCGTTTATTTTCTGCTGTGTGACGTATTCATTAAAGCCGACATTCCGGTATTTTTTAAACAACTGGCTCAGGTAATTCGGGCTGATATTAAAGGTCAGCGCCGTATCGTGCAGGGTCAGACGCTTATCAATATTGGAGGCAATGTATTTCGTCACATTTTCCACCATAAAGTTGACGTTCGATTTGCGCTGCTCGGAGAGAAAACGGATAAGCCCGTCCTCCAGCGTGCGCAGCCATGTGACGATCTGCCGCGTATCCGTAAACCGGTACAGAGACTGATAGCCGTCCGGCATATCCTGGAAAATGCGCGCCGTCACCTGCTCCCCGTCCGGCAGCAGATGAATGGCAAGATGAAGGATGGAGCTGGCGGCGTCCTGCGCCTGGGCGAGCTGTACCCTGTTCTGGGAAAGCAGCTCCGCGATATTATCCAGAATATCCTTCAGGGAATCGGCATTTTCTTCTTCGAAAGCCTTGCGGATATCTTCCCGGAACAGGGAAAGATTAAATACATTATGGTCCTTGCAGAAATCATCCTGCTGCTCGGCAAAAATAATCCGCGACCCGGCTCCTGTCGTGGGAATATACTGCTTCGCGTCGTGATAGGAAACGGTTATATCCAGAGGACGGCTGACCATCTTTCCGACACTGCAGAAAAGCGTGACAGAATAATAATTATAAAGCATTGCAAAGGTCTGCTCCAGAGCGTCCGTCAGATAAGAAATCCGCGTCTGTTTATCGGTATATTTTTCCTCCAGAAAGAAAATCACCGAAAAATACTGCATATCCAGAGAAATAATCCGGCAGGGAAGATACTTCGTAATCATATCCTGAAACATCTGCACGGTGCTGCGGTTTAACGTCAGACGCTGGTCGCAGGTAAGCGGATTGCAGTCGTTTTCTATAATGCGGATGTACGCCGCCATATAACCTGCGGCATCCAGCGTAATCTGAAAATCCTGCATCTGACGCTCAAACTGCGCCGGGCTTTCAAAAAGACCGTTGAGCAGACGGATAAAAAACCGTTCCTGGAACATGGTAAGGTCCAGGGAGGACGCGGCATCCTTTGTGGAAAGCTGCCGGTATTCCTGCACGGCGCGGCTGGCCTTTTCAATGGATTCCCGCAGAGAATCCGGGGTTAGCTCCAGCTTAATCAGATAATCCACCGCCTGCAGACTGATTGCCTCGCGGGCAAACTGGAAATCCTCGTAGCTGGTGAGAATAATAAAAACCGGCACGCGCCCGAATTCCTCCCGGCATTTTCCTGCCAGCTCCAGACCGTCCATAAGAGGCATTTTTATATCGGAGATAACGATGTCGGGGTGCTCCTGGCAAATCAGATCGTATGCCTGCTTACCGTTGGAAGCAGTACCGCACACGGAAATACCGAGCTGGTTCCAGTCAAGCATGGATTTCAGACCAATCTGTACCAGAGGCTCGTCATCAGCAATCAGAAGTTTCAGCATTATAATTCTCCTCCTTTATCAGTTTGTGCGGAAGCAGGACGCTCACGGTCGTGTAGCTGCCCGTTTCACTGGTGATTTTCAGACCGAAGCGGTCGCCGTAGGTATACTGCAGGCGCTTATTTACGTTGCTGATACCGATATTGCGGAAAAAGGAACCCTGTCCGCCGGCATTTTCTGTGAGCAGCGTCTTTATTTTTTCCGGCTCGATGCCGGTTCCGTTGTCGGTAACGTCGATTTGCACGGTTTTATCATCCGGAGCAAACAGATGAATCCGGATAAGACCGGGCTGTCCCTTCGGCTCGATGCCGTGAAAAATAGAATTTTCCACAATCGGCTGCAGGCTGAAGCGGGGAATCTCATTGTCGCAGAGCGTTTCATCTTCAATCTCAAATTTCATCTGGATCATTCCACCATACCGGTATTTCTGGATAATAAAATAATCCTCCAGCAGGGCAAACTCCTGGCGGATGGTCACAAGCGTGCTGGAGCCCTTGGAAATATTTTTTAAAAGACCGCTCAGAGCCGTCGTCATTTCCGCGATGCCGGGCGCGTTCTGGATGGTCGCCATCCATTTGATGGAATTTAAGGTATTGTACAGAAAATGCGGATTTACCTGGCTCTGCAGGAGACGGTATTCGTATGCCTGCTTTTCATTCTCCACCTCCAGCCTTTTGTTTATCAGCGTCTGGATATCGGAGGAGAGCTGGTTGATGTCCTGCCCCATGTCGCCCAGCTCGCTGTCCCAGAGAATCGAGGAATCCTGGGAAAAATCCCCGCCGGCAATCAGACTGATGCGGTTGCGCAGCAGCTCGACCGGATGCGTGATGGTTCTGGTGAGAATCGCGATCATAATAATGCCGATTACCAGAATCAGCAGGAAAATCAGCAGAATCAGCAGAAAATAATGTGCAAACTGCTGGCGGAACTGCTCCGGCATAATGAGCTGGACAACAGAGCAGCCGTTTAGATCCAGGGGACGGAGAACGGCGATGGAGCGCCCGGAGGCGGTATCCGTATAATAAACAGAAGTATCGCTGCGCACCTGGTAGGTTTCCGGGTAATCTGTAAGAGAGAGCGTCTGCCCGGACGGCACGATAGAATCGTCCGCAATCCGGTAATACTGCCCGTTCATGCAGAACAGCAGCTCCCCGTATTCATCCAGCGTGTGGACGCCCAGCTCGTCTGTCAGGAGAGAGATATCCAGCGCCAGATAGACAAAACCGATGCTGCCGCTGGTGTAGGGGTTCTGTATCGGTCTTATGATCGGAATAATTTTCCCGGAGCGTCTGGTGAAGGGCTCGTCAATCATCTGCAGCCGGACATCCTCCAGACGCGGAGTTTCCATGTGCTCCTCAAAAAACGAAAGCTGCGTGATAAGCTCCGGAATCGGTTTGTCTACGGAATAATTTGTGTTGACCACCTGCAGAAAATCGCTGCGTTCCGGGCTGCCGATTACCAGACGCTGGATATAATTTTTGGAAGCGTTTGTCACAAAGGTGGTGTTTAACACATCTGTGGCAAGGGAGGTAATGCTGGCATATTTTTCCGAGCCGCGCTGGGACAGCAGAAATTTGGTAAGCTGGTCGTTTGTCTGGCACCAGTAAAGCAGACTGATGATATCATCCAGGGAGTCGTTTACGTTTTCCGTCAGCAGCTCCAGGTTCGTCTCGGTGGACTGGATGGCTGTTTTGCGCAGGTCGCGGTAAAACAGCAGATAGCTGAAGGAGGAAATGCCGATGCCGAGAAACAGGATAATCGTCAGCAGAATCAGCACCAGACGTCCGCGGATGGTTTTATAAAAGGGTCGTTTCATAAGAAAATCTTCCTTCTCATTTTTTTACAGTATAGCACAAGTGAAGATGATTTGTAACTTTTCCGGAAGCGATTATAACAAAAGTATATGTTTTTGTTGAAAAGTGCAGGTTTTTTCTGTGCACTTTGCATCGGAAACCGGGAAAAAGGAAGGTTTTTCCGGAAAAATGCCATGTTAAAAACAAAAACGAGAGCTTATAATGAATTTATCAAATGATGTTGGGACAGGTACAGAGGTCTTTCAAACAATTATGAGCAGGATCATGCGGGCTCAGACCTTTTGAATCTGGTATCATCAAATCAAAAAAGGAGGATATAAGAGTATGAAGAAAAAAGCAGTTGCAGCGTGTATGGCAGCGTGCATGGCAGTAGGAAGCCTTGGAATGGGAATGCTGGCATCCGCAGAGGAGGAGCAGGTAACATTAAACTGGGCATTGTGGGATGAGAAGACAACGCCTTACTGGAGCGCACTGGCGGATGCATATATGGAGCAGCATCCGAACGTGACCATTGAGCTGACAGATCTGGGCAGCGCGGATTATATGACGGTACTTGCGACCGACTTATCCGGCGAGGGTTCCGATTTTGATGTGGTAACGATTAAGGATGTGCCGGGCTATGCGACGCTGGTTTCCAAAGGTGTTCTGGAGGATCTGACAGAGCGTATCGCGGCGGACGGTATTGATTTAAGCCTTTACAATGGTACAACAGAGCAGGTAACGGTTGGAGATGCGCTGTATGAGCTGCCGTTCCGCAGTGATTTCTGGGTACTGTATTACAATAAGAGAATTTTTGACGAAGCGGGCGTTGACTATCCGACAAACGATATGACGATGGAGCAGTACGATGAGCTTTGCCGCAGCGTTGCAAAGCAGGGCTTTGGAAACGACCAGATTTACGGTTCTCATTATCATACCTGGAGAAGTGCGGTTCAGCTCTTCGGTATTCTGGACGGCGAGCATTCCGTACTGGATGGAAATTATGATTTCCTGAAACCGTACTACGAGCTGGTGAAAAACCAGGAGGCAGACGGCATCTGCAGAAGCTACATCGATACGAACGCATCCCAGCTTCATTACAGCGGCGCTTTCTCAGAAGGAAACACAGCGACCATGAACATGGGTTCCTGGTATATCGCAACCCTGATCTCCGAGCTGAAGGAAGGCAACTATGACAGCGCGCTCTGCGGCGACTGGGGCATCGTAAAATATCCGCATCCGGAAGGCGTGGAAGCAGGCACAACGCTTGGCACCATCACAGCACTGTCCATTCCGACGGCGACTGAGAACAAGGATGAGGCATGGGATTTCATCAAATTCGTATGCGGCGAGGAAGGCGCGAAGATTATCGCTTCGACCGGAAACTTCCCGGCAATCATGAACGATGATGTAATCGATGAGATTGCTTCTCTGGAAGGATTCCCGCAGGATGACGCGAGCAAGGAAGCATTAAAGACCGTGCAGCTTTATCTGGAAGCGCCCTACAGCGACCAGATTTCCGAAATCAACACCATTCTGGATACCTATCATAAGGATATCATGAACGGTGATACCTCGATTGACGACGGAATTGCAAAAATGAATGAAGAAGTAGGAAAAGTTCTTGGCGAATAAGTGATAAGAGGGACCGGTAACAGGAGAAACACTGGGCCGGTCCCGTTTTTGACCTTTTAAACCGGAAAGGAGAGAGAAAATGGATCCGACAGCGGCAGCAAAAAGCAAAAAATGGCGCGACCGGAAGCGGGCGCTGGTGGCATATTCTTTTATTGCCCCCAACTTTATCGGATTTGCGGTATTTACCCTGGTACCGATTATCTGCGCATTCGGTCTTGGGTTTTTAAAGTGGGATGGAAACAATCCGATTGAATTTGCGGGATTAAGCAACTTTATACGTCTGGGAAAGGATACTTTCTTCTGGGCGGCACTGAAAAATACAATTATCTACTGTATCGGCACGGTTCCTCTGACGATGATAGCGTCGCTGGGACTGGCAATCGTTCTGAATCAGAAAATCAGGTTCCGGGGCGTGTTCCGCACGATTTCTTTCTTTCCGTACGTGGCGTCCCTGGTAGCAATCACGGCTGTGTGGCAGATGATTTTCCATCCGAGCAGAGGACCGATAAATGCGATTCTGTATTACGTATTTCATGTGGAGAATCTGCCGAACTGGTTTGGCGGCGATTTAATTCTTCTGACACTGATTTTGTTCAGCGTGTGGAAGTATATGGGGTATTATATGGTAATCTATCTTGCCGGACTTCAGGGAATTTCCAATGAGCTTTATGAGGCGGCAAGTCTGGACGGCGCATCTACCTGGCAGAAATTTGTCTATGTCACCTGGCCGCAGCTGCGCGCGACGACTTTCTTTGTGGTTGTCATGCTGACGATTAACTGCTTCAAGGTTTACGATATTGCCGTCATGCTGGCAGGCGGCGGAGACGGAAAGCTTGGAACCTCGTCCACCGTTCTGGTTTACTATATTTACCAGAAGGCGTTCCAGGAATGGGACCTGGGCTATTCCAGCGCAATCGCAATGGTACTTTTTGTTCTGGTTCTGGCTGTTACGATTATCCAGTTCCGCGGCGAAGCAAAATATGAAAAACAGCAATAGGGGAAGGAGAGAAAAAGAATGAAGACAAAATCTGCGTCAAGAAACCGGAAAATTGCAAAGATTTTTCTGTATGCAATATTGATTCTGATTACGTTTCTGATGATTATGCCGTTTTTATGGATGCTCTCTGCCTCCATTAAGTCGAACACAGAGGTATTCCAGATGACCCCGTTCCGGTGGATTCCGGAGGTGCCGAAGTGGGACAACTATCTGAAAATCTGGACGAAGATTCCGCTGGCGAAATTTATCGGCAATACGGTATTTCTGACGATTGTCGTTACCTTTCTGCAGCTTCTTACCAGCAGCTTTGCGGCTTACGCGTTTGCAAAGCTGGAGTTTAAACACAAAAATGGGCTGTTTCTGGCGTACATCGCCACCATCGCCATGCCCTGGCAGGTCTATATGGTGCCGCAGTTTATCATGATGCGCAACATGGGCTTAAACGATACGCTTCTGGCGATGATCTGCCTGCAGGCATTCTCGGCGTTCGGCGTGTTTATGATGAAGCAGTTTTATTCCGGCATACCGGATGCGCTGTGCGAGGCTGCCCGCATTGACGGTATGAGCGAATACCGGATTTACAGCACGATTATGCTGCCGCTCTCCAAGCCGGCGCTGTCGACGCTGACGATCTTTACCTTTGTAAATACCTGGAACGATTATCTTGGTCCGCTGATTTATTTGAAAACGGAATCCAAAAAGACAATCCAGCTCGGTCTGCGTATGTTTATCGGACAGTATTCCGCAGAATATGGTCTGATTATGGCGGGCTCTATCATCACTCTGATTCCGGTGCTGATTGTATTTCTGTGTCTCCAGAAATATTTTGTGGAGGGCATTGCGTCGACCGGCGTGAAGGGTTAGGAAAGTAAGGAGGATGAGATATGCTGTATCCCAGAATAAATGCTGTCAGAAATGTCATTGATTTGTCCGGAATATGGAATTTTTGTCTTGGCGGGACAGAGGAGCCGCAGGATATGGTGGATGCCGCAAAGCTTCATGCTGTGGAGCCGATAGCGGTGCCGGCGTCCTACAACGACCAGAAGGAGGAGCGCGCTTACCGGAATCACTTTGGCTGGGTGTTTTACAAAAGAACGTTTTCCGTGCCGGTC
This sequence comes from Marvinbryantia formatexigens DSM 14469, assembly GCF_025148285.1. NCBI lineage: Bacteria > Bacillati > Bacillota > Clostridia > Lachnospirales > Lachnospiraceae > Marvinbryantia > Marvinbryantia formatexigens. Next base: position 2,026,493 of record NZ_CP102268.1, on the reverse strand, counting down.
TGCCTTGCGGGGCAGCGTCTGGTGCTGCGCTTTGACGCGGTGACGCATCGGGCAAAGGTCTATCTGAACGGACGGCTGCTTGTGGAGCATAAGGGCGGATTTCTGCCGTTCGAGGCGGAGATTACAGAGCTTGTAAAGCCGGGAGAGACGGCGGAGCTTGTGGTGGCGGCGGATAACCATGTAAATCACAGCACCCTTCCTGTCGGAAACGAAAGCGCGACGGCATTTTTCGGCTCGGACAATCCGGGCGTGCCGAGCGTGGAGGCGGCAAAGCTCTGGAGACGGCCGCAGAATCTGCCCAATTTCGACTTTTTTAATTACGCGGGCATTAACCGCCCGGTGCGTCTTTATACAACGCCGCAGGCTTATATCAGCGATATTACGCTGGTGCCGGATGTGCAGGGAACAGATGGAATCGTTCATTATGAGATACGTACGCAGGGCGGCGGGGATGGTGGAGAAAATCCGCATATTGCCGTATTCGATGCACAGGGACAGTGCGTTGCCAGAAGCAGCGGCGCGGAGGGCGTTCTTACGATTCCGCAGGCAAAGCTGTGGTGGCCTTATCCGGGAGTGCCGTATCTGTATACAGCGAAGGTAAGCTTCCGGGATGATGTGTATGAAGAGACGTTCGGCATCCGCACGGTGGAAGTGAAGGGCACACAGTTTCTGATAAACGGGAAGCCGTTTTACTTTAAAGGCTTCGGAAAGCATGAAGACGCCGCTTTTTGCGGGCGCGGGCTGGACCTCTGTCTGGATGTGAAGGATGTAAATCTGATTCACTGGCTGCACGCCAATTCCTTCCGCACCAGCCATTATCCGTATGCGGAGGAAATGTACGACCTGTGCGACCGGGAAGGCATTGTCATTATTGACGAGACGCCGGCGGTCGGCATCGGGGCGGGAGAAAGCAGCAATCCTTATGAGACGTTTTCCATCCGCAATCATCATGAAGAGGTGCTGCGCGATCTGGTAGCGCGGGATAAGAATCATCCGTGTGTGGTGATGTGGTCGATGGGCAACGAGCCGGATACCGAGCATTTTCCGGAATCGGCATATGAATACTGGCACTCGCTCTACGAGCTGACGCACGAGCTGGACCCGCAGGACCGTCCGGTCACCTTTGTCTGCTGTCAGAATAATTATGAAAAGGATCTGGTGACGCGGACAATGGATGTGGTCTGCATCAACCGTTATTACGGCTGGTATAATTTATCCGGCGATCTGGACGCGGCGTGCTATGCCTGGAACCTGGAGCTGGATTTCTGGGAAAAAACCGGAAAGCCGGTGATGGTGACGGAATACGGGGCGGATACGATTGCCGGTATCCATCAGTGCGTGCCGGAAATGTTCAGCGAAGAATTTCAGATGGAATACTATGCGCGGCAGAACGCGGAATTTGATAAACGTTCCTTCTTTATTGGAGAACATGTGTGGAATTTTGCCGATTTTGCCACGATACAGGGCTGTATGCGTGCGGACGGCAACAAAAA